>NZ_JAHUWG010000007.1:0-449857 GCF_019219115.1 Pseudomonas sp. PDM28
CAGAAAGTCATCGTGTGCAAGCGCACCGGTGGCCAGATCAAGTGGAACCAGCACCGCGACATCTGGTTCGAGGACCTGATGAAAGTGGCCGGCACCGTGTGCGCGCCGAAAGAGATGGGCGCCGAAGAGGCGCTGTTCATCCTTTACACCTCCGGCTCCACCGGCAAGCCGAAGGGCGTGCAGCACACCACCGGCGGCTACCTGTTGTACGCCGCCATGACCCACGAGCGCGTGTTCGACTACCGCCCGGGCGAAATCTACTGGTGCACCGCCGACGTCGGCTGGGTCACCGGCCACAGCTACATCGTCTACGGCCCGCTGGCCAACGGCGCGACCACCCTGCTGTTCGAAGGCGTGCCGAACTACCCGGACATCACCCGGGTGGCGAAGATCGTCGACAAGCACAAGGTCAACATCCTTTACACGGCGCCGACCGCAATCCGCGCCATGATGGCCTCGGGCACCGCCGCGGTAGAAGGCGCCGATGGCAGCAGCCTGCGCCTGTTGGGTTCGGTGGGCGAGCCAATCAACCCGGAAGCCTGGGACTGGTACTACAAGAACGTCGGCAAGTCCCGTTGCCCGATCGTCGACACCTGGTGGCAGACCGAAACCGGCGGCAACATGATGAGCCCGCTGCCGGGCGCCCATGCCCTCAAGCCGGGCTCGGCGGCGCGGCCGTTCTTCGGCGTGGTGCCGGCCCTGGTGGACAACCTGGGCAACATCATCGAAGGCGAGGCCGAGGGCAACCTGGTGATTCTCGATTCGTGGCCGGGCCAGGCGCGCACGCTGTTTGGCGATCACGACCGCTTCGTCGACACCTACTTCAAGACCTTCCGCGGCATGTACTTCACCGGTGACGGCGCCCGTCGCGATGCCGATGGCTACTACTGGATCACCGGTCGCGTGGACGACGTGCTCAACGTCTCCGGCCACCGCATGGGCACCGCCGAGATCGAAAGCGCGATGGTCGCGCACCCGAAAGTCGCCGAAGCGGCAGTGGTCGGTGTGCCGCACGACATCAAGGGCCAGGGCATTTATGTCTACGTCACCCTGAAAAACGGCGAGGAGCCGAACGAGCAGTTGCGCCTGGAACTGAAAAACTGGGTGCGCAAGGAGATCGGGCCGATTGCCTCGCCGGATGTGATCCAGTGGGCACCGGGGCTGCCGAAGACCCGTTCGGGCAAGATCATGCGGCGGATTCTGCGCAAGATTGCGGCGGCCGAATACGAAGGGTTGGGGGATATCTCCACCCTGGCGGATCCGGGCGTCGTGCAGAACCTGGTCAACACGCACCGCAGCATGAACGTCGCCTGACAGTTCGGGCCCCGTCCATGAGCCGCCCGCCCTTGACCTTTTGGCTGTTTCAGCCAAAAGGTCAAGGCATCGGCACGACGGTGTAATAAACCCCGTTGGCACCAAAGGACGGTCGTAACCAGGAGTTGCCGCACTGGTAATACGTGGTATTGGAGAAGCTTATCAAGCCACAACCCGGAGGCAGTGAGGCGTACGTCGCGCCCATGGGCATTGTCGGTGGTGCGGAGGCCACCATGCCGGCGTTATAGCTGGCGTTCTGGTCGGCGACCGTCGCGGCTGCTTCACCGACGACCACGCCGGCCGCAGCGGCAGCTGCCGGATTGACGCCCTCGTTATAGCCACAGTTGTAGCAGCCACTGCTGGCAATCACCGCGGTTGGCGGATGGTAGTAAGCGGTGCCGTAAGGCACGGAGCGGTAGGCGGTTGTGCCATAAACGGGGGGGCGGTAAGCCGTCGTGCCATAGCCATCCGCGTGATAGCCGGCGGCGGTGGCGCCATTTTCACCCTGCGCATGCCAGACACCTTCGCCACCCGAAGCCGTTCCACCTTCCGCGCCCGTGCCGTGCCACGAGCCCTCGCCACCGGACGCCGTACCGCCGCGATAGCCTGTGCCGCTCCAGCTCCCATCACCTCCGGAAGCCGAGCCGCCGCGATTGGTTTCGCCACTCCAACTGCCGCCACCGCCCGAAGCCGAGCCGTATTCACCCGAATGACTCCATGAGCCCCCTCCTCCGTAAGTACGCCCGAAGCCGGAAGCGTGGTACCAGGCTGCTGCCTGGTTGCAGGTGAGCAGCGCGACAAGCAGGCCGGCGAATTTCAAGGTAGATCTGTTCATGGGTCAGTCTCCTTGTTCAGGGTTTCGCCACGGGTTCTTTTACCCCCTGCGGGGCACGAAGATCGGGCGGTGGGGCAAACTGAATGCGGTGGGCCGTTTCGATGTGGTCAGGCCTGAAAAAATCGGCAGGCATCGTCGACTGGAGCTTCCAGTCACTGAAGTCGACTTGATGCCGGGATCGTGTCGGATCATCGAGAAACACCGCGCGCAACCGACGTGGCAACTTGTCCTGCACGCCGATCCACGCCTGCACGAACACGCTGTCGCTGGTGTAGGCGATCACATCGGTGGTGGTATCACCGACCACCGTGCTTTGGCCGACGTAGAACGCTACACGCATGTCCCGGGACAAATCCTTGTAGGGGTCGGCAACGATCACGTCGGTAAACGGAAAATAGATCGCGGCACGCTGGTACGCGGCCTCCAGGGTCGCATCAATGGTAGGCGGCGCGTCCGCCTGGGCCAGCAAGTCGCCTTTACGTTCGTAGGCATAGGCTTTCTTGCCGTCGTAGTAAAACTCGGTGGCCGGACCGTCGCCGGACGTCAACACACGAAGGCGATCCGGTCGTTGCACATTGACCAGATCCACCGTGCCATAGGCCAGGGGCGGCCCTAGCCGGCTGGGCCTCTCGTAGGTCGTGACGGCTTTGAAACTCATGCCCTGACTGCCCGCGAGCCTGGCACTCATTGCCTTTAGAACCTCCAGCACCTTGGGTTCCAGTTGCTCCGCAGGCGGATTGGCAGAGGGAGACTGTGCGGCGTGCAGCGGGATGGCAAACAGACCTATGGCTAGACCGAGACAGAACAACCGGACAGGCGTTTGGAAGGTAGGCATCGATTGTTCTCCACGGAAACCTGCAGGTCGATCACGCGTCGTCAGAGTCATTAGAAAAGCTCAGTTACAGGGTGATTTCCATGCCTTCGGGAAAATAGTTTGAACAAATCCGCTCGGAAACCCGCGCAATGGCTACATCCTCGCGAGGCGTACGCTCGGCAGCACGGCCTACGCAGGACGCCGCTGTGTATCACACAGTGTCAGCGCGACGTCCCGATACACAGTCTTTCATCCAGCCGGCAATTGGACACAGGCCGGATACGTTGCCGCGTTTCAATGCAAGCAAGGTTTGCAGGGGCTCAGACCGATCCCTGACCCATGGCTGGTAAAGGAGACATCCCATGAAGATGGCACTGCGCAACAGCAACACCGGCAAGACTCGCCGCCACCTGGTCGGCCCGTCGATCCTCGCATTCAGCCTGTTCGGTGTGCTCGGCGCGGCCCATGCGCAATCGGCCGCCAGCGTGCAGCCGGCTGCGACCCCTGCCCAAACCACTCACGCGGCGCCCTCGCCGTTCGGCCCGCTCAAGCATGTCAACGCCGGGCTGCTGGACGTGGCGTACGCCGAAACCGGCCCGGCCAACGGACCGGTGGTGATCCTGCTGCACGGCTGGCCGTACGACATTCACAGCTATGACGAGGTCGCGCCGCTGCTCGCCGCCAAGGGTTACCGGGTACTGATGCCCTATGCGCGCGGCTATGGCGATACGCATTTCCTCTCCGACCAGACCCTGCGCAATGGCCAGCCGGCTGCACTGGCCAGTGATGTCATCGATTTCATGGATGCGCTGAAGATCAAGCAAGCGGTGCTCGGTGGTTATGACTGGGGTGCGCGTTCGGCCGACATTGTCTCGGCGCTGTGGCCGGAGCGGGTCAAGGCGCTGGTCTCGGTCAGCGGTTATCTGATCGGCAACCAGGCGGCCGGCAAGAACCCGCTGCCCCCCAAGGCGGAACTGCAATGGTGGTATCAGTTCTACTTCGCCACCGACCGCGGTCGCACCGGTTACGCAAAAAACACCCACGACTTCGCCAAGCTGATCTGGCAACTGGCTTCGCCGAAATGGGCGTTCGATGACGCTACCTTCGACCGCAGCGCCAAGGCGCTGGACAACCCGGACCATGTCGACATCACCGTGTTCAACTACCGCTGGCGCCTGGGCCTGGTCCTGGGTGAAAGCCGCTACGAAGCGCTGGAGCAGAAGCTGGCCACGGTGCCGTCCATCAGCGTGCCGACCATCACCCTTGAAGGCGATGCCAACGGCGCACCGCACCCGGCCCCCGAAGACTATGCCAAACGCTTCACCGGCAAATACGAGTTCCGGCTGATCAACGGCGGCATCGGCCACAACCTGCCACAGGAAGACCCGCAGGCGTTCGCCAAGGCTGTGATCGATGCGGATCATCTTTGAGAGCGATCTGACATGGCACACAAAAACCCTGTGGGAGCGAGCCTGCTCGCGATGGACTCAAGAGCGCCGCGTTGAGCCAGTAGAAACGCATTATCGTTAACGACCATCGCTGGCAAGCCAGCTCCCACAGAAGACCGCGTCTGTAGGAGCGAGCTTGCTCGCGATGGTCTCGAGTGCGCCGCGTTGAACCAGTAAACAAGCGTGATCGTTAACGACCATCGCTGGCAAGCCAGCTCCCACAGAAGACCGCGTCCGTAGGAGCCAGCCTGCTGGCGATGGTCTCGAGAGCGCCGCATTTATCCAGTAAACAAGCGTTATCGTTAACGATCATCGCTGGCAAGCCAGCTCCCACAGAAGACCGCGTCTGTAGGAGCGAGCTTGCTCGCGATGGTCTCGAGAGCGCCGCGTTTAGCCAGTAAACAAGCGTGATCGTTAACGACCATCGCTGGCAAGCCAGCTCCCACAGAAGACCGCGTCTGTAGGAGCGAGCTTGCTCGCGATGGACTCGAGAGCGCCGCGTTGAGCCAGTGATCAAGCGTTATCGTTAACGACCATCGCTGGCAAGCCAGCTCCCACAGAAGACCGCGTCCGTAGGAGCCAGCCTGCTGGCGATGGTCTCGAGAGCGCCGCATTTATCCAGTAAACAAGCGTTATCGTTAACGATCATCGCTGGCAAGCCAGCTCCCACAGAAGACCGCGTCTTTAGGAGCCAGCCTGCTCGCGATGGTCTCGAGAGCGCCGCGTTGAGCCAGTAGAAACGCATTATCGTTAACGACCATCGCTGGCAAGCCAGCTCCCACAGAAGACCGCGTCTGTAGGAGCGAGCTTGCTCGCGATGGTCTCGAGAGCGCCGCGTTTAGCCAGTAAAAAAGCGTTATCGTTAACGACCATCGCGAGCAAGCTCGCTCCTACAGTAGACCTGCTCGATACCGCACCAATAGTATGATAGGTTGCACGCAATCGACCATCTCGTGGAGGCCCGATCATGGGAACCGTACGAAAAACCATCACCGTGACTGACCAGCAAGACAACTGGATCAAAGCGCAGATAGAAGCGGGCCATTACACCAACGACAGCGAATATATTCGCGATCTGATCCGTCGTGAACAGGAGCGCAGCGCTGAACTCGAAACGATTCGTGCCGCCCTTCGGGAAGGTGAAGCCAGCGGAAAACCCCGCCCATTCGATCCAGCCGCATTCAAACAGAGAATGTTGACCGCGCATGGCTGAGTATCGTCTAACGCCTGCCGCAGAAGGCGACCTTGAGGCAATCTGGAGTTATACCGCTCGCCAGTGGGGCCTGGATCAGGCCAATCGCTACATTGACATTCTTACCTCAGCATTTGCGCAATTGGCCGAGCACCCGAAAAAAGCGCCGGCCTGCGACACTATCCGGCCTGGTTATCGGCGCTGCAGTGTGGAGCGGCACAAGATCTATTTTCGAATCACGGCGTACGGAATTGCGATCATCAGGGTCCTTCATGATCGGATGGAAGCGCAGCGCAATCTCTGACGATCCATTTCGCAACCCCTAGTAAAAACTGGACGAATGTATTGCTTCGACCAACCGCCATCGCGAGCAAGCTCGCTCCTACAGAGTCAGCAAGCCTGGGGTTGTTTGGCGGAAGGCAGCCGGAGTCGAACCTGCCCGGGAACGGATGCCGTCCCCAACCGGGTTTGAAGCCCGGCCGCGCCACCGGGCGCGATTGCCTTCCTTGAATTCCTGCCCCTGAATCAGGGCTCATTGCGCTGGGCCAATGCATTGTCCGGGCGAACCTGGCGACGATCGCCAAATCGCCGGGTCAGGCCGATGCGGTCGAAGTACTCCAGTATCTGGATACTGCGCTTGCGCCCCAGGCCCACCGCATCACGAAACGCCGCCACCTGGATCACCGGGTTGGCGTCCGCCAGTTGCATCAGCATAGCCGCCAATCGGCGAATCATGCTGTCGGTATAAAACAGGTCGCGCACCACTTGATGCATCAGGCCCAGGCGCGCCATTTTGCGTAGCAACCCGCGCACGGCCGCTTCCTCATGCCCCAGGTCGCGCACCCACGGCGGGTCGAATGCGGCCTGCTCGAACAGCGGTTGCAATTGCAGCCACAGGGCTTCGTCCTCTTCGCTCAAGCGCACTTGATGCCCGGGCAGATGCAACCACGGGCCACTGCTGGCGATGTCGCCGCTGGCCAGCAACTCGTCGAGCAGGCTGATGAATGTCCCACGTTCTTGAGTGCTGCCGGCAAATCGGCGCAAGCGATCCCGGTCCGGCCCCATCTGGTCCGGTTCTAGTTGATGAAAGCGTGCGAGTTGTTCCAGCACGGCGGCCTTCAAGGCCTGCCAACGGCTGGCACTGAACAGCAACGCGCCCTGGCGGGTGTCGATCCAGCGCACGTCAGCGGGCAACACCCAATGGCTGCGCGGTCGGTTGAACTGCCGCTCCAGGCGCTGCGGATCGAGCCCGGTGTCGCTGTGGGCCAGCAATGCCGGCAAAACATCCTCCAGCTTCGTGCTGCTCGCCAGGGCCACCAACTGCGCCAAGCGTTCGGGGCTGCGGCGTTGCCGGGTCGGTGCAAACGGATCGAGTACCCGACCGCCACCCAAGGTACGTTGGGCACTCTGGTCGCGCAGGATCAGCCGATCGCCTTTCACCGCGTGCACCGGCGCATTGAGCAGCAGTTGGGCAAACATCCGCCCACCGGGCGCCAGGCTGGTGCCTTCGAGCAAGGCGACTCTGCCGGTGACGTCCTGGGTGCCGAGGTGCACGTGCACCGGTTGAAAATGTTCGAAGGCCCGGGATTCGCCGGCAAGCAACTGCATGTCGATGTCCAGGCGCTGGGTCGGCGCGTACAAGCCGTCGGCCAGCAACCAGTGACCGCGATGGATGTGCTCCAGCGCCAGTCGTTCGGCACTCAGGTTCATCGCCACGCGCTGGCCGGCACAGGCGCTGTCGGCGGCCTGATTCTGTGCGTGCAGGCCGCGAATGCGCACCGGTTTGCCTTGTGGCCCCAACAGCAAGGTATCGCCCACCGCGACCTGGCCGGACAGCGCCGTACCGGTCACCACGATACCGGCACCGGCCACGCTGAAGGCCCGATCGATCGCCAGGCGAAAACCACCGTCTGTATTGCGTTGCGACACTTCACGCTGGGCATCGAGCAACGTCTTGCGCAAGGTTTCGATGCCCTCGCCGGTCATGCTCGACAGTGCAATCAGCGGCGCATCGGCAAAGGGTCCGGGCGCCAGCAAGGTACGGATCTGCTCACGCACGTCCTGTACCCTGGCGCTGTCGACCCGATCGCACTTGCTGATCGCCACCAGCGCCCGCGGGATGCCGAGCAACTCGACGATCGCCAGGTGCTCGCGGGTCTGCGGCATCACCCCGTCATCGGCGGCCACCACCAGCAACACCAGATCGATGCCCTGTGCCCCGGCCAGCATGTTGTGGGTGAAGCGCTCATGGCCGGGAACGTCGATGAAACCGGTCAGTGGCGCCCCCGGCTCCAGCGCGGCATACAGGTAGCCGAGGTCGATGGTCATGCCGCGCTCACGCTCCTCCCGGCGCCGGTCGCCCGCCTGGCCCGTCAGCGCCTGGAGCAGCGCCGTCTTGCCATGGTCGATGTGTCCTGCGGTGCCGACAATCACCCTGCCCGGCCCTCCACCTGCAATTGATCGAGCTGCGTCAGCCAGGCCGGCTCGTCGTCCAGTTGCCGCAGGTCCAGCCACAGGGCGTCATCGTCAATGCGCCCGAGCACCGCAATCGGCAAGGCGCGAAAGGCCTCCTCCAGATTCAGCAAGGATCGCCCGCGTAAACGCTTCGACGTAAGTGGGCGAATACACAGCGCCGCGCTGGCCAGCCGCGCCACCGGTTGGCTGCCGCTGCCGATCATGCCCAGTGACGGCATGGCGCTGACGCTCCAGCCTTCACCCAGCACGTGGGTCAGCGTCGGCTGCAAGCGCTCAGCCTGGGCGAGGATATCGGCCTGTGGCCGGGTCAGCAGGCGCAGGCTCGGCAGACGCTCGGCCAGTCGGTCCGGGTTTCGGTATAGACCCAGCACCGCTTCCAGGGCCGCCAGGGTCATTTTATCGACCCGCAGCGCACGCTTGAGGGGGTTTTTCTTGATCCTGGCGATCAGGTCCTTGCGGCCTACAATCAGCCCGGCTTGCGGGCCGCCGAGCAGTTTGTCGCCACTGAAGGTCACGATGTCCGCGCCATCCAGCAGCGCCTGGCGCACCGTCGGTTCGGCGGGCAGCCCCCAGCGGGTCAAGTCCAGCAGGCTGCCGCTGCCGAGGTCTTCGAGCAGCGGCAAGCCGTGCCGGTGTGCCAGTTGCGCAAGTTCCACGGTCGGCACGCTCGTGGTGAAGCCTTGAATGCTGTAGTTGCTCGCGTGCACCCGCATGATCAAACCGCTGCGCGGGCCGATGGCGGTTTCGTAGTCGCGGGCATGGGTGCGGTTGGTGGTGCCGACCTCAAAGAGCTTCACCCCGGCGCGGGCCATGATGTCGGGAATGCGGAAGGCGCCGCCGATTTCAATCAGTTCGCCCCGGGAAATGATCCCTTCCTTGCGCGCCCCCAGGCTGTTGAGGGTCAACAGCACCGCGGCGGCATTGTTGTTGACCACGGTCACCGCTTCGGCACCGGTCAGCTCGCGGATCAAGCCTTCGATCAGGTCGTCGCGATCGCCGCGCTTGCCGCTGCGCAAGTCGAACTCAAGGTTGAGCGGATAACGCGCGGCCATTTGCACCGCCTCGATCGCTTCTTCGGGCAACAACGCCCGCCCGAGGTTGGTATGCAGCACCGTGCCGGTGAGGTTGAACACCCGCCGCACATGGCTGCGATGCTGGATGGCCAATCGCTCGCCGACCCGGCCTGCCAGCACTTCGGCGCTGACCTCTACAGGGTCGAGCAAACCCTGCCGTGCCCCTTCGCGCAATTCATCCAGCAACAGCCGCAAGGCACTCAGCAAGGCGTCGCGTCCATGGCGCTCGGCCAGCGGCCGGCACGCCGGGTGACGCAACAGACTGTCGATGGAAGGTAGACGCAGGGATGGGCTGGCACCGCGTGCAGACATCTGGCACTCCTGGAAACGAATGACCCTCGCGCCAGAGTGTAGACGCTACGTTTATTCGTCTCCCGGCGCCAGCAGCAGATTCGGCGCCAGGCGCTGATAACCGTCCTGGGCCAGGCGCATGTCGAGCATCAGGCTGGACAGGTCGGCCGACAACGCTTCGGCATCCGCATCGTTTTCCAGATAGAGCAACTTCAGATAGCTGTTGCAACCGGGGCAAACCTCGGCGCGCAACGGCGCCTGATTGGCGGCGTGGCGATCATCTTCAAGGCTGAGGTATTCCAGGCCCTTGCTCTGCTCGCAATACACGCACTTGACCCGCACTACGTGCCACTCGCAGGCACACAGCGAACAGACCAGATAACGCAAGCCATTGTGCTTGCCGCGATGGCGGATGACCCCGGCCATGGCTGGCGAGCCACAGGCCGGGCACTGGCTGAGGCTGTCGCCGGGAGTCAGTGCCAGGTTCGGCGTACTCAACAGCCAGTGGCTCCAGGCCGTTTGCAGTGCCGCACCGAGAAACGGCACCAGCGCCGCCGGTACCAGCGAATACTGGCCGCTGACCAGTGCCACCGCCCAGGCGCGGCGTTGCCCGGCACCGGCCAGGCGCAAGGTGTCCACGGCATCGGCCACGGCGGATTGTGGCGGTGCGCTATAGCGTTGCAACAAGGCATCGAGGTAAAGCTGCCAGTCGTCTTCGCGCGCCAGGCTGTCGGCCGCAAAGGGCGGCAAGCCGTGCTGCTGGCACAACTCGATGCGTTGCCGGTCCAGAGGCTCGCCAAGCGGCGGGTCGTCCAGCACCTGTTGCTGCACCCGGCACAACCCGGCAATCAGGCGCAGGTAATCGGCCAGCGGGTGCCCTTCGGCCAGAATTTCCAGACGCTGGGCGCGCAGGCTGAACAGGTTATGCGGTGGCAGGTACAGAAACGGCGGCGAACTGGCCGCCGCTTCGATTTCTCCAGGTTCGAGGATGGTTGGCAAATGTCAGCCCTTTTTGGTGATCGGTCGCGTAGGCGCTTCGTCGCGGGTCTCATCTTGAGTCACTTGGCGATACCAGAGTTCGTGGTGTTTCCTGGCCCAGCCGCGGCTGACCCGGCCGTGCACCATGGCGCTGACCGAGCCTTTGATCCAGATACCGGCGTAGATGTGCACGATGATGCTCAGGATCAGCACGAAACCGGCCAGCGCATGCAGCAACATCGCCCAGCGTATCGCGGTGATGCCGAAATACTCGCTGAAGTAGGCACGCCAGATCACCAGCCCGCTGAACAACAGCACCAGCATGCACAGCAGTAAAGTCCAGAACAGCAGCTTCTGCCCGGGGTTGTATTTGCCGATGGGCGGGACGCCCTCCTCTTCATTTTTCATCACCCGGTCGATGCGCCTGAGCCACAGGCGATCGTTGGCGATGAAGTAGTTGGCGCGCCAGAAGCGAAACACCAGGCCAAGGAATAGCAGGAACATCAGCGCGCCCATGAACGGGTGCAGGATGCGTGTCCATGGCCCGCCGCCGAACAGGTTGCTCAGCCAGAACAGCGCCGGGTGGAACAGTGCCAATCCGGACAACCCAGCCATGAAGAACAGAATCGCCACCAGCCAGTGATTGGTGCGCTGGTTGCTGGTGTAGCGCAGGATCGTCTTGTCGCTCATGGCCTGCCCTCCCCACGGGGATCGAAGGTATGCACCGACGGATCGACTTCGTGCACGGCGTTGTCCGGCGGCTCGGGATGTTCATCCTCTTCGACGATTTGCGGGCCGACCCGCACGTAGTGGAAGAACCCGGCCAGCACCGCCGCGCCCATGGCCAGCAGCGCCAGGGGTTTGCTGATGCCTTTCCACAGCCCCACCAACGGGCTGATCGCCGGGTGATCGGGCAAGCCGGCGTACAGTCTTGGCGTATCGGCATGGTGCAGCACGTACATCACGTGGGTGCCGCCGACGCCTTCGGGGTCGTACAGGCCGGCGTTTTCAAAGCCGCGGCTTTTCAGATCGACGATGCGTTCGGCTGCGTGCTCCTTCATGTCGTCCTTGGAGCCGAACACGATGGCACCGGTCGGGCAGGTTTTCACGCAGGCCGGTTCCAGGCCGACCGCCACCCGGTCCGAGCACAGGGTGCACTTGTAGGCCTTGTGATCCTTTTGCGAGATCCGTGGAATGTTGAACGGACACCCGGTGATGCAGTAACCGCAGCCGATGCAGTGGTCCTGATCGAAATCGACGATGCCGTTGGCGTGCTTGATGATCGCCCCGGGGCTGGGGCATGCGGCCAGGCAACCGGGCTCGGCGCAGTGCATGCAGCCGTCCTTGCGGATCAGCCATTCCAGGTTGCCGGCGTCGGTCTCGTGCTCGGTGAAGCGCATCAGCGTCCAGGTTTCGGCGCTGAGGTCCTGCGGGTTTTCGTAGGTGCCGTGGTTATGGCCGACCTCGTCGCGCAGTTCGTTCCATTCCGAGCAGGCAACCTGACAGGCCTTGCAGCCAATGCATTTGGTGGTGTCGATCAGCTTGGCGACTTCCTCCATGCCGCGTACCGAGGGCGCGGGCGTGGTGGTGGCCGAGCGGGCAATGATGTCTTGGCTGGCCATTTAGACTTTCTCCACGTTGACCAGGAATGACTTGGATTCCGGGGTCTGTGTGTTGCCATCGCCGAGGAACGGCACCAGGGTGTTGGTCAGGTAACCGTGCCGTGTGAGCCCGGTGAAGCCCCAGTGCAGGGGAATGCCGATCTGGTGCACCACCTGGTTGTTGACCTGTAGCGGACGAATCCGCTTGGTCACCACCGCCACCGCTTCAATGAAGCCACGCTTGCTGCTGACCCGTACCCGGTCGCCTGCGACTATGCCTTTTTCCTTGGCCAGCACTTCACCGATCTCGACGAATTGCTCCGGTTGGGTAATCGCGTTGAGCTTGCAATGCTTGCTCCAGAAGTGGAAATGCTCGGTCAGCCGGTAACTGGTGGCGGCGTACGGGTAATCCTTGGCCACGCCGAGGGAGTCCCAGACCGAATCGAAGATCCGCGCTGCCGGGTTGCTGGTGGCTTTCTTGTTTTGCGGGTGCAGTGGATTGATGCCGATCGGGGTCTCGAACGGCTCGTAGTGCTCGGGAAACGGACCTTCGTTCATCTTGTCGACGGCGAAGAATCGCGCCACGCCTTCGGGGTTCATGATGAACGGGTTCATCCCCGCTTCCGGCGGCACGTCGGCCTTGTAGTCCGGTACATCGGTACCGGCCCAGGCTTTGCCGTTCCACCACACCAGGCGTTTTTTCGGATCCCACGGCTTGCCTTGCAGGTCCGCCGAGGCGCGGTTGTAGAGGATCCGCCGGTTGGCCGGCCAGGCCCAGGCCCAGCCCTGATGCTGGTGCATGCCATACGGGTCGTTGTTGTCGCGGCGGGCCATCTGGTTGCCAAGTTCGGTCCAGCTGCCACAGAAAATCCAGCAACCGGACGCCGTGCTGCCGTCATCCTTGAGCTGGCCGAAACCGGCCAGTTGCGTATTGGCCTTGATCGCCGCGCCGGTGGCGTCGGTGAAGTCGGAAGTCGCCGAGCCGTTGATTTCCTTGGCCAGTTCCTCCGGCGAAGGTTCGTCGGGGATCTTGTACGGCCACGTCAACTTGAGCAGCGGGTCGGGATACTTGCCGCCATCGGCCTGATAGCGCTGGCGCAGACGCAGGAACAATTCGCTCATGATCCGCACGTCGGTGCGCGCTTCGCCAGGGCCGTCGGCGCCTTTCCAGTGCCATTGCAGCCAGCGGCTGCTGTTGACCAGCGAACCGTCCTCCTCGGCAAAACAGGTGGTGGGCAGGCGGATCACTTCGGTCTGGATGTCGGCGCTGTTCACGTCGTTGTACGGCCCGACCTTTTGCCAGAACTCGGAAGTCTCTGTGGCCAGTGGGTCCATCACCACCAGCCATTTCAGCTTGGCCAGCGCCGCCATCACGCGGTTTTTGTCTGGCAACGCGGCGATAGGGTTGAAGCCCTGGCACATGTAGCCGTTCACCTTGCCTTGCCCCATCAGGTCGAACACCTTGAGGATGTCGTATTGGGGGATGTCCAGTTTCGGCAAATAATCGTAAGCCCAGTTGTTCTCGGCGGTGGCGTTGGCGCCGTACCAGGACTTCATCAGGCTGACGTGGAACTTGCTGTAGTTCTGCCAGTAGGACAGTTGCCCCGGCCGCAACGGCTTCTGCGTACGCTTGACGATGTAGGCGTTGTAATCCTGTTCGGCATCGCCGGGCAGAGTGAGGTAGCCCGGCAGTGAGTTGGACAACAGCCCCAGGTCGGTCAGCCCCTGGATGTTGGAGTGCCCGCGCAAGGCATTCACGCCCCCGCCCGGCATGCCGACGTTGCCCAGCAGCAGTTGCACCATCGCCGCGCTGCGGATGATCTGCGCGCCAATCGAGTGCTGGGTCCAGCCCAGCGCATAGAGGATGGTCATGGTCTTGCCCGGTTGCGAGCAAGTGGCGATTTCCTCCCAGATCTTCTGCATGGCGTCGACCGGCATGCCGCAGATCTGGCTCGCCAGTTCCTTGGTGTAACGGCTGTAATGCTGCTTCATCAACTGATAGACGCAGCGCGGGTCCTGCAGGGTCGGGTCGACCTTGGCAAAACCATCTTCACCGAGCTCATAGCCCCAGCCGGATTTGTCGGTGTAGAGACGCTTGGCCGCGTCGTAGCCGCTGAAAATCCCGTCCTCGAAGCCATAGCCGGCTTTGACGATGAACGACACGTCGGTGTAGTTGCGCACGTACTCGTGCTGGATCTTGTCCTCGGTCAGCAGGTAGTTGATCAGCCCGCCCATGAAGGCGATGTCGGTACCGGTACGGATCGGCGCGTAATAGTCGGCCACCGAGGCGGTACGGGTAAAACGCGGGTCGACCACGATCAGCCGCGCCTTGTTGTGCGCCTTGGCTTCGGTCACCCATTTGAAGCCGCACGGGTGCGCTTCTGCTGCGTTGCCGCCCATCACCAGAACCAGATTCGCGTTGGCGATATCGGTCCAGGTATTGGTCATGGCACCACGGCCGTACGTCGGGGCAAGACTTGCCACCGTCGGGCCGTGTCAGACACGCGCCTGGTTATCGAACCCCAGCATGCCGAGGCTGCGCACCACCTTGTGGGTGATGTAGCCCGCTTCATTGGACGCCGCCGATGCCGCGAGGAAACCGGTGGTCAGCCAGCGGTTCACGGTTTGCCCCTGGGCGTTCTTCTCGATGAAGTTGGCGTCGCGGTCGGCCTTCATCAGGTTGGCGACGCGATCGAGGGCTTCATCCCAGGAGATGCGCGTCCACTCGGTGCTGCCGGGCTTGCGCACCTGCGGGTATTGCAGGCGGCCGGGACTGTGAATGAAATCCAGCAGGCCCGCGCCTTTGGGGCACAGGGTGCCGCGGTTGACCGGGTGGTCGGCGTCACCTTCGATGTGGATGATGTTTTGCGCGACATTCTTCGCCGCATCGCCCTGGCTGTACATGATCAAGCCGCAACCGACCGAGCAATACGGGCAGGTGTTGCGGGTTTCATGGGTGTGGGCGAGCTTGAAATGACGCACCTGTTCGGCAAAGGCAAGCGTCGGGGCCATGCCCAACGCACCCAGGCTAGAGCCTGCAAGGCCGATACCGGCGACCTTGAAGAACTGACGACGGCTGAGATCCATCGTGCACTCCTGATCAGGTGGAACCCGGTACATGGCCGGGCTTTTTCGAACAACCACGGTCGCGGCAGTCTGGCTGCCGACAGTTGAACTTTAGTCAATGCTGTCGAATCTGCGATGAAACCCGACCGTCGGGCGTTAGTCGGCGTTCACGGCTATTGGCACAAAACCTGTGGGAGCGGGCTTGCCCGCGAAGGCGTAGTGTCAACCAACACTCATGCCCTTCGCGGGCAAGCCCGCTCCCACAGGGGGTGTGGTGTCAGTCATCGCGAGCAGGCTCGCTCCTGCAGGGATTGGCGCTTATCATGGCCGGCATGATTAACCGGCCTTTACGAGATTTGCGCATGACTTTCGATTTTGATCAGGTGTTCGACCGCCACAATACCGGCAGTACCAAGTGGAGCCGCTACCCGGCGGACGTGTTGCCGATGTGGGTCGCCGACATGGATTTCGCCGCGCCGCCGGTGATCATCCAGGCCCTGCAAAAACGACTGGAACACCCGATGGTCGGTTACAGCGTGGCCCAGGATGACCTGCGCGAGGCTATCGTTGCCGACCTCTGGAACAAATACGCCTGGCGTGTCGAGCCCCAGGAGCTGATTTTCCTGCCGGGCGTCGAGTCGGGCTTCAACATGGCGTTGAAGGCCCTGGTGCAGGCGCCACAGAACGTCGTGGTACAGGTGCCGAACTACCCGCCGCTGCGCCACGCACCCGGACATTGGGGCCTGAACAAGGTCGAGCTGAATTTCGATGCGCAGACCGACGGCACCTACAGCACGCCGCTGGATACCCTGAGCCAGTCGCTGCAAGGTGGTGGTGCACTGCTGCTGAGCAACCCGCACAACCCGTTGGGCAAGGCTTTTCCCCGCGCAGAGCTGCAAGCCATTGCCGACATTTGCCTTGAGCATGATGCCTGGATCATTTCCGACGAGATCCACGCCGAGTTGTGCTTCGACGGCCGCCAGCACATTCCGATGGCCACGCTGAGCCCGCAAGTCGCCCAGCGCACCATCACGCTGATGTCGGCGAGCAAGGCCTACAACATCGCCGGCCTGAAGACCTCGTTCATGATCATCCAGGACCGCCACCTGCGCGAGAAGGTCAACCACGCCCGTTGCGGCATGGTCGACAGCGTCAATCCGCTGGGCATGGAAGCCACCCGCGTCGCCTACAGCGAGGCCGCGCCCTGGCTGGCCGAACTGAAGGTCTACCTGCAAGGCAACCGCGATTTTCTCGCCGAAGCAATACGCACCCGCCTGCCGGGCATCACCATGAACCTGCCGCAAAGCACTTACCTGGCGTGGCTCGACTGCACGGCACTGGGGCTGGACGACCCGCAGCAGTTCTTCCTCGAACAGGCCAGGGTCGGCTTGAGCGCCGGCCTGGACTTCGGCGATGACTGCAAGCAGTTCGTACGCCTGAATTTCGGCTGCCCACGCTCGCTGCTTGGAGAAGGCATTGCGCGGATGGAACGCAGCTTGCGTCATCTCAAGGCCTGATCCAGCCCCTCGACAACCACCCGGATCCCTGTGGGAGCAGGCTTGCCCGCGATGAACGCCAGCGCAACGCGTTTATTCAGACAGAACGCGTTATCGTTTACGTCCATCGCGAGCAAGCTCGCTCCCACAAGTAATCTGCATCGCGCGGATGGAGCGCAGTCTGCGCCATCTCAAGGCTTGATCCAGCCCCTCGACAACCACCCGGATCCCTGTGGGAGCGAGCTCGCTCGCGATGATCGCCAGCGCAACGCGTTTATTCAGACAGAACGCGTTATCGTTTACGTCCATCGCGAGCAAGCTCGCTCCTACAAGGTTGTTTCGGGATCCGGACCATGAGCTTCATTACCTGGGTGGCGGTGTTGGGGGCTGTGTTGCTGACGCTGGCACTGACCTCGTCGTACCTGCGCTGGATGCCGGTCACCACGTCGGCGGTGTGTCTGGTGCTGGGCGTCGCCATCGGTCCGGTAGGCCTGGGTTTGCTCAGGCTGGATGTCAAGGATGCCGCCTTCTGGATGGAGCATCTATCGGAAGTAGCGGTACTTTTTTCGCTGTTTGTCTGCGGGTTGAAGTTGCGCCTGCCCCTGGGCGATCGCCGATGGCGGGTGGCATTTGCCCTGGCGGGACCGGTGATGATCCTGACCATTGCCGGTGTAAGCCTGTTACTGCATTTCGGATTTGGGTTCCCGTGGGGGCCGTCGCTGTTGATCGGGGCGATTCTGGCGCCCACCGATCCGGTCCTGGCCTCTCTGGTACAGGTCAGCGATGCCAGGGATTACGACCCGGTCAGGTTCGGGCTTACCGGTGAAGCCGGTTTCAACGATGGCATTGCATTCCCCTTCGTCATCCTCGGCTTGTTGTTTCTGCAACACAGTGACAATACAGGGGCCTGGCTCGATGACTGGGCATTAAAGCGTCTGCTCTGGGCCGTGCCCGCCGGACTGCTGACCGGTTACTGGATGGGGCGCGGCATTGGCCGCCTGACCTTGTTCATGCGCATCAAGAACGCCGACAGCACCTTCTCGCCCAATGATTACCTGGCCCTGGCCCTGATCGCACTGGCCTATGTCGTGGCCGAAGCCATTGAGGGCTACGGCTTTCTCTCGGTATTTGCCGCTGGCCTGGGCTTGCGCCAAGCCGAGGTCAAGACAAGCGGTGACACCCAGGCACCGGCCGAGCATCTGGTCCAGGCGGTGGTCGGTCATCAGCATGTCGAACCCGAATCGGCCGTGGCCGGCAATGTGGACCACCTGCAAGACACGCAAGTCGCTGCCGGGATCATGATGGGCGACATGCTGTCATTCGGCAGCCTGGTGGAACGGGCCATGGAAGTGTTTCTGGTCACCTTGCTCGGGGTCGTGCTGGTTGCACACTGGGACTGGCGGGCTCTGGTGCTTGCACTGGTGCTGTTCGGCATGATTCGCCCGCTGGCGGTCTGGCTGATGCCCTGGGGTTCGCTGCTCAATGGCCCGCAACGCTGGTTGATCGGCTGGTTCGGCATTCGCGGCATCGGCAGTTTCTACTACCTGTTCTACGCCCTGAACCACGATCTGCCGCCTTCGGTGTCCACCTTGTGTACCGACCTGACGCTCTCGGTGGTGGCCCTGAGCATTCTGGTCCACGGCATCAGCACCCAGCCCATGCTGGCCCGCTATGAACAGCGCAACCGCCGCGTCACTTCATCGCCAAGGCAATGACTTCCACCAGGTTGAGTTGGGTAAAAGGTTTCGGCAAACGCGGCAGATGGGCGGCAAAGCCTTCCAGCCGTTCGGCATAACCGGTGGCGAGGATGATCGGCACGTCCGGTCGCATGTTCCTGATGGCATTGGCCAGTTGAGCCCCACTCATCTGTGGCATGGCCATGTCGGTGATGACCAGATCGATCTGCGGTTCACTGTTGAACAGTTCCAGCGCCCTGGCACCGCAAGGCGCACTGATGACCCGATGCCCGAGGTCCTCGAGCAGCAGACAGGTGCTGGTCAATACCAGGCTGTCATCGTCCACCACCAATACGCTCAGGCCGGGTCCGGTCACGGCCGGCGCTTCGGCGACCGGTTTGACGGGCGAATCCCCGGTGGCGACCGGCAACCAGAGTTCGGCGGTGGTGCCATGGTCCTTCTGGCTTTTGAGGATGAACCGTCCGCCCAGTTGTTCAATAAAACCGTGAACCATCGACAACCCCAGGCCCGTACCTTTACCGACGCCCTTGGTGGTGAAAAACGGGTCCATCGCCGAGACCAGCGTGGTTTCATCCATGCCCTCGCCGGTATCGGCAATGCTCAGGCAGACGTAGCCCCCCGCGGCCAGGGATGAGGTGGCGCTGTCGGTCACTTCACGGTTTCTGGCGCTGAAGCTGATGGTCCCGCCATTGGGCATGGCGTCACGGGCGTTGGTGGCCAGGTTCAGTACGGCCAGTTCCAGCTGATTGAGGTCCGCCATCACCGGCTCGAGATCTTCGGGAAAGCGCGTTTCGATTTTCACCGAAGGCCCCAGGGAACTGCGCAACAGCCCGGAAATGCCTTCCACCAAGGCCGGTATCCGCACAGGCTCCGACTTGAGTTCCTGGCGTCGGGCAAACGCCAGCATGCGCTGGGTCAGGGAAACGCCGCGCAGGGCACCCTGGGTAGCGTTGTCGATCAAGCGGGTCAATTTTGGATTGTCCGTCACGCGTTTGCGCACGATTTCCAGATTGCCGAGGATCACCGTCAGCAGGTTATTGAAATCGTGAGCGATGCCACCACTGAGTTGGCCGATGGCTTGCATTTTCTGCGCCTGGAACAAGGCCTCCCGGGTTTGTTCCAGCACCTGCTGCGCTTGCGTGACGTCAGTGATATCACGGGTAATCTTGGCAAAACCGAGCAAGTTCCCGGTGTCGCCCCAGATCGGATCGACTATGACGTGGGCTAGGAACCGCGTACCGTCCTTGCGCATCCGCCAGCCCTTGTTTTCAAAGCGCCCTTCACGCTTGGCGATGTCCAGCGTCCTTTGTGGCTCGCGGGCTTCGCGATCCTCCGGGGTATAGAAGATCGAAAAATGCTGGCCAATGACTTCTTCGGGCAAGTAACCCTTGATGCGCTGGGCGCCAAGGTTCCAGTTGCTCACGCGTCCGTCCGGCGAAAGCATGTAGATCGCATAGTCGGTAACGCTCTGCACCAGCAGGCGGAACTGCTGCTCGCTTTGCTTGAGGATTTCCTCGGCCACCCGGCGCTCGGTCAGGTCGCGGGTGATCTTGGCGAAACCCAGCAAGGTGCCCGACGGGTCGAAGATCGGATCGATGACCACATGGGACCAGAAATGGGTGCCGTCCTTGCGCACCTGCCAGCCCTCGCCCTCGAAACGCCCTTCACCCAGCGCCGTGTCCAGTGTCCGCTGGGGCAAGCCGGCCCGGCGATCCTCATCGGTGTAGAAACGCGAGAAATGCTCACCGAGGATCTCGGCCTCTTCATACCCCTTGAAACGCCTGGCGCCGGCATTCCAGCTGGTAATGACGCCGTCCGGATCTATCATGTAGATCGCATAGTCGATCACCGCATCGATCAACAGGCGAAAGCGCTTGTCCTCAACGGTACTCGGCCTGTTTTGATCCTCGCTCATTGAGTTCTCGCGTCATGATTGTTTTTCTGGAGTATGAGACAAACTGCCAATCTGGAAAGCCATGACTGCAGCAATTTGCTACATGGCCTGCAATCCCCGCTTAGCGATACACGTACTTGGTGATATAGGAGTAAAGGTCGTTGTAGACGAAATCGGGAACCTGTTTGTCATATTTGCTGGTTTTAAGCAGCTGCAGATGACATTCCCTCACCATCTCGTCACGCTCCTCCATCGAATAGACGGACCTTCTGAGGATAGTGTCATAGGCGCTGTATGCATATGGCTGCAACGTTGAAACTTCGTTCAAATTCCCATTTTGGTTCAGGGTATAGGTGCTGTGAGCACGCAGCACCCGTTCGCTCAGCGTGCCCAGACCGCGCTCGTACAAGTAGATTTGTGAGCCACTCACTGTCTTTGCGATGAACTCGAACGCAACGAGAACCGCAGGGGCGTTACTGATGCTCGACTCGAGTCTCGAATAGCTGACAAACCGTTCCATCTCCTGCTTTTCCAGACTGGAGAATGCTCTTTTGATGCTGGACAGATGGGCGAACGCGTGATTGCAGCCCACGACATGGACTTCGAGTTGATAACCGGGAACAAACTTTGCCAATCCGGCAAAACCGATGTCATCGAACGCGCACTCCATGATGATGTTGTATCTTTGAGAAAGCGCGTTGGCGAAGATTTTCTCACCGAGTTCCCTGGCAAACGCTTCTGTATGTTCGTAGGCGTGCAAAACCCCGAGCTTGATCATGTCGGTGTAATGCGGGTGTTTTTTTCGATATTCAGGCAGGTACAGTCGAATGTAGTTCCCGTAATTCCCGGATGGCAGCAAGCTCTTTTCCAGCAAGAAAGTCTTGCCCGAGCCCTCCACTCCGGCGGTGATCAGCAACTTTGGGATGGCTTCGGCAGTTTTTCCGACGAAGAGCATAGGGTGGATCTCGTCGAACGCCTTGATCACGTCGTCTGAGGAATAGTTGTATTTCGGAGCTTCTGACATACCTTGATTTCCTTATCAAAGAATTGGGTTGTGATATCCAGCCTTTCCAATAAAGCGTGCTGGCGCTGATTGTTCAATCCGTTGTTTTAATCAAGGTATGTATTTGTTTTTAAAGGTAAATATTCCTACGGAGCAGAGCGAGAATTCGTTGGCGCAATCGACCACCAGCGCGGCAGTAATTGCCTGACCTTGTGCTCGCCAAAACGGTCGTCGATCAACATCACTACCCCTTGATCCTGTTGCGTACGGATGACCCGCCCGGCGGCCTGCACCACTTTCTGCACACCGGGAAACAGATAGGTGTAGTCGTAACCGGCGCCAAAGATGGCGGCCATGCGCCGTTTCAGTTGCTCGTTCACCGGATTGAGCTGGGCCAGCCCCAACGTGGCGATGAATGCGCCGATCAACCGGGCACCGGGCAAATCGATGCCTTCACCAAAGGCCCCGCCCAGCACCGCAAAGCCGACCCCCTGGCCGTCGGCGTGGAATTGGTCGAGAAACTGCTGGCGTTGCGCTTCGCCCATGCCACGGGACTGCGACCACAGGCTGATGTGCGGATGTTTCTCGGCAAGTAGCTGCGCCACCTGCTGCAAATAATCGAAACTGCTGAAAAACGCCAGGTAATTACCGGGACGCTTGCAGAACTGGCTGGCGATCAGCTCCACGATCGGTTCGAGCGAGGACTGGCGATGCACGAACCGCGTGGAGATCCGGTTGACGATGTGCACTTGCAGTTGATCGGCATGAAACGGCGACTCGACGTCGATGCACACCGTATCGGCCGGCGTTCCCAATAAATCGGCGTAATAGTGCCGGGGGCTGAGGGTCGCGGAAAACAGCACGGTGCTGCGCGCGGCAGTCAGGCGCGGGCGGATGAACCCTGCGGGTACCACATTGCGCAGGCACAGCTGCGAAAGATTGCGCTTGCGTTCGAGGTCGCGCTTGCTGATGTCGAACAGGAACTGCTCATCGAACAGTTCGGCCACCCGGCAAAACTGCAGCATGTCGAAGTAGAAGCCTTGCAGTGCGCTGTCCAGCCCTTGTGGGTGATCGTTCAGGTAGTCACCGATGCTGGCGCTGCACGATGACAGTGCCTGAAGCAGCTTTTCCGGCGCCTTGTCATAGGCTTGATAGGCACCGGTTTGCGCGTCATGCAGGGCATTCCACTCGCGGCTGATTCGCTGCATTGGCTTTTTCAGCACCTCGGGTGCGGTTTTGCGCACAGCGTTGAAGGTCGCCTGATCGAGGCTGGCGCTGTACATCTGCCGACCGCGCTCCACCAGGTTGTGGGCTTCGTCGACCAGCACCGCGACCCTCCAGTGATTGGCCTGGGCCAGACCGAACAGCAAGGCGCTGAAATCGAAGTAATAGTTGTAGTCGGCAACCACCACGTCGGCCCATCGCGCCATTTCCTGGCTCAGGTAATACGGACAGACTTCGTGTGCCAGGGCAACCTCGCGCAAGGCGCCCTGGTCCAGCAGGCTCAGTTGACTGGCCGCCTGCCGCGCAGCCGGCAGGCGATCGTAGAAACCCCGGGCCAGTGGGCAGGACTCACCGTGGCAGGCTTTGTCCGGATGTTCGCAGGCCTTGTCCCGGGCAATCATCTCCAGCACCCGCAACGGTGGCGCATCGGCGCTGGCCAGCAACACTTGCGCGGCGTCCAGGGCGAGCTTGCGTCCCGGGGTTTTCGCCGTCAGGAAGAACACTTTGTCCAGCTGCTGCGGTGCCAGTGCCTTGAGCATGGGAAACAGGGTGCCCAGGGTCTTGCCGATGCCCGTGGGCGCCTGCGCCATCAGGCAGCGCCCTGTGCTGACGGCCTTGAACACCGACTCGGCCAGATGGCGCTGCCCCGGCCGAAAGTCGGCGTGGGGAAAGGCCAGGCGCTGCGCCGCGAGATTGCGCCCGTCACGGTGGGCGACTTCCTGTTGTGCCCATTGCAGGAAGCGCGCGCATTGAAGCTCGAAGAACTGTTGCAGCTGCGCGGCCTCGAAGGACTCGACCAGGCAGGTTTCCTTTTCGCTGACGATGTCGAAATACACCAGCGCCAGGTTGATCCGGGGCAGATCCAGTTGGCGGCACATCAACCAGCCGTAGATTTTCGCCTGGGCCCAATGCAACTGACGGTGGTTGGCCGGTTGCTTGCTCAGGTCACCGCGGTAGGTCTTGACCTCTTCCAGGCAGTTTTGCCCCGGGTCATAGCCATCCGCCCTGCCCTTGACCGTCAAGGTCTGATGCTGGCCCTCAAGGGCGACTTCGCTTTGGTAACCCTCGCTGCGTCGCGAGGCCACCGTGCGGTGCCCGACAATGCCCTCCAGCGCAGTGGGCGTCGGCGTGAAGCGCAGGTCGAGGTCGCCGGCCTTGGCGGTGAACTCACACAGCGCCCGCACCGCAATGCTGTAGCTCAAGCGTCCTGCTCCGCCCATTGCACGTAGCACACGGCGATGGGCATCTGGTGTTCATGGCAGAACTCCAGCCAGCGCAACTGGTTGTCCTGCAGGCGATCGCCCGGGCCTTTGACTTCGATCATGCGGTAGGTCTTTTGCTGCGGCCAGAACTGGATCAGGTCCGGCATGCCGGCGCGATTGGCTTTGATGTCGAGCAAGAGGCGGTTGAACCAGTGCCTGAGATGCTCGGCCGGGAGGCAATCCAGGGCTTGCTCCAGCAACTCTTCGCTGAGCACGCTCCAGAACACGAATGGTGACTGCACGCCCCACTTGGCGGCGTAACGATGGCGAATGGTCTGCCGGTAGCGCCCGTCTTCCAGTTCGGCCAGGCAGGTCTGGAACAGTTCGGCCCGGCGGGCCTGGAAGTCCTCGCTGAGCAAATCCACCGGCCCGCGCTGGAACGGGTGGAAGAATGCCCCCGGCAAAGGCGCGAAGATCGCCGGCCAGCACAACAGGCCGAACAACGAGTTGATCAGGCTGTTTTCGACGTAGTGGATCGGTGCCGAATCCTCAGCCAGATGCGCCTGAACGTAAAACTCGACCGACACTGCCGGATCGACTCTTGGTAGTTGCAGGTCCAGACGCTGCATTTCCCGAGGCGCCGCCCGCTTGATGGGCGGCCCCCCGAGCTTGCGTCTCAGGCGGGGCAGCACGCGGTGCAACTGCTGGTGTTCGGCGGCACTCTCCGGTGCCTGTTCGGCCTGCTCGGCCAGATCCAGCGCCAACTCGAACTCCCCGCTGCGCTCCAGCACACGAATGAGCCGCGCCCGCGCCCCCGGATAAGCGCATTCACGGTACAGGGTCAGGGCCATGGCGAAATCCGCGATGCGTTCGCAATACTGGCCCATCTGGAACAGCAGCTTGCCGCGCCGACGTTGCAACCAGGGATTGTCCAGCGTCAGGCCCTTGATGCGTCCGGCCACCTCCTCCAGCGCTTCACCGGCTTCGAATTGTTGCTGGTACGCGTGCAGCAGGACACAGGCATCCACGTCTTCGCGGCTGCGCAAGCCACGGGACTCGGCGCTGAATTCGACTTTTTCGTAGGTGTAGATACCCAGGTCGGCCAGCACGAACTCCGACCAGTCCTGGTACAGGTTGCCGAAGAACATCAGGCGCAGGCGATCGCACAATTCCATGATGGTCAGGCTGAGCAGGCGCTCATCCAGCCACGGGCACCAGTCGTTGAAACTTTGCGCCTGGGGAAATTGCTCGCTCAGCGTTGGCAGCCAATCGGTTTTCCTGCCTTTGGGTTGATCGATGACGGAACCGAAGGTCTGGAGAATTTCACCCTTGAGCAGCAGTTCGAACAGTTCTTCGACCGCCAGCGGCAAACGCTCGTCGACCCAACCGAGTTTCAACAGCGGGCCGGCGGCGCCGGGGATATCGCCGATTTCGTCGTAATGCAGTTTGCCGGCCCTGAAATGAATACCCTTGCGCATGACCATTCTGACCAGCAGTGCCTGCGATTCACGGGGTAACCGCTTAAACTCATTAATGAAACGCAGCTCGTCGACGCTCAGCACATCGGCCAAGCGCTGCTCAAGCCAATCAAGCACTTGCATGAAGTTGTTCAGGTAATAGAACGGATCGTCGAGAGGGTTTGCAGTCACAGGAAATGGGCCATGGCGAGCGAGTACTGGTTATGCGTACAGATACCAGTTCCGCCCTGTCCGGTGCAATCGGAAAAGGATAAATGGAGGCGCTGTACGGAATATTTCCCGGGCAGTAGAACTTTCTGCCCCCTGGCGGCACCAACCGCCATGGGCATGCAGTGACAGGCGCGAATGGATGGCACTGCTTCAAAACGAACGGGAGGTGATCATGGACATCAAGACTTTGGGTTTACCCCTGGCCGTCGCGGCTCTGCTGGCGCTGGCCGGTTGCTCGACGCCAACGGTGGTGACCCTGCAGAACGGCACTCAGTACCTGACCAAGGACATGCCGAAGACCAAAACCAAGGACGGATTCTTCGAGTTCGAGGACATTTCGGGGGCGAAGGTAAAAGTCAGGGCCGACGAAGTGGCGACGATTCGCGAGGAAGACTGACGTTTCTCCTGGCACGATGTGGCAGGTTTCGAGCACTGCCTTACACTCGATAGACCCCGTGCGACCGAATGAATGTGCAGCGCTTGGACACAGGCGTTGCAATACGGGCATCACGCATAGACTCAGGTGACGCCGAAATGAAAATGGTCATGCCACTTCTGGCCTCTGTGCTCGCCGTCAGCACGTGCGTGACGGCGAGCTTTTGTGACGCCGCTACAAAGGCGAAACCAAAGCCAAAGCCCTTGCCGACCTACAAAACCAGTTTCGATTGCACCACGCCCCAGGCATCCACCGAAAAGCTTATCTGTCACGACGCTCAGCTGGCGCGCATGGACCTGGAACTCGATCGTCTTTATCGCCTGGCGCTCACCGACGAACATTCAGTGCCGCGCCCGAATAAAGTCGAGATAGACCAGCGGTTCTGGATTGAATCGCGTAACCAGTGTGGTGCCGACCCGCAAGCCAAGACGTGCGTCATCGCCAGTTATGCCGAGCGTGCGTTCCAACTGCGCCAGGGTTCGGCCATTGCCAGAACCAAGGACCCGAGCCGGCTCACCGAAGGCCCCTTGGCTTATCGTTGCGCAGGGTTCAACGCATTGGTGGCCGCGACCTTCTTTACGGTCGAACCGGGCGTGGTGTTCCTGAAATGGGCCAACGCCTCGGTGACGCTGAACCAGGTGCCGAACAATACCGGAACCCAGTACAGGGGCAAGGATTACCAAGGCAGCTACAGCTTCTGGCAAATCGGCGATGACGTTTTTTTCCAGATACCCGGCTCAGGCCAGATGAGTTGCGCAGCCGAGCCGGTCGGCTGATAAGGGTGGCAACGGGACATCCTGTCCCGATTGCCGGACCACGTCTTCAGCTGCCGGTGCGAATCTTGTTCCACACCCGCGTGCGAACCCGGTCGATGTTCAATGGCATGGCTTCCAGGGCAAAGAGTTTCCCCATCATTTCCGGGCTTGGGTAAACCTTGGTGTCGTTCTTGATCGCTGGGTCGATCAGGCTGTCAGCCTGCTCGTTGCCATTGGCGTAGTGCACGTAGTTGCTGACGCTGGCCATGACGTCCGGGCGCAGCAGATAGTTCATGAAGGCGTAACCGGCCTTTTCATCAGGAGCGTCGACCGGCATCGCGACCATGTCGAACCAGATGGCGGCGCCTTCCTTGGGAATCGCATAACCGATGTCGATACCATTGTTGGCTTCCCTGGCGCGGTTTTCCGCCTGCAGGATGTCGCCGGAGAAACCGACCGCGACGCAGATATCGCCGTTGGCCAGGTCACTGGTGTACTTGGACGAGTGGAAATAGCTCACATACGGCCGCACTTTCAACAGCAAGGCTTCAGCCTTTTTGTAGTCGTCCGGGTTCTTGCTGTGAGGCGGCAAGCCGAGGTAGTTCAACGCGGCCGGCAGCAGTTCGGGGCCGTTGTCGAGAATGGCCACGCCGCACTTCTGCAACTTCTGCATGTTCTCGGGCTTGAAAATCAAGTCCCATGAATCCACCGGGGCGTTGTCGCCCAGCACCGCCTTGACCTTGGCAACGTTGTAGCCGATGCCGGTGCTGCCCCACAGGTACGGGAAGCCGTGCTCGTTACCCGGATCGTTGGTCTGCAAGGCCTTGAGCAATACCGGGTTGAGGTTTTTCCAGTTCGGCAACTGGCTCTTGTCGAGCTTCTTCAGTGCGCCGCCCTCAATCTGCCGCGCCATGAAGTGATTGGACGGAAACACCACGTCGTAGCCGGATTTGCCGGTCATCAGCTTGCCATCGAGGGTTTCGTTGCTGTCGTAGACGTCGTAGGTGAAGCCGATGCCGGTTTCTTTCTGGAAGTCTTTCGTGGTGTCCGGCGCGATGTAATCCGACCAATTATAGATTTTGACGGTTTCGGCCGCCTGACTGATCGATGCAACCAGCAGCAGCGGAGCCAGGGTGAGTGTCTTTCGGAGCATGAGTCGATTCCTGTAGGTTGTTTTTGTTGGCAGGCAATCAAGGATCAGAAAATCAGGACGTAGGTCTTGCGCACGGTTTCCTGGATGTCCCAGATACCGAGGCTGTTGGCCGGCAACATCAGTGCGTCGCCCGCTTCTATGTGCAGCGGCTCACCGCCGTCCGGGGTGAAGGTGCAGCGACCCTGGATGAAGTGACAGAACTCCTGGGCGACGATCTGCCGCCGCCAGCGCCCCGGGGTGCATTCCCAGACGCCGGTCTCGACGCCGTCGTCGCGTTCGACGCTGGTGGTCGAAGCCACGGCCACGGGCGTGCCCAGGGGCACGGCGACCGGGTTGGACTCCTCCAGTTTCAGGGTTGCGGTGTGCTTGAATTGCGTGATGCTCATGGGATTACCTGTCGATATGGCCTGTCGATGAAGAGCGCGCCGTTTAGTGCATGAAACCTTCCATGAAACCGGCCACCCCGCTGGCCAGCTTGCGCCGCCAGGGCGCAGTAGCCGGGTTGGCCAGGGTCTGGTCCTCATGGACAAAGCTGCGGATGATTGCGTTGTAGCCGAGCCAGCGGATCGGTTCCGGCTCCCAGGCCCTGAGCGCGTCGAGGCCCCGCTGCGGGAGGACCCACGGCTGGCGCACCAGATCGGTGTCGCGCCCCAGGATCAGGTCGGCCAGCGTGCGTCCACCGAGGTTGCTGGCGCCAACGCCCTCCCCGCCGTAGCCGCCAGACAAGGCGATGCCTTTGGCCCGGTCGCAGAGCATGTGCGGCTTGAAGTGCCGGGACATGCCCAGGTTGCCGCCCCAGGAATGAGTGATCTGCACGTTCTTCAACTGCGGGAACAGTTCGCCGAACAGGTAGCGCCGCAGGTCCTTTTCATCCGTGGTCAGCTCGAAGTCGTGGCGCAGTTTGCCGGCGAACTGATAGCCGCCACGGGCGCCAAAGATCAAACGGTTGTCAGCAGTGCGCTGGCCGTAGGTCACTTGCCGACTGGCCTCGCTGAACGCCTGGCCACGGCTCAGGCCGATTTCATCCCAGGTGGCCGCCGACAACGGCTCGGTCGCGACGATCAGGCTCTGCACCGGCATCTGATAACGCCCCAGGGGCGGCAAGGTGACGGAGTAACCTTCTACTGCCGGAACGACCCAGTGACAGCGTACCGACGCTTTCGCCGTGCGCAGGCTGCCGGATTGCCAATGGGTGACCGGGCTGTTTTCGTAGATCCTCACCCCCAGGCGCTCCACCATCCGGGCCAGCCCGCGTACCAGCTTGGCCGGGTGGATGGTCGCCACGTGCGGTGCATAGATGCCGCCATAGGGTTTGGCGACGCGGATCTGCTGCGCCAGTTGTTCCGGGCTCAACCAGCGATAGTGGCTATCGTCGAGGCCCTGGCGGTGGAGATCGTCCAGGTAGTGACGCAGGCTGGTCGCCTGCTCCGGATAACGCGCAGCGCAATACAGCACCCCGCCTTTACGGAAATCGCAGTCGATGCCCTCACGTTCGAGGACAATCTCCACTTCATCCGGAATGCCATGCAACAAATCGTAGGAAGCGCGGCGCTCTTCGACCGGCAAACCGGCCAGCAGGCGATCTTCACCCAGCAAGTTGCCCATCAACCAGCCGCCATTGCGCCCCGACGCGCCGAAACCGGCGGTCTGCGCTTCGACAATGGCGATGTTCAGCTCCGGGTTCTGCTGCTTGAGGTAGTACGCGGTCCAGAGACCGGTGTAGCCGGCGCCGATGATCGCCACGTCCACATCCAGGTCCCGCTCCAGCGCCGGACGCGCCAACAACGGCTCGTCGAGCTGGTCCATCCACAAACTGATAGTGCGCCACGCCGGCATGCAAGACTCCGCCACTGAAAACTTCGATGGCGTCGATCCTAGTGCGTGGGCTCAGGCGCTGTCTTGCGCGCGTGCACGCAAAGAAATTTGTTTGACGTAGGCCTTGGGTGACTGGCCGGTGTGCTGGCGGAAACAGCTGTAGAACGCCGACAGCGAATTGAATCCGGCGGCGAACGCCAGTTCATCGATACGCAGCGGTGGCGTGGCGTCATCCAGTGCCGCGAGCAAGTGTTGCAGGCGCGCCTGGTTGACGTAGCGGTAGAAGCTCTGGCCCAGCACCTGATTCAACAGATAGGAAATCTGGTTCCGGCTGTACCCGCACTCCTTCGCCACCCGTTGCAGGTCGAGCTCCGGGTCAAGATACGGCTGCTGGCGCTGGAAATACTGCTGAAGGTCATCGGCCATAAAGCTCAACTGGCGAGGCGACAGGCCCAGCCGGCTGACCGCCGGGCGCTGGCCGGGGGTGGTTTTGCTGACGGGTTGCTCATGCACCAGCGAAGCGTATTCATTGACCCGCCAGATCAGCCCGTCCTTGACGGTGATCGCCTCGCTGGCGCGGAACGACACCAGTCCTTCACCTCCGCGCAGGGTGATGCGGTACTGAATGAAGGCGGTGTTGCCGTCCAGTCGAATGCGGTCGGAGTGTTCCAGCGCTTCATCCGGATCCCGGGGCATGCTGCTGCGCACGTAGTCGCGCAATTCGGCCAGGCCCATGACCCGATTCTGGAAAAAGTCGTTGTACTGGACTTCAGGGTGATAGAGCGCCATGACGCCGTCCAGGTCCCGGTGTTTCCAGCGCAAGTGATAGCGCATGACCGTCTCGCCCGTGGCCTGGGTTTGCAGCGGGCCATCATCCTCGGCGTGCATTGAAAATCTCGACGGAAAAAACCGAGCTTGCCCAACTTCCGCTTTGTCTTCAACGACTAAACGGATGCGGACTTCGGGCCGTCAATTTCAAGGAAGCGTGACCTGAATCAAAAAAAGGGTGGCAATCGCCAAACGAGCTGAAAAAACCACATTCTTTTCACATTCGGATGCTACTTTTAAAGACTGTCACTGGTTGAACCACTGAAGGTTCTTCCCTCCTACCATGAGCTAAAGGAAGCGCTCGATACTGAAGGCGGGCAACACATGAATAGAGGTTTCAGTAAGGTCACGTTTCCAAACGCCTGCCAGCTGATGCGCTGGCATTTTCATCCCATGGGTTTCGAGGCGAGCATGGACGCGCCGGGCAGCATGATTGCCCGTCTTTTCGATCGTGCCACTGGCGAGACCATGATCGCCATTGCCGGTATTCCTTGCGCCACCGTCATGAATGCCGCGGATGTAGAACGAATCATCGAAGCGGTGGAGGATGAACTTGAAGCCTTCGTTCCACCGCAGGCCCTCAGGAGTTATGCCTAAAGCCTGTTCACTCAACAAAAAGCCCACTTGAAGTGGGCTTTTTGTTGAGCGCAATTCCCCTGTAGGAGCGAGCCTGCTCGCGATGGTCGTTAACGATAACGCGTATTTACTGGCTAAACGCGGCGCTCTTGAGTCCATCGCCGGAACGCCGCCCGGAGCAAGCTCGCTCCCACAAAGTGTCGATTCGGAAGTCAGGCGGTGGTTTGGCTTTTACGATGATCGACAAAGAACGCCTTCCCCTTGCCGATCCGGTCGGACGCCTTGGGCATGTTCGCGGCCTGGGTGTCTTGTGCATCGACGTACCAGTAGCAATGGCTGACGGCACGGGTAATACCCACGTATGCCAGACGCAGGATCTCGTCCTTCTGGGCATTGTCGTAGGGTTCGCTGTCACCGGCCTTGCCCAGGCCCGCCATCCGGTAAACCTGATTCTTGTAGGGTGAACTGGTCAGGTGTTGGCAGTCACCCAGCAAAAACACCGCATCGGCCTGCAGGCCCTTGGCGCTGTGATACGTCAGTTGCTTGAGCCTGCGAGCGGCATGGGGCAAGCTCGAATCAACATTAAGTACCGACTGAATATGCTCTTCTATCAATGACTTATCGCTACTTTTTCGATAAAGCATCAAGATTGAATCACCCTTTCGGTAATGCTCCATCAGACGCTGCGCCATGCCCTGGTCATCACGATCGAGGACGTTCACCGGCAGCAATGCCTTGGGTTCACCGCTGGCCTTGGCTTTCTTCCCGGCAATTGCCGGCGCTGCGCGCACGATGTGCTCGGCGGCGTCGATGATGTGCTGGTGGCTGCGATAGTTGTCGCTGAGCATGACCTTGGTGGTGCTCGGCGACGGGAACTCCTTGTTGAACTCCATGAAGTAGCTCGGCGAACTGCCGCGCCAGCCATAAATGGATTGCCAGTCATCGCCCACACAGAGCAGCGAGGAACGCTGGGCACCCCGCCCGACGTGCATGGCCGGCCCGCGACTGCGGATCTCCGCCAGGCTGGCTCTGATCCAGGAGACGATTTGCGGCGAAACGTCCTGGAATTCGTCGATCATCAGGTGCGACAGCGGCCGCAGCAGCTCATCACTGAGCAGCTTGAGGTTCTCCGGCGAATGCTCGCTGAACAGGGCGAACATCCGGTTGTAGGTCATGATTGGCGGTTTCTGGTCGAGCAAATGATCTTCCAGCGCCCGCCAGTAAAGGCTCAGGGCCTCGAAGAAGAACCGGTCGGGATCGTCCTTGGCGAAACTCATCTGCCCCACGGCACTCGGCACATCCAGCCCGAGGTTTTCGATGAACCCGGCGGCGGCGACAAAGCAATCGAGCAACGGCGCGGAGGCGAGCTCGCCCTTGACCTTGTAATCGAAACCCGGCCCGGCGCTGGCATCCCCCGCCAGCGAGGCCAGCACACGTTTTGATGACTCGTAACTATCAAGCCAAATCAATGGCTTACGACAGAAAGCTTGAAACAAGGTGCGCTTCACTGCCCATTCTGCGCGCACCGTCAGCTTGGCATTGGGCCGCATGACCTGCGGGTTCTCCCGAGGATCGAACCCCAGCACCACCCAGGCGTCCAGCGTCGGGATGTAGCCGTGACAGTGAAATGTCGAGCCGTTGATATCGAATGACTGGCGATTCGGTTCGATGCCCTTGATGGGCCAGGCACCGGCGCGAAACCACAGATCTTCAATGGCATCGCACAACTCTTCATCACGCTTGGCCGCCAGTTCGGTGACACCCATGCGCTTCTGCACATCGGGGTGATCCCGCTCCAGCTCCTTGAGTTGCAAGGCATGCCGGGACAATGGCTTGATCAGCTCACGAAAGCGCTCGTCGCTACTGTGCAGACGGTGATAACAGGCGTTGAGTTGTTGGCGCTGAGCGTCGTTGATACGCAGGTCGAACGGATTACTGTCGACCTCCTCGTCACCCTGGGCAGCCCGCAGGCTGAGATTCTCGAAGGCCTGCAAGCGCTCGAAACCCGGAAGACTGCGCACCATCGGCAGGATCCGCGAGTGGAAGGTGCGCACCAGGTCCCGTGCCTCCTTGAAGCTGATCGCACGGCCCCAGAGCGCAAACAGCTCGATCAGCTTGTTGATGAAGTCCTTGCGCGACTCACGGGTGAAGGTCACCACCGTCATCGAACTCAGCTCGAAGCCCAGATAATGGCTCAACAGCAAGATGCGCAGCACCAGTGTGGTCGACTTGCCTGCGCCGGCACCGGCGATCACCGAGGTGGACGGCGTGTCGCTGAAAATCATTTTCCACTGTGCGGCGCTGGGCTGGGCATGGGCCGGCAGCAAGCGGGCGACATCCGCCTTCATGCGCTTCTTCAACTCGGCGCTCAACGGCAGGCGCCAATCGTCGAACAGCAGGTCATCGACATTCGGTGGCCGGTGTTCAGTGGAGCGCGAGTCGCGGATCAGCAGGACCTGTCGACCCTCCTCCAACCCCTCGAGTTTGCCTTCCCTGTAGCCGTAATCGACCCCGGCGCTGTGACCGCTGCGAAAACCGTCGGCCTGGCCATGCAACCACGACGCACGATGTTGGGCGTGCAGACGGGTCAGGCTGTAACCGAAGAACCGGGCGAGCAGGCGCTTGATCAGCGGCATCTCGGCCAGGGGGCGAAGTTCAGGCGGAAGATCGGGGGTGTGTTGCGGCACGCGGACTGACTCCAGGGTGTGAGGCTGTTGAGCGCTATGGTGTCTGCATTTGCCATTGAGTTCTAGTGAATTGCTTATGACTCATTGGCTTATGCGATGAAGTGAAGGTTGGATGAGAGCGTTTCGAGCCTATTTCATATCAATTGATTCGATGGGAATGGCGCATTTTTTACGCTTTTTATCGATTGTTGCCTGATGGATGATGGCCGTCATCAACCACCGGTCTCGCTTCGTGGCCAAGGCGCTCCGCCCCATGACGAACCTTTTCTGGAGACGATCATGCTTGAACTCAGACCTTTCAAAACCCTTGGCGGTGCTCACCACGGCTGGTTGGATGCGCATCACCATTTTTCGTTCGCCGAATACTACGATCCCAAGCGCATGAACTGGGGCAACCTGCGGGTCTGGAATGACGACGTGATCGCTCCCGGCACCGGTTTCCCGCAGCACCCGCACCGGGACATGGAAATCATCACCTATGTCCGTGAAGGCGCCATTACCCACCAGGACAACCTGGGCAACAAGGGTCGGACCGAAGCCGGTGACGTCCAGGTCATGAGCGCCGGTACCGGGATCGCCCACAGCGAGTACAACCTGGAAGCGACGCCGACCCGGATTTTCCAGATCTGGATCATCCCGAATGAGACCGGCCTGGCGCCGTCCTGGGGCGCCAAACCGTTCCCGAAAGGCGACCGCGAAGGTTTTGTCACCCTGGCCAGCGGCAAGGAAGGCGACGAGCAGAGCCTGCGCATCCGCGCCGATGCCCGGCTGGTGGCCGCCAATCTGAAGGCCGGTGAAACGGCCGAATACCTTTTGGACAGCGGTCGTCGTGCCTACCTGGTCCCGGCCACAGGAGTCATTGAAGTCAATGGCTTGCGCGCAGAAGCTCGAGACGGTGTCGCGGTGGCCGATGAGCAGGTGCTGCGAGTGACGGCCATCGAGGACAGTGAGATCGTGTTGGTGGACCTGGCGTGATCTGCTGAGGGCAATTGCAAAAAAGGGGCGACCGTGTTGGTCGCCCCTTTTTAGTTGCTGCGGCAAACCCTTTGTGGGAGCGAGCTTGCTCGCGATGGCGGCCTGGCATCCAGCATTGATATTGACTGACAGACCGCTATCGCGAGCAAGCTCGCTCCCACAGGGTTATATGCAGCTCCAGTGGGCGTTACAGCGCTTACTTCGCGGAAATGGCACCATCCACCAGCGTTTGCGCCTCGGCCACCAGTTGCTTGAGGTGGTCGTCGCTGACAAAGCTCTCGGCGTAGATCTTGTAGATGTCTTCCGTGCCCGACGGACGCGCCGCAAACCAGCCGTTTTCGGTCATGACCTTGAGACCGCCAATGGCCTGGTCGTTGCCCGGTGCGTGGCTGAGGATGCTCTGGATCGGTTCGCCGGCCAGTTGGGTCGAGGTGACCTGTTGCGGCGACAGCTTGCTCAGGAGGGCCTTCTGCTCCGGGTTGGCCTTGGCGTCGACCCGTACCGAGAACGGTTCACCCAGTTCATCGGTCAAGGCACGGTACGCCTGGCTCGGGTCACGACCGGTCCGGGCCGTCATCTCTGCAGCCAGCAAGGCCGGAATCAAACCGTCCTTGTCGGTGCTCCAGACGCCGCCGTCCTTGCGCAGGAACGAGGCACCGGCGCTTTCTTCGCCGCCGAAACCCAGGGAACCATCGAACAGCCCGTCGGCAAACCACTTGAAGCCGACCGGCACTTCGTACAGGCGACGGCCCAGGCGTTTGGCCACGCGATCAATCAAGCCGCTGCTGACCACGGTTTTACCCACGGCAGCATCGGCGCGCCATTGCGGACGATTCTGGAACAGGTAGTCGATGGCAACGGCGAGGTAGTTGTTCGGTGCCAGCAAACCACCGGACGGCGTGACGATGCCATGGCGGTCGTGGTCAGGGTCGCAGGCAAACGCCACGTCGAAGCGCTCTTTCAGGCCGATCAGGCCTTGCATGGCATGGCTGGACGATGGGTCCATGCGGATCTGGCCGTCCCAGTCGACGGTCATGAAGCGGAAGGTCGGGTCGACCTGTTTGTTCACCACATCCAGGTCCAGACGGTAATGCTCGGCAATCGCCGACCAGTAGCGCACCCCTGCTCCACCCAGCGGATCGACGCCCAGGCGCAGCTTGGCATCGCGGATGGCGTCGAAGTCGATCACGTTGATCAGGTCGGCGACATAGGTGTTGAGGTAATCGTGACGATGGGTGGTGCCGGCCTTGAGTGCCTGCTCGTAGCTGATGCGCTTGACCCCGGCGAGCTTGGTGGCCAGCAATTCGTTGGCCTTGGCTTCGATCCACTTGGTGATGTGGGTATCGGCCGGACCGCCGTTGGTGGGGTTGTACTTGTAGCCACCGCTTTGTGGCGGGTTGTGCGACGGCGTGATGACGATGCCGTCCGCCAGGCCGCTGGTGCGACCACGGTTGTAGCAGAGAATCGCATGGGAAATGGCCGGCGTCGGCGTGTACTCGTCGCCCGCGGCGATCATCACGGTCACGCCGTTGGCCGCCAGCACTTCAAGGGCGCTGGCACCGGCCGGCGTGGACAGCGCGTGGGTGTCGATACCGACAAACAGCGGGCCATCGATGCCCTGAGCTTCGCGATACAGGCAAATGGCCTGGCTGATCGCCAGCACGTGCCATTCGTTGAAACTCAGGTCGAACGAGCTGCCGCGGTGCCCCGACGTGCCGAAGGCAACGCGCTGAGTCGAAATGGCGGCATCAGGCTGGCCGGTGTAATAGGCCGTTACCAGTCGCGGGATGTCGACCAACAATTCTGCCGGTGCCGGTTTACCCGCAAAAGGACTGAGTGTCATGCAAAACCTCTGGAATAGAGTGGTTCAGGGATTGAGTCGCAGTTTACTGGCAGTTTGACCGCAACGCGATGGGATCGATCCCACACAGTGGTGGTTGTTATTTTTTGTCTCCCTCACTCGATCGATTCCAGGCGCAGCGCATCCCCCAGCAGTCCCAGCGCGACCGCCAGGTTGTGATCGCCGCCGAAGGTATGACTCAGGCGTAAATACTGCCCGTGCAGACCGTGGAGGCTGAACAGTTCGCCCGGCGCGATGACCACCTGCTGTGCCAGCAGGCGCTGGAACACACGACGGACATTGACCCGGCGCAACGAACGCACCCAGATCGTTGCACCGCCTTGCGGCTCGACGAAGTGCAAGGCATCACCCAGTCGCTCCTGCAACAACTGGGTCATTTGGCTCTTGCGCTCCTTGAGTAGCCGTCGCAGCACCAGCAGGTGTTGATCGATGCGGCCGCTGCTGTACAAACGGGCGATGGCTTTCTGGCGAATTGGCGACAGTCGAAACGAACGCAGCAGGAAGTGCCGTTGCAGCTCGGTGCTCAAGTGCCTGGAAAGCAGGTAGCCGTAGGGCGCTTCCGGTCCAACGATTTTCTCGAACGTGGAAAACACCATCAGCCGTTCAGGGTCCAGCAAGTCGCGAAAGCGCAGGCCGCCCGGGTCGAATCCGAGTTCGCCATAACAGTCGTTTTCCAGCACCCAACTGTCATGCTTGGCCAACAGCCGGGCAATGGCCTGCCTGTTTTCCTCAGGCGCCAGACTGCCACGGGGCATGTTCAGGGCCGACGACAGCAGCACCAGGCGTACCGGTTCGGTCTCCAGCAAGGTTTTCAGCCGTTGCGGATCGAGGCAACCATCGACTTGCACAGGCCACTCGATCACCCGCACGCAGGCGTCTTGAAACAATCGCAGGAGCGTCCAGTCGCACGGCGACTCAACCACTACCGTGGCGTCCTTCAAGCCCAGCACGGCGATGAGGATTTCCAGGACGCCGCGCAGGTCGGCACCGATGTAGACATCATCGGCGTGCCAGTAACGCATGGGAGAGGTGGTGTAGCGTGCTGCCAGGGCGGTGCGCAACTCGAGCTCGCCGCAGGGTTGCGAGGGCGACTGCGGCTGCCGGGGATACTGGCGCAGCAACTCCCGCTCCAGCAGCAACAAGGGGCTGTCGAGCGGTTGCAGCAACGCCGGTTCATCGGCGCTCAGGACCAGCATCCCCGGACGCCTGGCATTGACATAGACGGCTTCGAGCAAATCGCTGCCGCTGTCCTGCGGGTTGAAAGAGGACACCGGCAACGCGTAATAACCTGACTTGGCCACCGAAAACACGCGCCCTTCCTTCTCCAGCAGCGAATAAGCGTACTGAATGGTCGAGATCGACACGTTGAGGCGCTCCGCCAGCTGCCGCAGCGACGGCAGGCGGATGCGTGAATCCCCTTCGGACTCATTGATCAGGCTGCCCAGATATCGATAAACGGCCTGATAGGCGAAATCCGTTTCTCGTGGACCTTTCATGGCTGAAGGCCGACCGCGCGGGCTGATAGTCCGCCCACCCTCAGTGACCCGCTGACCATTCATCCACCAAGGTGTCGCCGGTGTCAGGATCGCCCCCTGCCTCTTGCAACGCGGCGCAATGGATCTGTGCTTCGAGCGCCCCGCCATCGCTGCCTGGCGCGCGCTCCATGCGATAAAGCCGACCGATCAGGCTGACGGGCAATCCGCTGACATCAATCATCCATTGCATGATCTGTTCGGCGACCGGATGCCCCTGCATGGCCCGGTGCAGTTCGGGCATGGCCACCAGCATGCCTGGATGGCACTGACGCAAAAATCGCTCAAGCCCCGCACCTTCTTCGATAAACGGCGCAAAAAGCAGACACACCAATTGTGCTTCGCTCAGGCCCAGGGTCTTTTGCGCCTCGGCCGCCGCGCGGGCACGCTGGTCACCCACTGTCGCCGGGTTGCCGAACACCTCGATGGCCTGCTCGCACAAACGCTCAGGCAAGCGCTTGCGGCGCATCATCACCAGGGTGCGTTGCAGGTATTGCGCAACGCCCGACTGGTAATCGCGCCCCTGCACGAAGCTCGCTTGCAACCCACGCACGTGCGCCGAGATCGACGCGCTGACGAACTCGTTGTCGCTGATCTGCGCGGCCAATTCGTCAGGCTGGAAGCCGAGAAACTCAGTCAGCAATGACCAGCGCTCTTCCAGGTTGCTGAGCAGCAGGTCATGAATGTCGATGCAGGTGGCACGGCGACAGGTCTCAAAGCGCTCTTCAGGACGCCATCGGGCCTGGCCGCCATCGGCATAGAACGCCTGATAACAGTCGCTGCCCAGCTCATCGAGCAATGCAAACAACCCCGCATGGCCGGCCTCGCCCACGTGCGAGGGCTTGAGCCCTGCCTTGGTGGCGGCACGCTTCAGGCCGTCGATGAACTGTTTCTGCTGACGCGGCGTGTCACTGACGAGCAAAGCGTCGACGCCACCGTCCCAGCGAGCGATTTGCCCATAGAACTCTCCCGTGGCCAGGTACCCGTCATCCCACAGGTCGAAACCGCCGCGCCACTCCCGGCGATGGCCGATCAGCAGCAGGTTCAGGCGGCTGGACTCGCGACCGGCATCGGAGATCGTCGTCAGGTGATCGAACGGCAGGACTTCCCGATCATCGACCATCAGCACCTCGACCCGCGGATCGTCATAGACAAACAGTGCGCTGTTGGTCCGGTGCATGTTTTGCTCGGCCGCCCGGCTTGTCCCGTTCAACCGCAACGAGGCGATGCGCAACTGGAATGTCGTCGGGGACCGAGTGGCAATGGTCAATTGCGCCGCGCGTAACAGCGCCAGGCTGTAGCAGTTGTCGCGGGTCCCGGACTGGACCACCAACACCTTGAAATCACCCATACGCTCCATGCCCCCCGCCGCCACTGCCAGACGCTGAATCAACAACTGCACTGCAGTGCGTTCGGCACGGGAGAAGAAACCCAGCAATCGCTGCAGCACTTGTTGATAGACATAGTTCATCGCTTGGTCATGGATGCTGGTCATCTTTATTTACCTGGTACTCGTAAGTTCAATTTCGCGCAAACAGCAGATTCCGCTGGACTGCCTGCTCGAATGGAGTCATCGACTTTATTGCCAAATGCTAGCAATTGAATTTTCTGGAAATCATTTGAAACGATCGTAACAACCCTTCTCAGACACGCCGAAGACAAGGCTGTAGCGCCCAGCTGGCAAGGGTTTTCTCGATTGGAGACGAAGTCCTAGGAAACGTCCGACAGCGTCCCACGAACACTTAACACAAGAAATAAGGAAAGAAGTTGTTGCTGTCTTTTTGGCAACTACACAACAACTAACTAAATCGAAGGCATGCACCGAGAGCGCACATTGAAAAGTTTTAGCCTGACACCCAGCCATGACTCATTCCTTGAGATGAAAGTAATCATTCAATTATCAGGGCTTAGTGGCTGATTAGAAGCTACAGATTACGGGCAAAAACCAGTTCAGTTGCTGGACCGGTCTGCGGATCGACGGGTTTGGGGGGGCACAAACGAAAGAGTCCGTGTGGGCACGGACTCTTGGGGGGCTTTTGCGTCGGCTCTTGGGGCAAGTGCTACGCCGGTTCGACCTGCAGGGCGACCCGCTCGCGGCAAGGGCATTCGTCCATGTAGCGGTGTGCCTCGACCACCTCGGCAAACGGGAAGACCCGAGTCTTGAGCGGCAGCAGCACGCGGTCAGCGGTCAACTGGTTGATGTCGCGCAAGGCACGTTGCAGTGCGACCTGGTCCTGGATGATGCCCAGTTCCGGCTTGCCGGTGAAGTTGCCGATGCAGTGCACGAAGAACTGAATGTTCTTCTGGAACGCCGCGCAGGCCGGGAATGGCGTCTGGTTGCCACCTTGCAGGCCGTACAGCACCAGGCTGCCGCGAGGCGCCAGCACATCGCCCAGCAATGACATCTGAGGACCGCCCAAACCATCGAAGACCACATCCACACCGCGGTTATCGGTGATCTTGTTGATCCGTATCAGCAGATCTTCTTCCTCGGTAACGATGACTTTTTCGGCGCCCAGCGACAACAGATACTCACGCTCTTCTGCAGACTTGGTTGCCGCAATCACTCGAACACCCAAGGCCTTGCCCAGTTGTACGAACGAAGGTCCGGCGCAATGGCTGGCGTCGGTCACCAGGGCGAATTGCCCGGGTTTGACCCGTGCCAGGTCGGCATAAGCAAAATAGGCGACCAACAGCGGCGTGTAATGCACGCTGGCCTCGATCGGGCTCAGCACGTCCGGGTAACGGGTCAGCGACGAGCGCGGCAGGACAATCAGTTCTCCGTAGACCGGATAGTCGTTCGGGCTTTGGGCCGGGAAACTGGCGACCTTGTCACCGATCGCCAGGTCATCCACCCCCTCACCCACAGCCGTGACGATACCGGCCATTTCCTGGCCAAGGCCGGAAGGCAGATGGGCGCGGGACGACGCCAGGTTCTGGCGCCAGAGAGTGTCGTACCAGCTGATGCCAATGGCCTCGACGCGCACCTGCACTTCGCCCGGTGCAGGCAGAGCCGCCGCATGCTCTTCGCATTTGAGCACCTCGGCTGGACCAAACTTGTGAAAACGGATCGTGCGGGACATCGCAAACCTCGCCAAATGAACCTCTAATGCCTTGAACTCTAGCTGGGCTTTCAACCCAACACTATCAGTGGGTATTAATAGTCGACATGCCTGTCATTGATTCCGCAGCGGCGGCGACATTGTGAAATGCCGCAAGAAACCGAAGCCACCTTTTCAGGAAATCTGAATTACCCGGTGCAGAGTACCAGCCTTTCCCCGTAATATTCCTGCTGGCCATTGTTCTCATATGGCCGCCCACGTCAAGTTTGCTGACTCTGCCAGGACTCCAGATGAATCGTAATGACCTGCGTCGTGTCGACCTGAACCTGTTGATCGTTTTTGAAACATTGATGCACGAACGCAGCGTGACCCGTGCTGCGGAAAAACTCTTCCTCGGCCAGCCGGCCATCAGTGCGGCGCTCTCGCGCCTGCGCGGGTTGTTCGATGACCCTCTGTTTGTGCGTACCGGCCGCAGCATGGAGCCGTCCGCCCGGGCGATCGAGATCTTCGCCCTGCTCTCGCCGGCACTGGATTCGATTTCCACCGCGGTCAGCCGTGCGGCCGAGTTCGATCCTGCCACAAGTACCGCCGTGTTCCGCATCGGCCTTTCGGACGACGTCGAATTCGCCTTGCTGCCCATGCTGCTCAAGCGCCTGCGCGCCGAATCGCCGGGGATCGTACTGGTGGTACGCCGGGTCAACTACATCCTGATGCCGGGGTTGCTGGCCTCCGGCGAGATCTCCATCGGCGTCAGTTACACCACCGACCTGCCGGCCAACGCCAAGCGCAAGGTGCTGCGCCGCAGCCAGCCCAAGCTGTTGCGCGCCGACACCGTACCGGGGCCATTGAGCCTGGATGATTACTGCGCGCGCCCCCATGCACTGGTGTCGTTCGCCGGCGACCTCAGCGGCTTTATAGATGAAGAACTGGAAAAGCTCGGACGCAAACGTCATGTGGTGCTCGCGGTGCCGCAGTTCAATGGCTTGAGCACCTTGCTGGCCGGCACTGACATCGTCGCAACCGTGCCGGACTACACGGCCGATGCGCTGACGGCTGCAGGCGGTGTGCGCGCGGAAGATCCGCCGTTGCCGGTGCGCAGCTTTGAACTGCACATGGCGTGGCGCGGGTCGCAGGACAATGATCCGGGGGAGCGCTGGTTACGGTCGCGGATTCAGATGTTTTTTGGGGATCCGGATAGTCTCTGAGAAGGATTGGCTGCCTGATCGGCTATGCAGCGGGCAATCCTTCCAGCGTAAATCATGGCAAACGGTGAAATGGGCGCGGCGCAAGCCTGAATGAAAACGGGCGCACCGACGTTGAACCGGGGAAGATCAGCAAAAGAATTTCGTATACCCTAGCGCTATCTCACTCCAAATGACCGCCGCCGTGAACCTACCCAAACTCAACGCACCCGACCTTGGTAACACGCCTTCGACTTCGGAAATCATCACCCGCCATCTGCGGGATGCGATTGTCGCCGGGCATTTTGCCGAGGATGAGCCGATCCGCCAGGACGACATCGCCCGCCAGTTCAATGTCAGCAAGATCCCGGTGCGCGAAGCCCTCAAGCGGCTGGAGGCCGAAGGGTTAGTGATGTTCCAGCGCAATCGCGGGGCGATGGTCACGCGGGTTTCCGATGCGGAGCTGGCGCAGATGTTCGAAGTGCGGATGTTGCTGGAGGACAAGATTCTGCGCCTGGCCATTCCGAACATGACCGAAGAGACCTTCGCCCGTGCCGAGCGCATCTGTCAGGAGTTCATCGGCGAGGACGACGTGGGGCGCTGGGCCGAGCTCAACTGGGAGCTGCACTCCTGCCTGTACGAGCCTGCACAGCGACCGTTTCTGGTGAGTCTGATCCGTTCGGTCAACGACAAGCTGGAGCGTTATCTACGCATGCAGATGAGCTTGTCGGCCGGTAAGGAACGGGCCGATCACGAACACCGCGAGATCCTGGCGGCCTGCCGCGCCGGGGATGTGGACCTGGCGGTGAAACTTCTGGACGAGCACATTGCCGGCGTCTGCACGACCCTGTTCGAGCACCTGCCCCACAGCCACTGACAGCGACGGATGCTGTGCCGATTTCGTCATCGACACAGACTAAATCCATCAAGCCGACGCCCCGCCGCACGGGCCACTCTTGCGTTCACTCAACCGAATGGACGTGGCCCTCCCATGAAACGCATCTCTGTGATCGACTCCCACACCGGCGGCGAACCGACCCGCCTGGTGACCGCCGGCTTTCCTGAGCTGGGCACTGGCAGCATGGCCGAACGGCGCCAGGTATTAGCCGAACAGCATGATCAATGGCGCGCCGCCTGTATGCTGGAACCACGGGGCAGTGACGTACTGGTGGGCGCCCTGCTCTGCACGCCGGTAGACCCTGGTGCCTGTGCCGGGGTGATTTTCTTCAATAACACCGGTTATCTGGGCATGTGCGGCCACGGCACCATCGGCCTGGTTGCGTCGTTGGCGCACCTGGGCAAGATCGGCCCCGGCGTGCACAGCATCGAAACGCCTGTGGGCACGGTGCAGGCAACCCTGCACGAAGACCATTCGGTGAGTGTGCGCAACGTGCCGGCCTACCGTTATCTCAAGGCGCTGGCGGTGCAGGTGCCGGGCATCGGCCAAGTGGTCGGTGATATCGCTTGGGGCGGCAACTGGTTTTTCCTGGTCGCCGAGCATGGCCTGCGGGTGGCCGGCGACAACCTCGAAGCGCTGACCGCTTACACCTTCGCCGTGCAGCAGGCACTGGAAGCCCAAGGCATTCGCGGTGAAGACGGCGGTTTGATCGATCACGTCGAGTTGTTCGCCGATGACGATCACGCCGACAGCCGCAACTTCGTGCTCTGCCCCGGCAAAGCCTACGATCGTTCGCCCTGCGGCACCGGCACCAGCGCCAAACTGGCATGCCTGGCGGCCGACGACAAGTTGCAACCGGGGCAGATCTGGCGCCAGGCCAGCGTCATCGGCAGCGAGTTCGAGGGTTCCTACGAACTGCAGGGTGAGCGCATCGTGCCAACCATTCGTGGTCGCGCGTTCATCAGTGCCGAGGCGAGCCTGATCATCGAACAGGACGACCCGTTCGCCTGGGGCATTCGTCCATGAACGAGGGCCGGGTGGCCGATGTGATCGTGATCGGCGCCGGCATTATCGGCGCCGCCTGTGCCCAGGCGCTGGCCCGTCGCGGCTTGCAGGTGCTGGTGTTGGACGCCGGACTGCACGGGGCCACGGCCGCCGGCATGGGCCACCTGCTGGTACTCGACGACAACCCCGCCGAACTGGCCCTGAGTCAATATTCGTTGCAGCGCTGGCGCGAACTGGGCGCGGACCTGCCCGACAACTGTGCCTACCGCTGCAACGGCACGCTGTGGCTGGCGGCCAATGCCGAAGAAATGGCGGTGGCCCATAGCAAATTCCTCAACCTGCAAGCCCAGGGCGTGGCTTGCGAACTGATCGGTGCCAATGCCCTGCGCCAGCGCGAACCGGAACTGAGCGAAGGACTGGAAGGTGGCTTGCTGATCAATGGCGACGGCATTCTGTACGCCCCGGCGACGGCCGGATGGATGCTCGAAACACCGAACATCCGCCAGCGCCGGGCGCGGGTCAATACGGTCGATGGCAACCGCGTCTGCCTCGATGATGGGCACTGGTTGAGTGCCGATGCCGTGGTGTTGGCCAACGGTATTCAAGCCAACGAGCTGTGCCCGGAATTGCCCATCGAGCCGAAAAAAGGCCACTTGCTGATCACTGACCGCTACCCCGGCAGCGTCACCCATACCCTGGTGGAACTGGGTTACGTCACCAGTGCCCACAACGCCACGGGGCCGTCGACCGCCTGCAATATCCAGCCGCGCCCCACCGGGCAACTGTTCATCGGGGCCTCGCGGCAATTCGCAACCACCGACCCGCAGGTCGAAGGCTGGATGCTCGCGAAGATGCTCAAGCGTGCCGCCGAGTACATGCCGGGGCTGGCCCGGCTCAATGGCATCCGTGCCTGGACCGGTTTCCGCGCTGCCAGCCCCGACGGCTTGCCGCTGGTGGGTCAACATCCACAACATCAAGGCTTGTGGCTGGCAGTCGGTCACGAAGGACTGGGCGTAACCACCGCCCCCGGCACCGCCGATTTACTGGTGGCGCAACTGTTCGACGAAGCCCCACCACTGGCCGCACAACCTTATCTGCCCCAGCGTTTTCTCGGAGAACCGGTCTATGCCTGAATTGTTGCTGGACGGCCACGCCCTGAAAGTCGCCGAAGGCACCAGCGTCGCCGCTGCCCTGGCGTTGGCCAGTGACGGCTGCACGCGCACCTCGGTCAGCGGTCAGCGCCGTGCGCCGCTGTGCGGCATGGGCATTTGCCAGGAATGCCGGGTGACCATCGATGGCCGGCGTCGCCTGGCTTGCCAGACCCTGTGCCGTGACGGTATGCAGGTGGAGACTCGCCCATGACTGAGTACGCTGATCTGTTGATCATTGGCGCTGGCCCTGCCGGAATGAGCGCCGCCCTTGCCGCCGCCCCCAGCGGCGCGCGCATTGTCATGCTCGACGACAACCCGCTGCCGGGCGGGCAAATCTGGCGCGACGGACCTCAAGCCAACGTACCCGGTCAAGCCCGGCGCCTGCGCGAGCGTCTGGCGTCGTGCAACAACATCCGCCATCACGCCGGTACTCGGGTGATCGCCGCCCCCGGCGCGAAACAACTGCTGGTGGAAAATGACGCCCATGGCTGGTTGATCAGCTACGACAAACTGATTCTGTGCACCGGCGCCCGTGAATTACTGCTGCCCTTCCCCGGCTGGACCCTGCCGGGTGTCACCGGTGCGGGTGGTTTGCAGGCGTTGATCAAGGCGGGTTTGCCAGTGCAGAACGAGCGCGTGGTGATTGCCGGCAGCGGCCCGCTGTTACTGGCCAGTGCCGCCACCGCCAAACAGCATGGCGCGCAAGTGCAACGCATCGCCGAACAAGCCAGCCGCAGCGCCCTCGCCGGTTTCGCCGCGCAACTGCCGCGCTGGCCCGGTAAATGGCTGCAATCGTTCAGCCTGTTCGACCACCGCTACCGCACTGCCACCCACGTATTGGCGGCGCTTGGCACCGACCGAGTCGAAGGCGTGCGCCTGCAACAACAAGGCAACATCGTCGAACTGGAATGTGATCGGCTGGCCTGTGGCTTCGGGTTGATTCCGAACATCCAGTTGGGTCAGGCACTGGGTTGCGCCATCGAAGATCAAGCCATCGCGGTGGATGCCTGGCAGGCCAGCAATCGCGCCGATCATTATGCGGCGGGCGAATGCACAGGGTTCGGCGGCAGTGAGCTGGCCTTGGTGGAAGGTGCGATTGCCGGCCACGCTGCAGTCGGCAATCTGCAAGCCGCCAGGCAATTGTGGCCGCGCCGGGCGCGCTGGCAGGGTTTCGCCAAGGCGCTGAACAGCGCGTTCGCCCTCGACCCGCGACTCAAGTCCCTGGCCCAACCCGACACCCTGGTTTGCCGCTGCGAAGACGTGCCGTACGCGGCATTGACCGGTCACTCTGACTGGCGCGAAGCCAAACTCGCCAGTCGCTGCGGCATGGGCGCCTGCCAGGGCCGGGTGTGTGGCGGCGCAGTCCGGCATTTGTTTGGTTGGCAGCCCTCGGCACCGCGCCCACCCTTCAGCCCGGCGCGGATCGAAACCTTGATGTCCCTGGACGATACCCCGCCGGCGTGATGACCACGCCTGGGGTTTCGGCCACGCTGCCGAGTCTCTATGATCCCGGGGGTCACCTTCAGACTCCCGGCGCCATGTATCCATCGCTCACCACCTTCAAACCTTGCGACCTGCCGACGCTGCTGAACAGCCTTCAGCCCATCGCGCCGCTGCTCGATACCCTGTCGGACGTGGTGTTTTTCATCAAGGACTGCGAGGCCCGCTACGCCTTCGTCAACCAGACCCTGGCCCGGCGATGTGGCTTCAAACACAGGGACGAGCTGCTGGGGCGCACCGCCGAAATGGTCTTCCCGGAACGCTTCGGTCCGCTGTACACCGAGCAGGATCGGCGAGTGCTGTCCAGTGGTCGCGAACTGGCCGATCAGCTGGAGTTGCATTTGTATTATGGCAATCAGCCGATCTGGTGCCTGACCCACAAACTCGCCCTGAAGGATGAGCAGGGTCGGATCGTGGGCCTGGCCGGTATCTCCCGCGACCTGCAATCACCGCAGTCGAACCATCCGGCTTTCCAGAAACTCGCCGCCGTGGATGCCCATATCCGCCGCCACTTCGCCCGCTCCATCAGCCTCGCCGAACTGACCGCCATCGCTGGCTATTCCGTGGCGCAATTGGAGCGGCACTGCAAACGGGTGTTCCAACTCACCCCACGGCAAATGATTCATAAGGCGCGCCTGGAAGAAGGTTCGCGGTTGTTACTGCACACCGAATTGCCGATTACCGAGATTGCCTTGCGCTGTGGTTACACCGACCACAGTGCCTTCAGCCGGCAGTTTCGGGCGCTGACCAGTTTGTCGCCGAGTCAGTATCGCGATAACCAGCGTTAGGCGGGTGATGAAGAGTGTTCTTCCGGGCCTCATCGCGAGCAAGCTCGCTCCCACAGGGAATCGCATTTACCTTGCGCACGCGGTCAATTGTGGGAGCGAGCTTGCTCGCGATGAGGCCCGCCCATCCACCACAAAAACCTGCAATGAACCGATAAGCAGGCACGTACCTCTCGCCTGCCAGTGTTCCCTAAAGGGGCGCCCGCGCTACCGCTGCTCCCATATGTAACACCCGCCCCCGATACCTTGGCGTCACCGTGCGCCGGGTTGCAGCACTACAAAACCTCTACGCCAAGGCCTGACAACTAATTCACCCCTCGGACTGGAAATAGGCACGCTGATTGCTATTGTTAATATCGTATACGAAATCCCCAATACGATATTCAACAGCACTTCACATCAACGAGGCCTCTATGAAAAACCCCGCATTTGCCGTAGCCCTCAGCGCTGTTCTCGGTACCTCCTTTATCGCCACTGCGCAGGCCGACAAGCTCGACGACATCATCGGTTCGGGCAAGCTGCGCTGCGCCGTGACCCTGGACTTCCCGCCCATGGGCTTTCGCGATGCCAGCAACTCGCCGGCCGGCTTCGATGTGGACTATTGCCGCGACCTGGCGAAGATCCTCGGGGTCGAGGCCGAGGTGGTGGAAACGCCGTTCCCGGATCGCATTCCGGCACTGGTCTCCGGCCGGGCTGACGTGATCGTCGCGTCCACCTCCGACACCCTCGAACGCGCCAAGACCGTTGGCCTGACCGTGCCCTACTTTGCCTTCCAGATGGTGGTGCTGACCCGCGACGACACCGGCATCAATGACTTCGACGACCTCAAGGGCAAAGCAGTGGGCAACACCAGCGGCACCTATGAGGCCATCGCCCTGGAGAAAGACGTCAAGAACTGGGGCTCGGGCAGCTTCCGAGCCTACCAGTCGCAAAACGATACCCTGCTGGCCGTCACCCAAGGCCACATCGATGCCACCGTGGTCACCAACACCGTGGCCGCCGCCACCCTCAAGTCGGGCAAATACAAAAACCTGAAAGTCGCCGGTAACGCCCCTTACGTCATCGACTACGTGTCCCTGGGCGCCAAGCGCAGCGAGTACGGCCTGCTCAATTACCTCAACCTGTTCGTCAACCAACAGGTGCGCACCGGTCGCTACAAGGAGCTGTTCGTTAAATGGGTCGGCACCGAGATCTCGCCGACCAACCTGACCGTGCCTCAGGTCTACTACTGAGATGTCCGGCATGCCTAGGCCAATGTCTCTGACCGGGTGCAGCCTGGTGGCGGGTGCCGCGCAAGGCGCCCTGCTGTTCGCCGATGTCGGCTTGAGTTTCTGGGGCGGAGTCGATCCCTGCACGGGTGAAGTCATCGACCGCCATCACCCGCTCAGCGGCCAACACCTGGCCGGCCGCGTACTGGCGATTCCCAGTGGTCGCGGCTCGTGCACCGGCAGCAGTGTGTTGATGGAACTGATCAGCAACGGCCATGCACCGGCGGCATTGGTGCTGGCCGAAGCCGACGAGATCCTGACCTTGGGCGTGCTGGTGGCGCAGACCATTTTTGCCCGTTCCCTGCCGGTGCTGTGCATCGGTCGGGAGGCTTTCGCCGCCATGCGCGGCCAGGCCTTCGCCCGGGTCGAAAATGCAACGCTGAGCCTGTTCGATCACCTGCCGGGCGACGCCTGGCAGGCGCTCGACAGCCCATTACCAGACACTGACAGCACCGCCTCGATCAGGCTCACCGAGCACGATCGGGCGCTGCTCGATGGCCGGCATGGCAAGGCCGCGCAAATGGCCATGCAGATCGTCCTGCGCATGGCCGAACTGCAGGGTGCCGACCACTTGGTGGATGTCACGCAAGCACACATCGACGGCTGCATTTACACCGGCCCTGCGAGCCTGCGCTTTGCCGGGCAACTGGTGCAATGGGGAGCAAAAGTACGAGTGCCCACCACCCTCAATTCAATTTCCGTCGACCAGCGCCGTTGGCGCGAACTGGGTATCGACCCGGCACTGGGTGAACCGGCCAGTGCCTTGGGCGATGCCTATATGGCGATGGGCGCACAGCTCAGTTTCACCTGCGCGCCGTACCTGCTCGACACTGCACCGAAGGCTGGCGAGCAAATCGTCTGGGCGGAATCCAACGCAGTGGTCTACGCCAACAGCGTGCTCGGTGCACGCACCCTGAAATACCCGGATTACCTGGACATCTGCATCGCCCTCACCGGTCGTGCCCCGCTGATCGGCTGCCACCTGGACGCGCCACGCAAGGCTCGGTTGCAGATCGAGTTGCCGGCCCTCGGTGAACTGGACGATGCCTTCTACCCGCTGCTGGGTTACTACATTGGTGCCCTGGCCGGCAGTCGCGTGCCGCTGGTGCTGGGGCTGGAAAAACGCAAGCCGAGCCTGGACGACCTCAAAGCCTTTGGCGCGGCCTTCGCCACCACCTCTGCGGCGCCACTGTTCCACATCGCCGGGGTCACGCCGGAGGCCATTGACCCGGCGCAGGTGCTGGATGCGGACATTTCCATTGCCGTGGAAAAAATCCGCCTGAAGGACCTGCTGCGCAGTTGGCGCGAACTCAACAGTGCTCGCGACAACCGGGTGGATGTGGTGTCGCTGGGTAACCCGCACTTTTCCCTCAGCGAGTTCGCTCACCTGGCGCGACTGTGCCGGGGACGACAAAGACACCCGGATGTGGTGCTTGCCATCACCTGCGGCCGTGCCGTGTTGGAGCAAGCCCGCGAGGCCGGGCACATCGCCGTGATCGAAGCGTTTGGCGCGACCCTGGTCACCGACACCTGCTGGTGCATGCTCGGCGAACCCGTAATCCCCCTGACGGCTAAAACCCTGATGACCAACTCGGGCAAATACGCCCACTACGCACCGGGCCTGGTCGGCCGCAAGGTGCACTTCGCCAGCCTTGCCGAATGCGTCGACGCGGCCTGCACCGCAACGGCCAGCGGACGTTTGCCGGCCTGGCTACAACCTGCTGCCCTACTGGAGAGCCCTGCGCATGTTTGACTACAGCTTCCAATGGCGCTCCGCCCTGCGCGCCCTGCCGGACATGCTTGCCGGTGCCATCGTCACCTTCGAAACCGCCGCGCTGTCGATGATCTTCGGCGTGCTGATCGCCCTGGCCCTGACGGTGATGCGCGAGGCCAAGCATCCTCTGCTGCGCGGTTTCGGCAACGGCTGGGTGTCGATTGCCCGCAACACCCCGTCGCTGTTCCAGATCTACATCCTCTACTTCGGCCTCGGTTCGCTGAACCTGCACGTCAGTTCCTGGTTCGCCCTGCTGGCCGGGATCACCTTCAACAATGCCGGGTATCTGGCGGAGAACTTTCGCGGCGGCCTCAAGGCCGTGCCTGACACGCAGGTGCGTGCGGCGCGTTCCCTCGGCATGAGTGCCTTCCAGGCCTACCGCATGATCATCGTCCCGCAACTGCTGCGGATCGTGTTCTACCCGCTGACCAATCAGATGGTCTGGGCGGTGTTGATGACGTCGCTGGGGGTGATCGTCGGACTGAACAATGACCTGACCGGTGTGACCCAGGAATACAACGTCAAAACCTTCCGCACCTTCGAGTATTTCGCCATCGCAGCGGTGCTGTATTACTTGATTGCCAAGGCGATCGTCGCGGCAGCCCGGCTGATGGCCTGGCGGTTGTTCCGTTACTGAGGAGCTGTCCATGTTTTCCACCGATTTTTCCTCGAATGACCTGATGTTCCTGCTCAACGGTGCATGGGTCACGATACAACTGACGTTCTGGTCGATCATTCTCGGCTCCTTGGCCGGGTTGTTCTTCGGCCTGCTGCGGGCCTTGTTGCCACGGGCCAGCCAGCCGCTGGCCTGGGTGCTGGACGTGTTTCGCAGCGTGCCGTTGCTGATCCAGTTCGTACTGTTCAACTCACTCAAAAGCATCATCGGTTTGAACATCAGCGCCTTTAGCGTCGGCTGCATTGTGTTGGGGGTTTACGCTGCGGCGTACTTCACCGAGATCGTGCGGGCCGGCGTGCTGGCGGTGCCGTTCACCGTGCGCCGGGCCAGCCGTTCGCTGGGGCTGAGCTTCTTGCAGGACTTGCGCTGGATCGTCCTGCCGATGGCCACCCGGGTAGCGTTCCCCGGCTGGCTGAACCTGGTGCTCGGTGTAATGAAAGACACCGCGCTGGTGATGTGGATCGGCATCGTCGAACTGCTGCGCGCCTCGCAAACCATCGTCACCCGCATCCAGGAACCGTTGCTGGTGCTGTGCATCGCGGGCCTTATCTACTACGTCATGAGCCTGGTGGTCGCACGCCTGGGCGCTCGTCTGGAAAGAAGGTGGCAAGAAAATGATTGAGATCGACAACGTACATAAATCCTTCGGCAACCTCGAAGTGGTCAAGGGCGTCAACCTGACGGTCAACAAGGGCGAAGTGGTGTCGATCATCGGCGGCTCCGGCTCCGGCAAATCGACCTTGCTGATGTGCATCAACGGCCTGGAACCGATCCAGAAAGGCAACATCCGCGTTGATGGCGTCGAGGTCCATCACAGCGCCACCGACCTCAATCGCCTGCGGCAGAAAATCGGCATTGTGTTCCAGCAATGGAATGCCTTCCCGCACCTGACGGTGCTGGAAAACGTCATGCTCGCTCCGCGCAAAGTGCTGGGCAAAAGCAAGGCTGAGGCTGAAGAGCTAGCGGTGAAGCAACTGACCCACGTCGGCCTGGGCGACAAGCTCAAGACTTTCCCCGGCAAGCTGTCCGGTGGACAGCAACAACGCATGGCCATCGCCCGCGCCCTGGCGATGTCACCGGACTACATGCTGTTTGACGAAGCCACCTCGGCCCTCGACCCCCAGTTGGTCGGTGAAGTGCTGGACACCATGCGCATGCTCGCCGAAGACGGCATGACCATGGTGTTGGTGACCCACGAAATCCGCTTTGCCCGGGACGTGTCCGACCGTGTGGCGTTCTTCCGCAATGGTCTGGTGCATGAGATTGGTTCGCCGGACCAGGTGATTGGCAATCCGGTGCATGCGGAGACTGCGGCGTTTCTGAAATCGGTGAAATAGCGACTGGCCTCATCGCGAGCAAGCTCGCTCCCACAGGGTTTGATGGTGTACACAAAATCAGTGTGGGAGCGGGCTTGCTCGCGAAGGGGCCCTAACAGATAAAACAAGGATCAAGTCATGCGTTCATCAAAAGTCATTCATGTAGTCAGCTGCCACGCCGAAGGCGAAGTCGGCGACGTGATCGTCGGCGGTGTCGCCCCGCCGCCCGGCGCCACCGTGTGGGAACAGTCGCGCTGGATCGCCCGGGACGAAACCCTGCGCAACTTCGTCCTCAACGAACCCCGCGGCGGCGTGTTCCGCCACGTCAACCTGCTGGTCCCGGCCAAGGACCCACGGGCGCAGATGGCCTGGATCATCATGGAACCGGCGGACACCCCGCCGATGTCCGGCTCCAACTCATTGTGCGTCGCCACCGTATTGCTCGACAGCGGCATCCTGCCCATGACCGAGCCGCAAACCCGCCTGGTGCTGGAAGCGCCCGGCGGCCTGATCGAAGCCGTGGCCGACTGCCGCGATGGCAAGGTGCAACGGGTGGAAGTTAAAAACGTGCCGTCCTTCGCTGATCGGCTGGATGCGTGGATTGAAGTCGAAGGCATCGGCTCGCTGAAGGTTGACACCGCTTATGGTGGCGACAGTTTTGTGATTGCCGATGCCAAAGGCCTGGGTTTCTCCATCCGCCCGGATGAAGCAGCCGATCTGGTCGCGACCGGGCTGAAAATCACTCGAGCGGCCAACGAACAACTGGGCTTCGTGCATCCGCTGAATCCCGAGTGGTCGCACATTTCCTTCTGCCAGATCGCCGCGCCCATCGTCCATGAGAACGGCATCGCCACCGGCGCCAATGCGGTGGTGATTCAACCGGGCAAGATCGACCGCTCCCCCACCGGCACGGGTTGCTCGGCGCGCATGGCGGTGTTGCAGGCCAAAGGCTTGATGCAGGTTGGCGAGCGCTTTGTCGGCCGTTCGATTATCGGCTCCGAGTTCCACTGCCGCATTGATTCGCTGACCGAAGTCGCCGGCCGCGCCGCGATTTACCCGTGCATTTCCGGCCGGGCGTGGATCACCGGCACCCATCAATTGCTGCTCGACCCAAGCGATCCGTGGCCACAAGGCTATCGCCTGTCCGACACCTGGCCCGGCGCCTGATCACGCAATCCCTGCCCCCCAGACCAACGGCCAGTAAAAACCCCTGAAAACCAAAAAAAGCACTAGCCGAGCATCGTCATTTTAAATATCGTATACGAAATACAATTAACGAACCGGAGGCAACAATGAGCAAGCGCATTAACTGGAGTGGCGTCTTCCCAGCGGTGACCACTCAATTCAACGATGACTTCTCCATCAACCTGGAAAAAACCCATCAGGTGATTTCCAACGTGATCCGCGACGGCGTGTCAGGCCTGGTGGTCTGCGGCTCGGTGGGTGAAAACACCTCGCTGACCGCCGAAGAAAAAATCGCCGTGACTGAAGTCGCTGTCGATGCCGCCCGCGGTCGCGTACCGGTGATTTGCGGCGTGGCCGAGTTCACCAGCCTACAAGCGGCCAAGGTCGCCAATGCCGTACGCCGGGTCGGCGTCGATGGCGTGATGCTGATGCCGGCGCTGGTCTACGGTTCCAAGCCGTTCGAAACCGCCGAGCATTACCGCTACGTGGCGAAAAACGCCGACGTGCCGCTGATGGTCTACAACAACCCGCCTATCTATAAGAACGACGTCACCCCGGACATCCTGATTTCCCTGGCCGACTGCGACAACGTGGTGTGCTTCAAGGATTCTTCCGGCGACACCCGCCGCTTCATCGACGTGCGCAACGAAGTCGGTGACCGTTTCGTGTTGTTCGCCGGCCTCGACGACGTGGTGCTGGAAAGCATCGCCGTGGGTGCCGAAGGTTGGGTCTCGGGCATGTCCAACGTGTTCCCGAAAGAAGGCGAAACCATCTTCCGCCTGGCCAAGGCCGGTCGTTTCGCCGAAGCCATGCCGATCTACGAATGGCTGATGCCGATCCTGCACCTCGATGCCCGTGCCGACCTGGTGCAGTGCATCAAACTGTGTGAAGCCATTGCCGGTCGCGGCAGCGCCTTGACCCGTCCGCCACGCCTGGCCCTGCCGGAAGCCGACCGCGTATTCGTCGAGCAGATCATGGCCAAGGCGCTGGCCAACCGCCCGGAACTGCCGGACGTCGGTCTCTGAGCGATTGCCGGGCGGGTCTGTACTGGCCCCGCCCGGCTGCCCGTTTTTTGCGTCTCAACAAGGTACGTCAGCATGCCGAATCCTCAACACACGCAAAGCGCAACCACACCCTCGGGACTCAAACGCGTGGTGGCCGCCGCCATGGCTGGCACCGTCGCCGAATGGTATGAATTCTTTCTCTACGGCACCGCCTCGGCATTGGTTTTTGGCAAGCTGTTCTTCCGCCAGACCGACAGCCCCATCGACGGCATCATTGCCGCCTTCGCCTTGTACGCGGTCGGCTTTCTCGCCCGGCCGTTAGGCGGTTTGGTATTCGGTCACTACGGTGACAAACTCGGCCGCAAACGCCTGCTGCAACTGAGCCTGGTAGTGGTCGGCATCACCACCTTCCTGATGGGTTGCCTGCCTGGCTTCGACCAGATCGGTTACGCAGCACCGGTGCTACTGGTGCTGTTGCGGTTGATCCAGGGCTTCGCTTTCGGTGGCGAATGGGGCGGCGCGATTCTGCTGGTGTCCGAGCACTGCCCGGACAATCGTCGGGGCTTCTGGGCCAGTTGGCCGCAAGCCGGGGTGCCGGCTGGCAACCTGGTGGCCACGCTCGCCCTGCTGCTGTTGTCGTCGAACCTGTCAGAGCAACAGTTCCTTGCCTGGGGCTGGCGCGTGGCGTTCTGGTTCTCGGCGGTAGTCGTGTTGATCGGTTACTGGATTCGCACCAGCGTCGATGACGCGCCGATCTTCAAGGAAGCCCAGGCCCGTCAGGCCCAGACCAAACAGCAACAGCTCGGTGTGGTGGAAGTGCTGCGCCATCACTGGCGTTCAGTGCTGGTGGGAATCGGCGCTCGCTTTGCCGAGAACATCCTCTACTACACCGTAGTGACGTTCTCGATTACCTATCTGAAACTGGTGGTGCACAAGGACACTTCGCAAATTCTGCTGCTGATGTTCGGCGCGCACCTGGTGCACTTTTTCCTGATTCCCCTGATGGGCTATCTGTCGGACATCATCGGGCGCAAGCCGGTGTACCTGACCGGCGCGGTGCTCACAGCATTCTGGGGTTTCATCGGTTTCCCGATGATGGACACCGGCAACAACTGGCTGATCATGGCCGCCATCACCCTGGGCCTGGCCATCGAGTCGATGACTTATGCGCCTTACTCGGCGCTGATGGCTGAACTGTTCCCGACCCACGTACGCTACACCGCTCTGTCCCTGTGCTACCAGGTGGCGCCGATCTTCGCCGGTTCCCTGGCACCGCTGATCGCCATCACCTTGCTCAACAAGTACCAAAGCTCGACTCCGATCGCCTGGTATCTGGTGGGCGCCGCGCTGATTTCCGTGGTGGCTGTCGGCCTGACCCGCGAGACCCGTGGCAAGTCATTGCGCCAGGTGGATGCCGAGTCGGCGGCGCGGGTTGCTGCACTGGACCCAGCCTCGACTAGCCCACGCCGGGCCGATTCTCTGGCCTGAGTAAATCCCTGTGGGAGCGAGCTTGCTCGCGATGGACGTCAACGATAACGCGTGTTGTCTGAATGGAAGCGTTGTCCTTGCGTTTTTCGCGAGCAAGCCCGCTCCCACAAAGGTTTTGTGTTGCTACCCCGTTTTTCGACAGGAGCTTTTTTGATGTCTGAGATCCTTGGCCACAACTATATCGGCGGAGCGCGCAGCGCCGCCGGCGGCATCATCCTGAAAAGCCATGACGCCAGCACCGGCGAAGCACTGCCCTACTCTTTCGTGCAAGCCACCGCGCAAGAAGTCGACGCGGCCGCCCAGGCCGCTGCGGCCGCCTATCCAGACTTTCGTAATTTGCCGGCGACGCGCCGGGCGCAATTCCTTGAAGCCATCGCCGCGCAACTGGATGCCCTGGATGACGAGTTCATTGCCCTGGTGACCCGCGAGACCGCCCTGCCCAGCGCCCGGATTCAGGGCGAGCGCGGCCGCACCAGCGGCCAGATGCGTCTATTCGCCCAGGTCCTGCGTCGGGGCGATTTCTACAGCGCGCGCATCGACCGTGCCCTGCCGGAGCGTCAGCCGCTGCCACGGGTTGACCTGCGCCAGTACCGGATCGGCGTCGGCCCGGTGGCAGTGTTCGGCGCCAGCAATTTTCCGTTGGCCTTTTCGACTGCTGGTGGCGATACCGCAGCGGCACTGGCCGCCGGTTGCCCGGTGGTGTTCAAGGCCCACAGCGGGCACATGGCAACTGCCGAATGCGTGGCCAATGCGATCCTGCGCGCCGCCGAGCAGACCGACATGCCCAAGGGTGTGTTCAACATGATCTACGGCGCTGGTGTCGGTGAAGCGCTGGTCAAGCACCCGGCGATTCAGGCCGTCGGTTTCACCGGCTCGCTCAAAGGTGGCCGTGCCCTTTGCGACATGGCCGCTGCACGGCAACAACCCATCCCGGTGTTCGCCGAGATGAGCAGCGTCAATCCAGTGTTGGTATTGCCCGATGCCTTGCGCGCGCGGGGCGAGAAAATCGCTGGTGAACTGGTGGCATCGGTGGTCCAGGGTTGCGGGCAGTTCTGCACCAATCCGGGGTTGGTCATTGGTATTCGCACGCCTGAATGGACGGCGTTCACTGCGCAACTAAGCAACCTGATGGCCGAACAACCGGCGCAAACCATGCTCAATGCTGGCACCCTCGGCAGCTATGAAAAAGGGGTGCAGGCCTTGCTCGAGCATCCGGGCGTGACGCACCTGGCGGGCCACGACCAGCAGGGCAATCAGGCGCGGCCGCAACTGTTCAAGGCCGACGTCAGCCTGCTGCTCAATGGGGATCCGCTGCTACAGGAAGAAGTGTTCGGGCCGACCACCATTGTCGTTGAAGTGGCGGACAAGGTTGAGCTGCGGCAGGCGTTGAACGGCTTGCACGGGCAACTGACCGCGACATTGATTGGCGAAGCAGCGGATCTTCAGACCCATGCGGATCTGCTGATACTGCTGGAACAAAAAGTCGGCCGGGTACTGTTCAACGGTTACCCCACCGGGGTCGAAGTCTGCGATGCCATGGTCCATGGCGGGCCTTACCCTGCAACCTCCGACGCCCGTGGCACATCGGTTGGCAGCCTGGCCATCGAGCGATTCCTGCGTCCGGTGTGCTACCAGAACTGCCCGGACGCCTTGCTACCCGACGCCTTGAAAAACGCCAACCCACTGGGGATTGCACGGCTGGTGGATGGCAGTAGCCAACGCGAGCCGGTTTAACAACACGACCTCCTGTGGGAGCGAACTTGCTCGCGATAGCGGTGTGTCAGTCGACGAAAATGTTGAATCTGATGCCCTCATCGCGAGCAAGCTCGCTCCCACAGGAGTGGGCGCGCCCATTCCATTCAAGCCAGCAGTGCTTTCAGGTCGTTGTACAGCGCCTCGGGAATTTGCACGCCTTCCACCAGGCTGCGTGCCCTCGCCGCGTATCGTCGTTGCGACGGCAAGCGTGCGCCCTGCCCTTCAATGCCTTGGAACAACGTTTCGGCCCGGGCCAAATGCTCTTCAGTGGCGTCCCCCAGAAAGCGCCGAGGGTCAAGGGCGATGATCAACTCGCCATGGTACGGCGACGACTTGCTGCCCCCGTCGTAAGCCAACGACTCGGCACTGGTCAGGTCACCGATCAGCGGCCCGGCAATCAACTCCACCATGGCCGCCAGCGCCGAACCCTTGTGCCCGCCGAACGTCAGCATCGCGCCGCTGTCAAGCACCACGTTGGCGTCGGTGCTCGGCTGGCCTTGGGCGTCCACGCCCCAACCTTCGGGTATCGCCTTGCCGGCACGCCGGTGCAGTTCGATATCACCGCGGGCAATCGCGCTGGTGGCGAAGTCGAACACAAACGGATCTTGCCCCGCACGCGGCCAACCGAAGGCAATGGGATTGGTGCCGAACACCGGCAGTCGTCCTCCAGCCGGCGCCACCCAGGCGTGGCTCGGATTACACGCCAGCGCCACCAGACCGGTGGCCGTCAGCTGCTCGATCTCCACCCACAGCGCCGAGAAATGTACACAGCGGTTGATTGCCAACGCCGCAATGCCGTTGGCCCGGGTTTTCTGCGCCAGCAACGGGAGCCCCGCCTGAAACGCCAACTGCGAAAACCCACCGCCAGCATCCACCCGCACAATCGCCGGCGCCTGGTCGATCACCTGTGGCTGGGCATCGGCCGACACCTTGCCGGCCCGCAGGGAATTCACACACCCCAGAATCCGGTACAAACCGTGGGAGGCACAGCCATCACGTTCGCCAACCACCACCGTCGCCGCCACCGCTTGTGCATGGGCCAGATTAAAACCGTTGTGCAACAAGATCGATTCAGCCAACTCACGGGCTTCGATCAGGCTCAGTCGGATCATGGTCATCTCCTTGGACAGACCGGTCAGAGTGGTCTATCCGAGGCGTCATGGCTTGATGGGTTTGGGCATTGGCGGTGACGAAATTGGCACAGTGCAGGCCGCTGGCCCCCGTTGAACCAATGGCTGATGACGGGTCCATGATCCTGATTGTGCAGAAGGCTGCTGGCCTCTTCGCGAGCAAGCCCGCTCCCACATTGGTTCTGTGGTGTACATGATCCCCCTGTGGGAGCGGGCTTGCTCGCGAAGGGGGCGACTCGGTCCCAAGCCTGATCTTTGCAGACGAGGCAACACAGAATTGTCATCAATCCAATTGATCGCCGATTAATCAAAGGCGCAATCTAGAGGGCTGGCTCGGGCCTCATATCATTCCGAATGATAGTTACCTTCGCCCCATTCGATTCGTGAGATACAAACCCGCCGCGCATCATTCGCCAATCTCAACACATTGGCGGATGCATCCATGGAACAGTCATTCAAACATTTGCGCTTCCCTTTGGCTTTGTTGGCCGTAGTGGTGATCAGCGCTTGCGGCAAGGCCCCGGAAACCGCCGCCACGATGCCGGCAGCCAAGGTCAGCGTGGCCAAGGTGCTGGAACAACCGGTCAACGAGTGGGACGAATTCACCGGGCGCCTGGAAGCGCCGGAAACCGTTGAAATCCGTCCTCGGGTCTCCGGCCAGATCGATGAAGTGGCATTCACTGAAGGCGCTCTGGTCAAGAAAGGCGACCTGCTGTTCCAGATCGACCCGCGTCCGTTCCAGGCTGAGGTCCGCCGCCTCGAAGCCCTGGTTGCACAATCGCGCGCCAATGCCACTCGCAGTGAAAACGAAGCCCAGCGCGGTGAGCGCCTGCGCACCAGCAACGCCATTTCCGCCGAGCTGGCCGACTCGCGCACCAGTGCCGCCCAGGAAGCCCGCGCCGCCGTCGGTGCGCTTCAGGCACAGCTCGACCTGGCCAAGCTCAACCTGAGTTTCACCCGCGTCACCGCACCGATCAGCGGCCGTGTCAGCCGTGCGGAAATCACCGCCGGCAACCTGGTGACCGCCGACACCACGCCGCTGACCAGCGTGGTCTCCACCGACAAGGTCTACGCCTACTTCGACGCGGACGAGCGTGTGTTCCTCAAGTACACCGAGCTCGCTCGCCAGGGCAAACGCGGCGCTACCACCCCGGTTTACATGGGCCTGTCCAACGAGGACGGCAACCCGCACCAGGGCGTGATGAATTTCGTCGATAACCAGGTCAACCCGAAGACCGGCACCATCCGTGGCCGCGCCGTGTTCGACAACAGCGATGGCAGCTACACCCCGGGCCTGTATGCACGCCTGAAACTGGTGGGCAGCGGCACCTACAGCGCCATGCTGATCAACGATGAAGCGGTCGGTACCGACCTGGGCAAGAAGTTCGTGATCGTGATGGACGGCGACAACAAGACCGCCTACCGCGCGGTGGAACTGGGGCCGAAGATCGAAGGTTTGCGCATCGTGCGCAGTGGCCTGAACAAGGACGACACCATCATCGTCAAGGGCCTGCAACGGGTACGTCCCGGCTCACCGGTCACCCCTGAAGTGATTCCGATGGCCAGCGAACAAACCCTCGCGGCACTCGCACAACAACGCCAAGCGCTGGAAGCCAGCAACCTGCCCCAAGTCGCGCCTGCCAAGGTCGCGCCGGGCACGGCTGTGAAACTGGCTGCCACGACCCCACGCGGTTAAGGGATTTTTACGATGAATTTTTCCCAATTCTTCATTTCGCGGCCGATCTTTGCAGCGGTGCTGTCGCTGCTGATCCTGATCGCCGGTGCGATCTCGCTGTTCCAGTTGCCGATCAGCGAATACCCGGAAGTCGTGCCGCCGACCGTGGTGGTGCGCGCCAACTTCCCGGGTGCCAACCCGAAAGTCATCGGTGAAACCGTGGCCGCTCCCCTGGAGCAGGCCATCACCGGCGTCGAGAACATGCTGTACATGTCCTCGCAGTCGACCGCCGACGGCAAGATCACCCTGACCATCACCTTTGCCCTGGGTACCGACCTGGACAACGCGCAGGTGCAGGTGCAGAACCGCGTGACCCGGACCGAGCCGAAACTTCCCGAGGAAGTGACGCGTATCGGTATCACCGTGGACAAGGCATCGCCCGACCTCACCATGGTTGTGCACTTGACCTCGCCGGACAAACGCTACGACATGCTCTACCTGTCCAACTACGCGATCCTCAACATCAAGGATGAGCTGGCACGGCTGGGCGGTGTCGGTGACGTGCAACTGTTCGGCATGGGCGACTACTCGCTGCGTGTCTGGCTCGACCCGAACAAGACCGCTTCGCGCAACCTGACCGCCACCGATGTGGTCACCGCGATTCGTGAACAGAACCGCCAGGTGGCCGCCGGTGCCTTGGGTGCACCCCCTGCCCCGAATGCCCAAAGCTTCCAGCTGTCGGTCAACACGCAGGGCCGTCTGGTCAGTGAGGAAGAGTTCGAGAACATCATCATTCGCTCTGGCGACAACGGTGAAATCACTCGCCTCAAGGACATCGCTCGCGTCGAGCTGGGTTCCAGCCAGTACGCCCTGCGTTCGCTGCTGAACAATCAGCCGGCGGTGGCGATCCCGATCTTCCAGCGCCCTGGCTCCAATGCCATCGAGATCTCCAACGAAGTCCGGGCGAAAATGGCCGAACTGAAGAAGAGCTTCCCCGAAGGCATGGACTTCAGCATCGTCTATGACCCGACGATCTTCGTGCGCGGCTCCATCGAGGCGGTGGTTCACACCCTTTTCGAAGCACTGATCCTCGTGGTACTGGTGGTGATCCTGTTCCTGCAGACCTGGCGCGCTTCGATCATTCCGTTGGTGGCTGTGCCGGTTTCGTTGATCGGTACCTTTGCCGTGATGCACCTGTTCGGCTTCTCGCTCAACGCCCTGTCGCTGTTCGGCCTGGTACTGGCCATCGGTATCGTGGTGGACGACGCCATCGTGGTGGTGGAGAACGTCGAGCGGAACATCGAGCTCGGATTGACCCCGGTGGAAGCCACCAAACGCGCAATGCGTGAAGTGACCGGCCCGATCATTGCCACGGCGCTGGTGCTGTGTGCGGTGTTCGTTCCGGCGGCGTTCATCTCCGGCTTGACCGGGCAGTTCTACAAGCAGTTCGCCCTGACCATTGCGATTTCCACGGTGATCTCGGCCTTCAACTCCCTGACCCTGTCGCCGGCGCTGGCTGCTGTGTTGCTCAAGGGCCATGACGCACCGAAAGACCGTTTCTCCAGGGTGCTGGACAAGATGTTTGGCGGCTGGTTGTTCCGTCCGTTCAACCGTTTCTTTGAAAAGGCCAGCCATGGTTATGTCGGCACCGTTGCCCGTGTGATCCGCTCAAGCGGCATCGCCCTGCTGCTGTACGCCGGCCTGATGGTCCTGACCTTCTTCGGTTTCTCCAGCACCCCGACTGGTTTCGTACCCGGCCAGGACAAGCAATACCTGGTGGCCTTCGCGCAATTGCCGGATGCCTCGAGCCTGGACCGCACCGAAGACGTGATCAAGCGCATGTCCGACCTGGCGCTGAAACAGCCTGGCGTGGAGAGCGCGGTGGCCTTCCCTGGCCTGTCGATCAACGGTTTCACCAACAGCCCGAACGCAGGCATCGTGTTCGTGACGCTCAAACCGTTCGACGAGCGTAAAGACCCGAGCATGTCCGCCGGTGCGATTGCCGGTGCCTTGAACGGCCAGTACGCGAACATCCAGGAAGCTTATATGGCGATCTTCCCGCCGCCGCCGGTGCAAGGCCTGGGTACCATTGGTGGTTTCCGCCTGCAGATCGAAGACCGGGGCAACCTGGGTTACGACGAGCTGTACAAGGAAACCATGAATATCATTGCCAAGAGCCACAACGTGCCGGAACTGGCCGGCCTGTTCACCAGCTATACGGTCAACGTACCGCAGGTCGATGCCGCCATCGACCGGGAAAAGGCCAAGACCCACGGCGTAGCCGTCAGCGACATCTTCGACACCCTGCAGATCTACCTGGGTTCGCTGTATGCCAACGACTTCAACCGCTTCGGGCGCACCTATCAGGTCAACGTTCAGGCCGAACAGCAGTTCCGCCTCGAATCCGACCAGATCGGCCAATTGAAAGTGCGTAACAACAAAGGCGAGATGATCCCGCTGGCGACCTTCATCAAGGTCAGCGACACCTCGGGCCCTGACCGCGTGATGCACTACAACGGCTTCATCACCGCTGAAATCAACGGTGCGGCAGCCCCCGGCTACAGCTCCGGCCAGGCCGAAAAAGCCATCGAGAAACTGCTCAAGGAAGAACTTCCGAACGGCATGACCTACGAATGGACCGACCTGACCTACCAGCAGATCCTGTCCGGCAACACCGCGCTGTTCGTGTTCCCGCTCTGCGTACTGCTGGCGTTCCTGGTACTGGCGGCCCAGTACGAAAGCTGGAGCCTGCCACTGGCAGTGATCCTGATCGTACCGATGACCCTGCTGTCGGCCATCACCGGTGTGATCGCTTCCGGCGGTGACAACAACATCTTCACCCAGATCGGCCTGATCGTACTGGTGGGCCTGGCGTGCAAGAACGCGATCCTGATCGTCGAGTTCGCCAAGGACAAACAGCTGGAGGGCCTTAACCCGCTGGCCGCGGTACTGGAAGCTTGCCGTCTGCGTCTGCGGCCGATCCTGATGACCTCCTTCGCGTTCATCATGGGTGTTGTGCCGCTGGTGTTCTCCAGCGGTGCCGGTGCCGAAATGCGTCACGCCATGGGTGTGGCGGTGTTCTCCGGGATGCTCGGGGTGACCTTCTTCGGTCTGTTGCTGACGCCAGTGTTCTACGTATTGATTCGTAACTTTGTCGAGCGTGGCCAGGCGCGCAAAGCCGCCAAGGTCGCCCTGAAGCTGGAGTCGCACTGATGAGTTTGAAAGCCTTCCTGCCGAGCCTGCTGGTCCTGGCCTTGAGTGCCTGTGCCGTGGGTCCGGATTACCAGACGCCCAACACCGAGGCGGCCAACATCACGGCCGCCACCGATGGCGCCGCCGGCCAGAAGAACTTTGACCGTTCGCGTTTCGAAGGCATCTGGTGGCAGCAGTTCGAAGACCCGACCCTCAACCAGTTGGTGACGCAATCGCTCAAGGGCAACCGTGATTTGCGCGTCGCGTTTGCCCGCTGGAAAGCCGCACGGGCCATCCGCGATGACATCAGTAACGACAACTTGCCGGTCGTCACCAGCCGTGTCAGCAGTGACTTGGGCAAAGGCCAGATTCCTGGCCAGACCACCGATCGGGTCAACAGCGAACGCTACGACCTGGGCCTGGACATGGCCTGGGAGATCGACCTGTTTGGGCGTATCCAGCGCAACCTGGAATCGGCGAATGCCGAGCAACAATCGCTTGAAGCCGATCTGTATCAGCTGCAGGTGAGCATGATTGCCGAACTGGTGGATGCCTACGGTCAACTGCGCGGTGCGCAACTGCGGGAAAAGATTGCCCTGGCCAACCTGGAGAACCAGCAGGAGTCGCGCAAGATCACCATCAACCTGCGTGATGCCGGCGTCGGCGATCAGCTCGATGTGGAACGTGCCGATGCCCGCCTGGCGTCGGTCGAAGCCAGCGTGCCGCAATTGCAGGCCGAACAGGTTCGGGAGAAGAACCGTATCGCCACGCTGCTGGGCGAGCGTCCGGACAAGCTGACCGTGGATCTGAGCCCGAAAGACTTGCCGGCGATTGCCAAGGCCTTGCCGATCGGTAATCCGGGTGAGCTGCTGCAACGCCGGCCGGACATTCGCAGTGCCGAGCGCAAACTGGCGTCGGCCACGGCGCGGATCGGCGTGGCCAAGGCCGACCTGTTCCCGCAAGTCAGCCTCAGCGGCTTCCTTGGCTTCACCGCCGGGCGTGGTTCGCAAATCGGTTCCTCGGCGGCCAACGCCTGGGCGCTCGGCCCGAGCATCACCTGGGCAGCGTTTGACCTGGGCAGCGTGCGCGCCCGTTTGCGCGCCGCCGACGCTGATGCCGAAGGCGCCCTGGCGACGTACGAGCAGCAAGTGTTGCTGGCGCTGGAAGAATCGGAAAACGCGTTCAGCGACTACGGCAAGCGCCAACAGCGCCTGATCTCGTTGATTCGCCAGAGCGAGTCCAGCCGTTCGGCTGCCGATCTCGCCGAGATTCGCTACCGCGAAGGCACCGCCGATTTCCTCGTGCTGCTCGACGCTCAGCGTGAACGCCTGGCGGCCGAAGACACCCAGGCCCAGGCTGAAGTCGATCTGTATCGCGGCATTGTCGCGATCTACAAGGCCCTCGGGGGCGGCTGGCAACCCGAGACGGTCGCCAGCAATTAACCCGATGGTTTGAAGCGCTCCTTTGGTTGGCCGCAACCAACCAATTCCTTTGCCCTGCGTCTCATTCGGTCGCGGGGCTTTTTTTGGTTCTTCACGCATTTCCGGGGAACTGTAGGAGCCAGCCTGCTGGCGATGGACTCAAGTGCGTCGCGTTTATCCAGTTCACACGCGTAATCGTTGACGACCATCGCTGGCAAGCCAGCTCCCACAGGGGACCGCGTCCGAGTCAAAACCAGTGAAAGCCCAAAAAAAGGTTCTTCACGGAACCTTTTTTTTCCTTTCCAAAGCAATGCATATCCCTTGTAGGAGCCAGCCTGCTGGCGATGGACTCAAGTGCGCCGCGTTTATCCAGTTCACACGCGTAATCGTTAACGACCATCGCGAGCAAGCTCGCGCCTACAGGGGGCGGTTATTACCGGTCTTTGGATTTTTGGTTTTCCTGGACGGTCACGGTGGCTGTGGTCCCCGCCCTGAGTTTGTCTTTACCGGCATAGTCGGCATCGATCTCGATCCGCACCGGCACCCGCTGCGCCAGTTTGATCCAGGTGTAACTGGGGTTGATGTTGGCCAGCAGGCGACCGCCCGGCAGGTTTTCCCGGTCGGCAATGGCAAAGGCAATGCTCTGCACTTTGCCGCCGAAGGTTTCGCCACTCATCAATTCGATCCTGACCCGGTCGCCCTCGCCGATCCGTGGCAACTTGGTTTCTTCAAAGTAGCCGCTGACATAGAACGAATCGCTGTCCACCAGCGCCAGCAGTGGCCCCCCGGCCGAGGCGTAGTCGCCCTCCCGGGTCAGCAGATTGGTGACAAAGCCGGTCACCGGCGAGACGACGTGGGTGCGCTGCAAGTCGAGTTCCGATTGAGTCAGGGCCGCAATGGCGAGTTGCACGTTGGCCTGAGCCAGCACCAGGTTGGCCTGATTTCGCAGCAGATCCGCCTGGGCCACCGACACATCGGTGTTGGCTTTTTCCCACTCCTCGCCGGAAATTGCCGAACGGTCCTTGAGCGTGCGCCGCCGCTGCTCCTCGCTCTGACGCTGCTTGAGCAAGGCCTCGCTGGCGGTAATGGACGCCTGGGCCTGCCCGAGCGAGGCTTTCGACACCTCGACGGCACGCTTGGCATGCTCCACCGCCAGCGTGTAACGCGCCGGATCGATCTCCAGCAGCGCCTGGCCCTTGTTCACATGTTGGTTGTCCTGCACGGACAGGCTGACGATTCGCCCCGAGACATCGGCGGACAAGGTCACCACATCGGCACGCACCCGGGCATCCCGGGTCCAGGGGGCACGGGTGTAATGCTCCCAGGCGAACCAGCCCAGGATCAAGGCCAGCAGTACCACCGCCAGCGTCGTGAGTCGGGGAAGGATATTCTTCAAGGCATCAGGCTCCCATCACCAGTATCAAGGTGGCGCAGACACAGACGTACAACGCGCCTTCGAACAAAGCCTCATGCCAGACGAACTGCAGCACACCGAGGCGTCGCAGCCCCCAGTCCAGCAGCAGGAAAATCGGCAAACCCAGCAGCAACGCCTGGGCGATCGGGGGCAGATAGGCGCCTCCCACTTCCAGATCAATGGGCAAGGACAGGGTCTCCTTCAATGCCGGAGGGTTGAAAGTAGCCGCGATAACGCTCGACGAACGACACCACGATCAACAGCGCCACGCGCATGCGGAACACCGACCACAAGCGATCATGGACATCGGTATGCAGGGCGTCCAGTTCGTCGCCCAGGCCGTGCAGATTATCGAGCACCCGTGCCACTTCGACCCCGGGACGTCCGGCGACCAGCCTGCCCGTTTCCCGGACGGTGGAAAACAGGCGACTTTGCAGATCCGCACTCAACAGTGCGTTGTTCTGCCCCTGCTGCCTGAGCTGATTCATGGCAATCCCCAACGCCATGCAGGCCAGGCTGACTTGAAAGCGCTCATGGGATTGTGGCTCCTGCGTTGCCGGCAGCAGCCCCAGCATCATGGTCAGGCGATCAACCATGCGACTCTCGAAAGCAAACTGCTGTTCATCGGTCGGCGCGGTTTTCAGCAAGGCGTACACCTGCTCGCAGTTCTCTTTATAGAGCCGCCTCATGCGCAAATCCGGCCTGAACGGAAAGATCAGCGCATAGACGCTCAACGCCAGCACGGTCGCGCAGGTATAGGCCCCGGCAAATTCGAACCACTGGATGGCGGTGTTTTGACCGATCCCTACGTTCAACGGACCGAGCAACAGAAAAGTCGTGAGCCCCAGGCCAATGCCGGTGCCTGTCGTGGGTGGACTGGCCAGCCCCACCGCAACGGCATAGAGCAAGGGCGCCAACAGCAAGGCAAGCATCTCGAAATTGCTGATCATCGGCACGAACATGAACTGCAGGAGCGCCGAGGCCACCAGTGCCAGCCCGAAGCCCCTCGCGTAGCTTTGCACCGCCAGCAGCGGCCTTGGAAAGGTCGACATCAGCGAGCAAAGGATGCCCACCAGCACCATCCCGCCTCGCGCACCGTCCCAGCCGGTTTCGATCCAGATCAGGCCGCAAATCAACAGCGCGGAAAAAGCCCGGATGGCGTTCATGGTCGCCAGGGTGAAATCCAGATGCAGCGGATTTTCCCGCCCGCGAAACACGCTGCTGGCCGGTCGCCCGCTCTGGATGGCATCACTCAATTCCAGAATCTGCTCCAGCTGCTGCAGCAGGCGAGCCTGCTCCCAGCGCAGCGACCAGGCCAGCGAGCGCAAGGTGGCGGGCAACGGCTCGGTCAATTGTTCGGCTCTGTAGGCCAGCTCATCGAAGCGTTGTTGCAACGACGAGAAGTGATGGCGCTTTTCACTGGAAAGCGAACGTCCCTCCCGCGCCAACTCATCGAGAAACGCCAGTTCTTCGGCCCGCAAACGTTGAATTTCCTCGGGCAACTCTCCCTCCCAGCGCTCGGTCAACAGCAGCCGCTGGTGGCGCAGGGCTGTCAGCCGTGCGGTCAACAACACCAATTGGTTGCCCAATAGCTGCACCAGGCCGTTGGCACTGCGCAACCGTGGCGCATCGAAGTACATGTGCCGGCGCACGCCCTCCAGGCCGCTGATCTGGCCCAACAGCTGCATTTGTCGCTGCTGGAAATCGGCTTCGCTCTCTTCGGTGCGCAGGACGGCGCTGGCATGGGTGGCCAGCAACCGGATGATCTGGTCGATCCTGGCGAAGTAGTCACGGGCAACGGTTTCCGGCCTGGCGGTCAGCAGGCTGACCAGACACACGCAGGCCACCGCCAGCAAGGTCTCGGTGACGCGGGTCACCGCCAGCAGAAACATGCCGTCCTGATCCGGCACCGCCAGCAAGGCCACCACCACGGCGGTGTAGCCGCTGAGGACAAACGCCTGGGAACTGGTATAGCGCAACAAGGTGCCACCAGCGGTGCACAACGCCAGCCACAATGCCAGGGTGGTGATGAACGGCAGCGGAGCCTGGGGAAAGATCGCCATGATCAACACCGCCACGGCTGCGCCCAGCGTGGTGCCGATCACCTGGCCAAAACTGCGGGCCAGCACCATGCCGCCCAGTGGCTGGCTGATGATGACCACAGCCATGATCGACCACTTGGGCTGGTCCAGATCGAACAAAAACGCCAGGTACAGGGTCAATAACCCCGCCGCGATGGTTCGCAAGGCAAACAGCAATACCCCGGGTCCGGGGTTGAGCATGGCCTTGAAATACTGCAACAACGCTTGCATGGGAACACCCGTCGACACACTTCCAGCAAGCGTAGTCACTGTCGCGGTGCCTTGAGAGGTTTTGCTGGCGACGCCGCTTGCAGGCCCATTGATTGCCGGTGGGAGGGCTTTGGCATGGTTTGAATCGTCAGTGAAAGTCGTCAAGGTTTGACTCAAGGCCCGGCCTGACCGAAGCTGGCGCCTTTGCAAAAGTTCGCCAGCTTCCGGATTCCTGCATGCCCCAGTCCCGCCGCTATCTGTTTATCAGCCTCTTCGCCCTGCTCGTCATCGGCCTTGCATGGTTTGCCCTGCGCGATACCACCCCAGTGGTTCCCGAAGCCATCAAGCACGGTTACAGCGAAGCGCTGGCAGCGGCCCGGGGCGGTCAACCCGGTGCCGCGCGGGTGCTCTATCAGCAGTTGAAGCGTCCGGACCTGTCTCCCAAGCGCCGTGTCTGGTTGCATGCCGAGCTGCCCAATTATCCAAGCTCGGTGGCCCTTAAACTGGCGGATGCCGACTTGCAGAACGAATCGCCCGAAGTGCGTATCGCGGCGATCAGGAGCATCAGCGCCCTGGTGCCGAACGGCCAGCGCAGTCTTTTGCTGGGGCCATTGCTCGACGACAGCGAACAGAACGTGCGGCTGGCGGCAATCAATGCGCTGCTGGGGTTGTCCCCGGATGAACTCGGCTTGTATTTCGGAGCGCTGGAGCAAGCGATCGATGCCTGGGAGCTGGTGCTCAAGAGCGAACCGCAAAGCGCCGAAAACCAATACCAACTGGCCCGGCTGCACCTGCACAACGCCGAACTCAAGGAAGCGCAACAGGCGTTGGACAACACCCTGCGCCTGGCGCCGGACAACCTGCCGGCGCTGGTGCTGCAAATCGAAGTGCTGGACAAACAGGGCCAGAACGACGCCGCCCGGCAGCTACTGGCCAGGCAACTGCAGGCACAGCCCAACTCGGCCTATCTGCAACATGCCCTGGGGCTCTGGCTGCTGCATCACGACCAAAGCGAATTCGCCCTGCTCGGCCTGTCCAAGGCCGTCGAGCTTGAGCCCGACAACCGGGATTACCGCTACGACCTGGCCACCACACTGCGCGGCGAGCAGGAACTCGAAGCGGCGCAGATTCAGTTGCAGGAAATCGTTCAGCGCCATCCGAACGATCGCAAGGCACGGGTGCTGCTGATCAACTATTGGAAGGAAAGCGGGCAGCTGCAAAACGTGCAGATCCTCACGGCCCAGCTCGAACAGATGAATCCCGATGATCCTTCGTTGCAGCAGGGGCTCTAGAAGCAAAAGATCGCAGCCTTCGGCAGCTCCTACAGGGTAGGCGTAGGAGCTGCCGCAGGCTGCGATCTTTTTGCGTTAAAAAAGGTTGAACGCTCGTCCCGGCCAAAGGTCAAGTGAAAAGGCAGCCCGTTGCGGCACTTCAAAGTGGCTGCCTCATTGCTCCTGGCCACGAGAGGACTCTAATTTGTTTCTAACCAACGAATTGAACCGTACCAAGGCTGCCACCGGTATCGAAGGCCTGGACGATATCCTCGATGGAGGATTGTCCCGCGGTCATGTGTTTTTACTGGAAGGCGAGCCGGGAACCGGCAAGACCACGGTAGCGCTGCAGTTCCTGTTGGCTGGCGCGAAAGCCGGTGAGCGCTCCTTGTACATCACGCTGTCCGAGACCGAACGCGAGCTGCGCCAGGGCGCCTTGTCCCATGGTTGGGAGATGGACGACAACGTCCACATCTTCGAGCTGACACCTCCGGAAAACCTGCTCAATGCCGAACACCAGCAGACGCTGCTGTATTCCTCCGACCTTGAACTGGGCGAGGCCACCCGCCAGATTTTCGAAGTGGTCGAACGGGTCAAACCGACTCGTGTAGTCCTGGACAGCCTTTCCGAAATTCGTCTGCTGGCACAAAGCTCGCTGCGCTATCGCCGGCAGATCCTGGCCATCAAACATTATTTCGTGCGTTACGACGCCACGGTCCTGCTGCTCGACGACCTGACCACCGAGTCACTGGACAAGACCGTGCACAGCGTCGCCCACGGCGTGATTCGCCTGGAAGAGTTGACACCCAATTACGGTGCCGAGCGAAGACGCGTGCGCGTGGTGAAGTACCGCGGCCAGAAATACCGGGGCGGCTTTCATGACTTCACCATCACCGGCGACGGCGTGCATGTTTTTCCGCGTCTGGTGGCCGCCGAACATCGCGGTCAATACCTGCGCCAGCAATTGAGCAGTGGTATCCGGGAAATGGATGCGCTGCTGGGCGGCGGTATCGAAACCGGGTCCAGCACCTTGATTCTCGGTCCGGCCGGGACCGGCAAATCGCTGATCTCCATGGTGTTCGCCGCCGCGGCGGTGGCCCGGGGTGAAAAGGCCGCGTTGTTCATCTTCGATGAAGAACTGGGGTTGCTGTTCGAGCGCATGAAGAACATCGGCATCGATTTGCAGGCCCTGCAAGACAGCGGCAATCTGCTGGTCGAACAGGTGGACGCCGCCGAGCTGTCTCCCGGCGAGTTCTCCCACCGGGTCCGGCGCTGTGTCGACGAAGGCAATATCAAGACCGTGGTGATCGACAGCATCAATGGCTATCAGGCGGCAATGCCGGAAGAGAACGCCCTGGTGTTGCACATGCACGAGCTGTTGCTGTACCTCAATCGACAAGGCGCCGCGACCTTCATGACGGTTGCCCAGCATGGCCTGGTCGGCGACATGCAGGCCCCGGTCGACATCACCTACCTGGCCGATACGGTGATCCTGCTGCGTTACTTCGAGGCCCTGGGCAAGGTACGCCGGGCCATTTCGATCATCAAGAAACGCACCGGCAGCCATGAATCGACCATCCGTGAATACCGCATCAGCGCCCAGGGCATGACCATCGGTGAACCGCTGGAGGCCTTCCAGGGTGTACTGCGCGGGGTACCCACCTATCTCGGGGCCAGCAACCCCTTGCTTGCGGAAGATATCCGGTGACTGCGCTGCTGGCGACACCCGAGCGCACCCTCATCCTTGCGCCGCGTGGGCGTGACAGCCAGATTGCCTTGATGATGCTCAACGAAGCCGGGTTTCACGGGGTGATCAGCCAGGACCTGCCGGGGCTGTGCGCCGAGTTGGAACTCGGTGCCGGCCTGCTGCTGATTTCCAGCGAAGCGCTGCTGGGCAGTGATCTCGAACCGCTGATCCGGCTGATTGAACAGCAGCCCGCGTGGTCGGATCTGCCGATCGTGTTGATGACGCACCATGGCGGCCCGCAACAGAATCCGGCATCCCGTTTCGGCCCGCAATTGGGCAATGTCACCTTCCTCGAACGCCCCTTCCACCCGATCACACTGATCAGCCTGGTCACCACCGCCTTGCGCGGACGGCGACGACAGTACGAGGCCAGGGATCGGCTGATCGACCTGAGCCAGAGTGAATTGCGCCTGCAAAACACCCTCGAAACCCTTGAGCAGCAGGTGGAAGAGCGCACCGCGCAACTGCGTCACAACGAAGAGGCGCTGCGCCAGTCGCAGAAAATGGAAGCCGTCGGCCAGCTCACCGGCGGCATCGCCCATGACTTCAACAACATGCTGACCGGCATCATCGGCAGCCTGGAATTGTTGCGTCGACGCCTGGCCCGAGGGCGTACCGAAGATCTGGACAGCCTGATCGACCTGGGGGTGACCTCGGCCAACCGCGCGGCAGCCCTGACTCATCGCCTGCTGGCGTTTTCCCGCCGCCAGTCGCTGGATTCCAAACCCGTGGAGATGAATGCCCTAGTGATCTCCATGGATGAACTGCTGCAACGCAGCATCAACGAAAGCATCCGCCTGGACATGCAACTCGATGAGCGGCTGTGGGTGGCCGAAGCCGACCCCAATCAACTGGAAAGCGCCCTGCTCAACCTGGTGATCAACGCCCGCGATGCCATGCCCGATGGCGGCAGGCTGGTGGTCTCTACCTCGAACCGGCACCTCGACGAGGACTTTGCCCAGTCCCAGAGCAATCTCGATGCCGGTGACTACGTCGTGCTCAGCGTCACCGACACCGGTTGCGGCATGGCGCAAAGCATCGTCAATCGCGCCTTTGACCCATTCTTCACCACCAAGCCCATCGGCCAGGGCACCGGGCTGGGTTTGTCCATGATCTATGGCTTCAGCAAACAGTCAGGCGGTCATGTCGTCATCCACAGCGTAGTGGGCGAAGGCACCACGGTGAGTCTGTTTCTGCCACGCTTCCGGGGTGACCTGCCTCAGGAGCATCCGGTCAATATCGGACACTCGCCCTTCGTCAACAATGGCGAGACAGTATTGATCGTCGAGGACGATCCGGCGGTGCGGGTACTGGTCAGCACGGTGTTGAGCGACCTGGGTTATGCCTTCGTCGAAGCCTGTGATGCCGATAGCGCGGTGCCGATACTCGATTCGGCCCAGCGCATCGACCTGCTGATCAGCGATGTCGGCCTGCCCGGCATGAATGGCCGGCAACTGGCGGAAATCGGCCGGCAGCTGCGGCCCGATCTCAGGGTGCTGTTCATCACCGGCTACGCCGAGCACGCCGCCGTGCGCGGCGGGTTCCTCGATCCGGGCATGCAGATGATCACCAAGCCGTTCACCTTTGATCTGTTGACGGCGAAGGTGCGGGAGATGATTTGTCAGTAGTTCGTTGGTAGACCCAGTACATGGCTAACGTTATGTTCATTTTTCGCGACTAGCTTCTGAGAACAAATCAGAGCAGGCATTTAGCTCACTTGATATTTAGCTTTGCGGGATGAAAAATCCAGCACAATTACAATCCACCCTGGACAGCGCAGCATCACTACGTTGCACAACACGTAAAAATTTAAAACAGCCTTAATCCAGGGTAGGCCACATCCAGTACTTCAGTCACCGAGTGATATCCTGCACCTACAAGAAACGCAACAGCTGCCTTTGCCAAAGACCTCTCATCATCATCGCTCAGGTTGGGTTTCAAAATAGTCGCACCTATCATTATGCAGGAAGTACTCCCGGAAATTGAAGCCAGCATGGGAGAGTCATTATCAAATGATCTATTAACAAAAGGCGAAGTAGATATTATTTCTCCGCCATCACGCTCGTGTATGAATGTCCTGAACAAAGGCCGAACTCTGGATAACCCAGGGACAATTAGAAACTCCTTCTCACTATCAGAAAGCGAGGAAAAGGTTTCATTGTCGAGTATGCCGCTATCATATCTACGCTCTTTTTTCGTAATCCCAGTCCGTCCTCTCTTGTTAAATAAATCACCGGGCATGTACCAAGACATCAGAGAAGACACATCCTTGCCACTCATGCCATTCAGCATGAACTCATGTTCATCAATGGCTTTCGATGCATGATCCACAATGTACGCGCCATAATTTTTCAATGTCTGAACTTTTCGTATAAAGGACACAGGAGATAACGGAGCGTCACTACTAAGTATGCTTTTAATCTCGCTTATCCCTCCACTAATCTTCCCATACTCCTCCTCACCACTTGCTCGCGCTACAAGATCCGCAAGTAAAGGCGACGATCGAGGATCACTCTCCACAGTCAATATAAGATCGTTCAATTTTAAGGAAAGCTCAGATATCGTTCCGGAAACCGAGGCGGGATTTCTGATCAAGCTCACCGCATAGAAAGTTTCTTTTTTTGCCTTTTCGATATTGTTGAAGTTAGTGTCATGCCGAGGCACTCCATGAAACTCCACGGTATGCGATGCACCTTTAGCAACCAATCCATTTGGATCGCTGTAACTGACCGGGTTACTCCTGACCATCCGATACAGGTTCAGTCCATCTATCGCTCCTGCCGGATCTGCACTCAACCAGCGCTGTCGCCACGGTATGTAATACCGAAATCCGTAGTAATACAGCCCCGTTGCGTCCCTCTCCTTTCCTGAATAACGAATGGTCTTGTAGCTGGCCTCAACCTTATCCCTGCCCGCCCACCAGGCTGTGCCACCGTAGGGGTAGTAGCTTTCCTGGTTGATGATCCTGGCGTCTTGATCCAGTTCCAGCGTGCTGGAGTCCTGATAATCGGCAAGGCAGTAACGCAACTGGTACCGGGCACCGTCCGGCGATGAGCCCCTTTCCCAGTGCAGGATCTGCACGGTGCATTGTCCGCTCTGGACACTGATGACATTCAGGGTCTCATCGGGACTCGTACGAATTTCCACGCCCGGCAAGTAACGGGTTTCATGAGTACGGGTCAATGTTCCGGTGTAAGCCGTACGGATTTTTCGCACACGCTGGTCATCGCCGTCATAGACATAAACCTCCGAGTCCGCAGGTTCGTCCTCGCGTACCACTTGATCGACCTGATGCAAGCGGTTGCGTGCATCCCAGTGCAGTGTCTGTCCCCGTTGCAGTTCGTTGAGATTGCCGCAGGCGTCATAAGCAGCATCAATTTCACTGTCCGCTGGTGAATCGCTGCCATCGACCCAAGGCAGGCTACGGTTGCTCAAGGAGGCAATGACCGTTCGTTCGGTTCGACATGCACTGTCAGCGTGATGATGCAGAACCTTAAGGTTGCCACCGGCGTCGTAGTCGAACGTCTGTAGATAGTTCTCAAGCTGGCCAGGGTCCGGTGGCGAAACGAAGGCCGGTAAATGGGGGCCGCCGGGGGCATTGCAGCGCTGTCGACCACTGGCTTGGATGAGTTGACCGAGGGTGTCGTACTGCCAGGTACTGATCGCGGCAACGCTTTGATTGCGCGAGTAACGGATCGACTGAGTGGCGTCAGTCATGCGAATCGGGTTGCCGACCGGATCATAGGCATACGTCAGACTCTGCAACGGCGCCTGACTTGGCATTTGCGCGTGCAGCGTTGTCAGCCGCCCATCCTCGGGATCGAAAACAGCGCGAGCAACGACGCCGTTGCCGGCCGTTTGCTGCACTATTTGTCCGAACGCGTTGTACTGAATGTCACCCATCAGGATGATTTCATCATCGGCATCGGCCAGCTTCAGGCGGATTTCGCACAATTGACCCGCAACGTTCTGACGCTGCTGCTGTGCGTGGCCCAAAGCGTCAACATGCCGCACCACCTCACCGAGACTGTTGAACGCTGTTTGCGTGAGCGCAGATTGGGACTCGAGCAATCTGTCACGCTCGGTTTCGTTCTCCGGCCAGTCGGGTAACTGAAGGTGCAGCAAAAAACGTCTGCTCTGGTGCAGAGGTGCACCGAATAAACCGAACTCGGTGAAGTGTCGGGTACCCGCGCTGTCATCGTGGCGAATCAGTTGACCGCAGCAATTGTGCCTGGCGGACTCCGGCGAACCGTCACCGTATGCAAAACAAGCCGTCCGCTGCTCTGCTTCGCCCATCGCCGACTCAAAACCCCGAGCAGGACGCAGAGATGAATCGTAGGTCATACGCAGGTGATTACGTTTCTGGTCCCAATTGTCCAAACTTTGCCCGGCAGCACCGTAAAGGCTGACTCGCCATCCGGCGTCCAGATTCTCGTTGAGCAAAGGCTGCCCGCTGAGCGTGGTGATGGTGGTTTGATTGGCGGGAGTGGACTTATCGCCCTCAAACAGGGCAAAAAGCCGCGGATCGCGGCTATGACTGGCACGGTTGTGCAGGCTATAGATGTGTTGGGTAATGCGTACCTGAGGGGCTGGCTGGTCCGTGCGCCGATGATAGGCAACCTCACGGACCACGGCACGACGCGGATCAATCACTGAAAGTGTTGGTGTATGTCTGTGCATGGCCCCCGCTCCGGATTGACATGCAGGGATGAGCCACATGACGTCCGAAAGGTTATCTGCTGATACAACACCCCAGTCAACTGTCAGAAATTACAGGTACGAGAACCGTCAGCGTGCTTACGAAAGCATCTCCTGCATCAGCTCCTGCAATTTATCCAGATCGAATGGCTTGTCCAGGATCGGCGCCTTGCGCGTGATCGGGCTGTCGGTCTCACGGATTTCCTGGGCGTAGCCACTGATGAAGATCACCTTGAGTTCCGGTCGCAGCTTCACGGCGGGTTCGGCGATCTGCACGCCGGAGATTCCACCGGGCAGGCGGAAGTCAGTGATCATCATGTCCAGGTGGGGTTTGCTCGCCAGGATTTCAAACGCCTGTTCGCCGTTTTCGGCCTGCAGTACGCGATACCCCTCGCCCGACAGATAAGCGGACAGCACCATCAGAATCGAGGGATCGTCCTCGACAACGAGTACTACGTCTTGTGCATCTTCGCTCATGGGAAGCCTTTGTTCGGTCAATTGCTGCTGATACGACCGTGGGGTCGATCAGAGGTTGCGTTTATCTGGCTGTTTTCCTACAGCGGCAGACAAACGCGAAACAAGGCGCCTTCGCCAATCCGGCTCTGGACGGTGATTGTACCGCCATGGGCGGTCACGATCTGTTCTGAAATAAACAATCCCAGGCCCAGTCCGGCGACGGCCTGCCTGGCCGATACGCGCTCGAACTGCTGGAATATGCGCTTCTGGTTTTCTTCGCTGATCCCGATCCCCTGGTCGCGCACGTCTACCAGAGCCAGCCCTCCTTCACTGTATACCTTCACCGAGACCGGGCTCTTGGCCCCGTAGCGCAAGGCATTGGTCAACAGGTTGGATATGACCTGTTCAATACGAAATTCATCCCAGTTTCCGATCACCGGTTGCTCGGCATCGAGGGTCACCGACGTCTCGGCGGCGTCGATCTGCCGGGAAAAGTTGTGCAGCAAATCGCGAACCAGCGTCGAAAGATCGAACCGTGTCGGCCGGATCGACAGCTTGCCGGTGCGAATGCGCGAGACATCGAGCATATCCTCGATCAGGCGAATGAGGCTTTTGATCTGCCGCTCGTCGCGGTCGACCATGGCGTGCATCTTGTCCAGGGTGAAGGCGGCGGCGTTGTCCCGGGCCAGGTGCATCTTGCGCAGCTGGGTTTCAAGGATCAGGCCGTTGAGCGGCGTACGCACTTCGTGGGCGACGATGGACATGAAGTCATCGCGCATGCGCACCGCTTGCTCCAGCTCCAACTGGGTGTTCTGCAGTTGCTTGAGCAGGGCTTCCTGTTCGCGACGACTTTGCTCAAGGGCCAGCACTTGCTCCTTCATTGCCTTGCTCTGGCGGTACAGGTCGACGAACACATTGACCTTGCTCTTGACCGCGTGGATGTCCAGTGGTTTGTGCAGGAAGTCCACGGCACCGCTTTCATAGCCCTTGAAGGCGTAGTTCATTTCGCGCCCGGCGGCGCTGACGAAAACGATCGGGATGTTCTTGGTTTTTTCGGTGCCGCGCATCAACTCGGCCAGTTCGAAGCCATTCATGCCAGGCATCTGCACATCGAGGATGGCCATGGCGAATTCGTGCTGCAACAGCAGTGACAAGGCTTCGTCTGCGGACAATGCCTTGTACACAATCCGGTCCTCACGCTTGATCAGCGCTTCAAGCGCCAGCAGATTTTCCGGCAGATCGTCCACGATCAGCAGTTTGGCCTGGATATTACTCAGCATGCGATTCGTTCCATCTCGACAAGCAGACGGCCGATGCCGCGTATAGAAAGTATGTGGTCTGGCCGGTGCATATCCAGCGCAGCCTGGGGCATGGTGGCGACCTGTGCCTCTTGCGGGTCTTGCACGATGGTGATGCCACCGCACTGTTTGACCTGGGCCAGCCCGCGCGCGCCATCGCGGTTGGCGCCTGTGAGCAAGACTGCAGCGAGCCCGGTGCCGTAGGCATCGGCAGCCGACTCGAACAGGTAATCGATGGCGGGTCGCGAATGATGCACTCGAGGCTCCAGGCTCAGGGAAAAGCTGCGGTCCCGCTCCACTGACAGGTGATAACCGGGCGCGGCGAAATACAGCGTGCCAGCCTCGACCGCGGACTTGTCGCACGCCTCCAGCACCGGCATGGCCACCCGGCGGGCAAACACATCCGCCAGTTGGCTGCGGCGTTCGTCCGGCAGGTGCAGCACGACAATGATCGGCAACGCAAAACCTTCGCGCAGCGGGCCGAGGATGTTCAACAGCGCCTCAACGCCACCGGCGGAGGCACCGATCACGATCGCTTGGATAGCTGGCAGGTTCGTTGCGCTGTTCATGTTTTTCGATAGATCCGTTCTTGTTTGACCAACGGCTCGAACTTGTCGCCAAAAGCCGAGAAATCCGGGGTTTCCTTGCTGCCCAACACCAGGAAACCGCGATGACAGAGGGACTCATGAAACAGTCCGAACGCCCGATCCTGGAGTTTTTTATTAAAATAAATCAATACGTTACGACATGAAATTAATTGAGTTTCGGAGAACACACTGTCTGTCGCCAGGCTGTGATCGGCGAAGGTCACGTTCTCGCGCAGTGTCTTGTCGAAAATCGCGTACCCATAGGCCGCCGTATAGTAGTCGGCAAACGAACACTGGCCACCGGCCTGCTGGTAATTGGCAGTGTAGGCGCGGACGTTCTCCATCGAGAAAATCCCTTGCTTGGCTTTTTCCAGAGAGCGCGGATTGATATCGGTCGCGTAGATGATCGTACGGTCGAGCAAGCCCTCTTCGCGCAACAGGATGGCCATCGAATACACTTCTTCCCCGGTGCTGCATCCGGCGATCCAGATCTTGATCGAGGGGTAGGTTCGCAGCAGCGGTACCACTTCCTTGCGGATGGCCAGGAAGTGCGAGGGGTCGCGAAACATCTCGCTGACCGGGATGGTCAGCAATTGCAGCAATTGCATGAAGGCGGCCGGATCGTGCAGGACCTTTTCCTGCAACGCCGAGATGGTCTGGCACTCGAACTGACTCAACGCATGGTTGACCCGACGTTTGATCGACGCGCCGGAGTAATCGCGAAAATCGTAGCTGTACTTGAGGTAAATCGCCTCGATCAACAGGCGCAATTCGATTTCGCTGCTGCGTTCCCCTGAAAAATGGCGCTCCACTAGATGCGTTCCATCTTCGGCAACCACACGCGAATCAGCGAAAACAGGCGATCCAGGTCGATGGGCTTGGCCAGGTAATCGTTGGCGCCGGCTTGCAGGCAACGCTCCTGATCGTCCTTCATGGCCTTGGCCGTCACCGCGATGATCGGCAATTTGCGCCAACGCGGGACCTTGCGGATTTCAACGGTGGCTTCAAAGCCATCCATCTCCGGCATCATCACGTCCATCAACACCAGATCGATGTCCTCCACTTCATTGAGTCGTTCAATCGCTTCCCGGCCGTTGCGACCAATGACCACGATTGCGCCCTTTTGCTCCAGCGCGCTGGTGAGGGCGAAAATGTTGCGCACATCGTCATCCACCAGCAGCACCTTGCGGCCTTCGAAGACCCGGTCGCGACTGCGGGCGACCTTGAGCATCTTCTGCCGGTCATGGGACAACCGTGATTCGACTTTGTGCAGAAAAAGTGTCACCTCGTCCAGCAGCCGCTCCGGCGAACGTGCGCCCTTGATGATGATCGAACGCGAATACTTGCGCAGTTCAGCCTCTTCATCACGGGTCAGATTGCGCCCGGTATAGACGATGACGGGCGGAAAGGAGCAGATGTCTTCGGTGGACATGCGCTTGAGCAAGTCGTTGCCGAGCATGTCAGGCAGCTTGAGGTCGATGATCATGCAATCGAAGACCGACGTGCGCAGCAGGTCCAGTGCCTCCTGCGCCAGGCCAACGGCGGCGATCTCTATGTCATCGTCGCCGATCAGGCGGGCAATGCTGTCACGCTGCAAGTCGTCGTCCTCGACCAGCAGCACACGCTTGACCTTCTGGGTCAGCTTGGCTTCCAGGCGCGCAAATACGTCCTTGAGCTCCTCGCGGGTGGTGGGTTTGACCGCATAGCCGATGGCGCCCATGTGCATCGCCGCTTCGACCCGGTCTTCGACCGAAATCACATGCACCGGGATGTGCCGGGTTTCGGCGTGTTCCTTCAGGCGTTGCAGCACGGTCAGGCCGGAATGATCGGGCAGCCGCATGTCCAGCAGGATCGCGTCGGGGATGAACGCCTTGGCCAGGTCGTAGCCTTCGTCGGCGCCATGGGCCACCAGGCACTGATAACCCAGTTCATGGGCAAGGTCGTAGAGGATGTGCGCAAAATTCGACTCGTCCTCCACCACCAGAATGCAGCGGCTGTTGAACGGCCCTTTGTGGCGGTCGTCGTCGAAACGCGCAATGTCGACTTCGGCCACCAATGGCGACAACGTCGGCGGCACTGCAGTCGGCACCGCCGCCACGGCAACGGCTCGCATCGGTTCGACAGGCACATCGCCCGGTTCCACGTACTGCTGCGGCAAGACCAGGGTAAACACACTGCCCTGCCCCGGTTTACTGGTCACGCTGATGGAGCCGCCGAGCAACGCGGCCAGATCACGGGAAATCGACAGGCCCAGCCCCGTGCCGCCGTAACGCCGATTGGTGGTGCCATCGGCCTGACGGAAGGCTTCGAAAATGCTGTCGTGTTGATCCGCCTCGATGCCGATCCCGGAATCGCGGATGCTGAACGCGATGCCGTCATTCGGCGCCGCAGCGACGGACAGGCTGACGCTGCCGCTTTCAGTGAACTTCACGGCGTTGGACAGCAGGTTCTTGAGCACCTGCTCCAGGCGCTGGCGGTCGGTGAACAGCATCGGCGGCGCGCCGTCCAGCAAATCCACCTGGAAATCCAGCTGCTTGTCCGTGGCCAATGGCTGGAACAGGCCGCGCAGGCCATCGACCAGGCGCGCCACGCTGGTGTTCTCCGGACGGATTTCCAGCTTGCCGGCCTCGACTTTGGAAATGTCCAGAATGTCGTTGATCAGGTTGAGCAAGTCATTGCCGGCGGAGTAGATCGACTCGGCGAACTTCACTTGCTCGGCCGTGAGGTTTTCTTCCGGGTTTTCCGCCAGCAGCTTGGCCAGGATCAACGAGCTGTTGAGCGGCGTGCGCAGCTCGTGGGACATGTTGGCGAGGAATTCGGACTTGTACTTGCTCGAACGCTGCAGCTCCAGCGCGCGTTCTTCGAGCTGGATCTGCGCCTGATTGAGTTCGGAGTTCTTCAGGTCCATGGCGTCGCGTTGCTCGGCCAGCACTTGTGCCTGCTCGGCGAGTTGTTCGTTGGTCTGCTCCAGCTCCACCTGCTGGGTTTCCAGATGCGCCTGGGACTCCTTGAGCACTCGCGACTGTTCTTCGAGCTCTTCGTTGGCGGTCTTGAGTTCTTCCTGCTGCACCTGCAACTCTTCATTGAGTTGCTGGGTTTCGGCCAGCACTTCCTGCAGGCGATGACGATAGCGTGCGGCCTCGATGGACGTGCCGATGTTGCTGGCAATCAACTCGAGCAACGCGACATCGCGGTCATCCAGCGGACGCAGGAAACCCAACTCGATCACACCATTGACCCGGTCGTCGTCGCTGGTCGGCACCACCAGCACACTGCGCGGCAATCCGTTTCCGAGGCCGGAGCTGACCTTGAAATAATCCCCCGGCACCTCGTCCAGGCGAATCAACCGCGCCTGCTGTGCCACCTGGCCGACAATGCCTTCATCGCTGTAGATCTGCTGATCCCGCTCTTCCTGTTCGCGGGAAAAACCGTAGCTGGCGATGCGCCTGAGACCGCCGTGGTCCTCCCGAACATAGAGCGCCGCCACGGCGCTACCGAGGTACTGCGCGCAAAACTGCAGGATGTTGCGCCCCAGCAGGTTCAGGCTCAACTGTCCCAGCACCTGCTCGGCGAGCTCGGTCTGACCGTTGCGCAGCCAGGCCTGTTGCTCCAGGCGCTGGGCACTGGCTTGTTGGGCGGCGAGATTGACGCTGTAGCTTTGCGACAGGCTGAGCAAATCACGCCGCCCGACGTACGCCAGCAAACCACTGACACCGGCGATGAACAACAGATAGAGGCTGATGCTCCAGACCGTGGTGCGACGCACCTCATCATTGCGCGTGGCGCGCAACTGTTGTTCGGTGTCGATCACCTCCTCGAACTGCTTGCGAATTTCATCGGTCAGGCGTTTGCCGCGCCCGGCCTTCACCACCGAGCGATAATCACCGCTGCTGCGCTGCAAATCGATCATCGATTGCGCATAGCTGGCCCACTCCTGTTGCAATGCCTGCAACCGCAGCAAGCGGTCGGTCTGCACCGGGTTGTCGGCGGTCAGCTCGAGCAAGGTGTTGAGGGCCACGGCAACCCGCGGCTTGGCGGTTTCGTAGGGATCGAGGAAATGCTCGTCGCCACTGAGCAGGAAACCGCGCATGCCGGTTTCCAGGTCCACGGTCAGCTTGACCGCTTCATTGGCGTTATTGATCACCCGGTCGGTGTGTTCCACCCACTGGATCGTCGACAGCAGATAGCTGATCAGCGAAACGAAGAACACCGCGCTGATAAGGCCCAAACCCAACGGCAGGCTGATATTGCGGCTCAGGAGTTTGCGAAATCGTTGCTCATCAACCGAGGACGCTGAGGTCATGGGGCAGGCCTTGTCGAACTGTCAGAATACAAGGAGTTTGCCCCAAAACTGGCACATGGATCCATTTTTCTGACATGTTTTCGCGCAAACTCCTACATTCCGCTGCGCCCGCGCAAAACGGCAGGTTATCCTTGCTGACCTGCCGCATTCTTTTTTGCGCCACCTCGGGAACTTGTCTGGATCTGCCACTTACTGATGCAAGAGGCCGGTAATTTCCAGCGACCGGCAATGCCAATCTTTTCAGGAAGTCCACTATGTCATTCGCCAACGCCTACACCATCCTCGTCGTCGAAGACGATGCCATCGTGCGCATGCTGATTGTCGACGTACTGGAGGAGCTGGAGTTCAAGGTGCTGGAAGCCGACGGCAGCGAACAGGCGCTGGAGATGCTCAAGGACTCGAACCAATACATTGACCTGATGATGACGGACATCGGCCTGCCGGTCATGGATGGCCGCGAACTGGCCAAAGAAGCACGTGTCTTGCGTCCTGCCCTGCCCATTCTGTTTGCCAGCGGTTATGCCGAAAGCATCGACGTGCCCGCCGACATGCACGTGATCGGCAAACCCTTCTCCATTGATCAGTTGCGCGACAAGGTCAAAGGCATAATCGGGTGACCTGGCGATCCACTGTGGTTTAATGCGCGCCTTTTTCGTCCCTGCCCTGTCTTCGCTTCAAGGAAATTCCGTACATGATTGAGCCCCGCGCAACCAAAGTCCTGGTCATTGGTTACGTCTGGCCCGAGCCCCGCTCGTCCGCGGCCAGCGGGCATGTCATGCAGATTCTCGAGGTTTTCCTGCAACAAGGCTGGGATATCACCTTCAGCAGCCCGGCAGGTTTCGGCGAACAGCGCGCAGACCTGACGGCGCTGGGTATTCGTGAAGTACCCATCGAGCTGAACAACAGCAGTTTCGACGCATTCATCAGTGAACTGGCGCCGGACATCGTGTTGTTCGATCAATTCATGATGGAGGAACAGTTCGGGTGGCGGGTCGAGAAGTATTGTCCCGACGCGTTACGCGTACTGGAAAGTTGCGACTTGCAAAGCCTCAGACACGGTCGGCATCAACGCCTCAAGGAGCGCTTGAAGGCCAGTCAGGACAACAATGACTTCAGCGGCCTGTTCGCCCCGGCGTCGCGTGAAGAGTTCGAACACATGGCCAATACCGATCTGGCGAAGCGCGAGATCGCCTCGTTTTATCGTTGTGATTTGACGCTGATGGTTTCCGAAGTGGAAATCGAATTGCTGGTCGAGCAGTTCAGAATTCCGCGCAACTTGCTGCACTGGTGCCCATTGATGGTCGACCTGCCGACCCGTGCGCCGGTAGCGTTCGAAGACCGGGCACACTTTCTTCATATCGGCAATTTTCGCCATGCGCCCAACTGGGATGCGGTGCTCTGGTTGAAAACCGCTATATGGCCGCTGATCCGCGAGCAATTGCCCGGCGCCCAATTGCATATCTACGGTGCCTATACCCCCCCCAAGGCGACCGCCCTGCATAACCCGGCCCAGGGTTTTCATGTGATGAACTGGGCGCAGGACGCCCTGCAGGTCATGTCGTCGACACGGGTCTGTATGGCGCCTCTGCGTTTTGGCGCTGGAATCAAAGGCAAGATTGTCGATGCGATGCTCTGTGGCACACCGAATGTGACGACGCCTGTCGGTGCCGAAGCGATGCATGGCGAACAAGCGTGGCCCGGTGCAGTGACCCGCTCCGCACGCGAGTTCGCCGATCAGGCGGTGCAATTGCACAACGACAAGACGCGCTGGCTCGATGCCCAGGCGCACGGGCAAACCCTGCTTGCCAGTCGCTACCGTAAATCCGTTCATGGCCCGGCCTTGATCCAGCGGCTGGTCGATTGCCAACGGGATCTGGCCAACATCAGGCGAGACAACTTTACCGGCAGCATGCTGCGTCATCATCAGCACAAGAGCACTCAATACATGGCGCAATGGATAGAGGCGAAAAACAGCCAGCAATAACAATATCCCGAAACACTGACAACTTGTGCAGTGCCTGACTTGCGACCAAGAATAAATCGCCCGACATCAAACCTGATAGTCGGGCGTTTTTTTATTCTTAAATAGCAACGGACTGCACGATGACAAATTCTTACCCCTACAAAAACTGGATGTCGACGACATCTTCAATTGACAAGTTAACCCTCCTGGAACTGGTCTGGCCCGGCGCCCATAATTCGGGAGTGGATTATGACTTCTCTTACCCGATCCACGTTCAACCGGCCAGTCACTGGTTCGTCTGCCAGGATGGACCCTTTATCCAGCAGCTCAACGAGGGTGTCCGGGCACTCGACTTGCGATTCCATTCAGACGAGCATTGGCTGGGAGTCAAGAAGTTCCATACGTTTCACGGTTTCAAGCTGCTCAGGGGGCGATCGTTGAGTGAGTTGTTCAAGAGCCTGGACTTTTTCCTCAGTGAAAACCCGGATGAGTTCGTCGTGCTGGATATGCGCGAGCTCAAAGGCCTTGATGAAAAAAGTTTCGACTACACAGGCTTTCATGAAGCCATCAAGAGTGAACTGGGCACGCGATTGATTCCGCGAGAAAACCGTTATTTGACACTGGGCGCACTAAAGAAAATAAATCCCCTGCAAAGAATCGTAGTTGCCGCCGATTGGCATCCGGACTTCAACTCTCCCCTGTACTGGCCAAAAATCCCGGTTGAATGGAGTGGCAACGACTTTACTTCTCCCGAAGAGTTAAGGCAGTACATTGAAAGAACACTGAATAATCCGCCCGACGAAAGCGCGCTCTGGTCGTTATCCGCCACCAGTTATGGAGAACTGGCCGGTGTAAAACGAATCACCCGGGAATTGAACGAGTGGTTTGCTCCGGACACTGGATGGACACAGAAGTGCAGCATCATCAGTGCCGACTTTATTGGAGCGACACGACTGGTCAGCTATTGCCGGGAAATCAACCTTTCCAGGGGACAGGACAAGAAGTAAGGCCTGGGAACTGGATCTGTCCTGGGCGGGGGTGCATGATTGGCGCCTGAAAAACAACAAGACCACACTGGACATGACCCGCACCGCCAGAGTCACCGATCCCTCCTATGAGTTGATGGACGACCACAATGGCTTGTCCATCATCTACCGCCAGCACGGGTTTCCCTGCCCGCTGGTGCGCTGGCATTTCCACAAGGAATACGAGTTGCACCTGATCGTCGCCAGTTCCGGCAAGGTGTTCATTGGCGATTACATCGGCAACTTCTATCCGCAATCCCTGTTCCTGACGGGCCCCAACCTGCCCCACAACTGGATCAGCCAGGTGGCCGAGGACGAAGTGGTGCCCAAGCGCGACATGCTGGTCAACTTCACCGACGAGTTGTTCGACAGCGGCTATCAAGTGTTCGCCGAGCTCAAGACCCTGGCACCCTTGCTGGAACGCGCGCAGTACGGCATCGAGTTTCGCGGCAAGCACACTATCGCCAAGGCGATGGATCTGATGCAACGCATCGCCGATACCAGCGGTGCGACCCGTCTCGGGCACTTTTTCATTCTGCTGGAGTTGCTCGCGGCCACCGACGACTACCAATTGCTCTCCGGCGCCACGACGCCTCAACTGGCCGACGAGAACAACGTCGATCGCACCAACCGCGCGGTGGATTACATCTTCGCCCATTACGCCCGGGAATTGCCGCTGGAAGAGGTCGCCGAACATCTGGGCATGAAGCCCACGTATTTCAGCCGCGTATTCAAGCAGGCCACCGGGCGCAATTTCATCGAATTCGTCAATCGCCTGCGCATCAGCAAGTCCTGCGAGTTGCTGGCCGATGGCGACAAACCGGTCACGGACGTGTGCTTCGAATCCGGTTTCAACAACATTTCCAACTTCAACCGGCGCTTCCAGCAGCTCAAGGGCATGACGCCTACGGATTACCGGCGGTTGGTGGTGCAGCGTCTCACCGAGCAAAATCTGAACTGACACCTCAATTCCCTGTGGGAGCGGGCTTGCCCGCGATAGTGGTCTCCCATCCAGCATTGTGGGTGACTGATACACCGCCATCGCGGGCAAGCCCGCTCCCACAGGTACAGCACCAAGCATTGAAACCTGTACAGATTCAATGCCGCCCCATCGCTGAGAAGCCCTTCCTTGCATCTACAGCCCAAAATACCAGTGCAAAAAAGTATCAGTTGAAGTGCGATGGATGATTTGTCTCGCCCTCCAATGAAGGTTGTAATCCGTGCACATTCTTCCTGCCTTCGGAAGACACAAAAACAATAACTGTCCTTCTGTATCCCGCCGGGTGCAGAAAAGGAGTGCACGATGCAACCTTCGGTAAAAGCCCTGCTTGCCCTCACCTGCATGACCCTCAGCAGCGTCAGCCTTGGCGCCCAGACCCTGACCATCGCCACCGTCAACAACAGCGACATGATCCGCATGCAAAAGCTCTCGAAAACCTTCGAGGCCGAGCACCCGGACATCAAGCTCAATTGGGTGGTGCTCGAGGAAAACGTCCTGCGCCAGCGCCTGACCACCGACATCGCCACCCAGGGCGGGCAATTCGACGTGCTGACCATCGGCATGTACGAAGCGGCACTCTGGGGCGCCAAGGGCTGGCTGGAGCCGATGAAGGATTTGCCGGCCAGCTATGCCCTGGACGACGTATTCCCGTCGGTTCGCGAAGGCCTGTCGGTCAAAGGCTCGCTGTACGCCCTGCCGTTCTACGCCGAAAGCTCGATCACCTATTACCGCACCGATTTGTTCAAGGACGCCGGCCTGAGCATGCCCGAGCGTCCGACCTGGGAGCAGATCGGTGAATTCGCCGCCAAACTCAACAAACCGGACCAGGAACAGTACGGCATCTGCCTGCGGGGCAAGGCCGGCTGGGGCGAGAACATGGCGCTGATCACCACCGTCGCCAACGCCTATGGCGCGCGCTGGTTCGACGAAAAGTGGCAACCGGAATTCAACGGGCCCGAGTGGAAGAATGCGCTGAACTTCTACGTCGACACCATGAAGAAATCCGGCCCACCGGGCGCATCGAGCAACGGTTTCAACGAAAACCTGGCGCTGTTCAACAGCGGCAAATGCGCGATCTGGGTCGATGCCAGCGTCGCCGGCTCGTTCGTCACCGACAAGACTCAGAGCAAGGTCGCCGATCACGTCGGCTTCACCTATGCGCCGCATCAGGTCACTGACAAGGGTTCGGCCTGGTTGTATTCCTGGGCACTGGCCATTCCGACCAGTTCCAAGGCCAAGGACGCGGCGAAAACCTTCAGCGCCTGGGCCACCTCCCGGGAATACAGTGCACTGGTCGCGGAAAAAGACGGCATCGCCAACGTGCCGCCGGGCACCCGGGCCTCGACCTACAGCGAGGCCTACATGAGTGCCGCACCGTTCGCCAGGGTGACGCTCGAATCGCTCAAGACCGCGAACCCGGGCAAGCCGACGCTGGAACCGGTGCCTTATATCGGCATCCAGTTGGTGACCATTCCCGAGTTCCAGGGCATTGGTACTCAGGTCGGCAAATCCTTCTCGGCGGCGCTGATCGGCCAGACCACGGTCGACCAGGCATTGGCGGCGGCCCAGCAAACCACCGAGCGCGAGATGAAGCGCGCGGGTTATCCAAAATAACCAACACCTTCCCTGTGGGAGCGGGCTTGCCCGCGATGAGGCCGGCACATTCAACATTGATGTTGGCAGCTCAATCGCCATCGCGGGCAAGCCCGCTCCCACAGGTTCCGCGTTGTCTGTTCCTAATCGGTTACCGCTATGAATATTTCAACTGCCAAAGCTCATATGGGCGTTGCCCTACCGCAGCGCAAAAGCCGCACGGCCAATCCCGGCTGGTTTCTGGTCAGCCCTTCGGTGGCACTGCTGCTGTTGTGGATGATCGTGCCGTTGGGCATGACCCTCTACTTCTCGACGATTCGCTACAACCTGCTCGACCCCGGCGAGAACGCGTTCGTCGGGCTGGAGAACTTCACCTACTTCCTCACCGACTCAGGCTTCCTGCCCGGCGCCACCAACACCCTGTTGCTGGTGGGCAGCGTGCTGTTGATCAGCGTGGTGTTCGGTGTGCTGATCAGTGCGCTTCTGGAGGCCAGTGAGTTTTTCGGTCGCGGCATCGTGCGGGTCATGCTGATCTCGCCGTTTTTCATCATGCCCACGGTCGGCGCGCTGATCTGGAAGAACCTGATTTTCCACCCGGTGTCGGGGATTCTCGCCTACGTCTGGAAACTGTTCGGCGCACAACCGGTGGACTGGCTGGCGCACTACCCGCTGCTGTCGATCATCATCATTGTTTCGTGGCAATGGCTGCCGTTCGCCATCCTGATCCTGATGACCGCCATGCAGTCCCTCGACCAGGAACAGAAAGAGGCCGCACGCCTGGACGGCGCCGGCCCCATCGCGATCTTCTGGCACCTGACCCTGCCGCACCTGGCGCGGCCGATTGCGGTGGTGGTGATGATCGAAACCATCTTCCTGCTCTCGGTGTTCGCCGAAATCTTCACCACCACCAACGGCGGCCCCGGCTACGCCTCGACCAACCTCGCCTACCTGATCTACAACCAGGCACTGGTGCAGTTCGACGTCGGCATGGCCTCGGCGGGCGGCTTGATCGCGGTGGTCATTGCCAACATCGCGGCGATCATTCTGGTGCGGATGATCGGCAAAAACCTGACCGACAAAGCCTGAGGCCTGCCATGACTCTTCAACAATCCCGTCGTTTGCAAAGCCTGTTGCTCGGTACGTTGGCCTGGGCCATCGCGATCCTGATCTTCTTCCCGATCTTCTGGATGGTACTGACCAGCTTCAAGACCGAAATCGAGGCCTTCGCCACGCCGCCACAGTTCATCTTCACGCCGACGCTGGAGAACTACCTGCACATCAACGAGCGCAGCGACTACTTCAGCTTCGCCTGGAACTCGGTGGTGATTTCCTTCAGCGCCACGGCCCTGTGCCTGCTGATCGCGGTGCCGGCGGCCTACTCGATGGCGTTCTACGAAACCCGGCGCACCAGAGGCACGTTGCTGTGGATGCTCTCGACCAAGATGCTGCCGCCGGTGGGTGTGCTGATGCCGATCTACCTGCTGGCCAAGAGTTTCGGCCTGCTCGACACCCGGATCGCGCTGATCGTCATCTACACGCTGATCAACCTGCCGATCGTGGTCTGGATGATTTACACCTACTTCAAGGACATCCCCAGGGACATCCTCGAAGCCGCGCGGCTGGATGGCGCAACGCTGCTCCAGGAGATGCTCCGGGTATTGCTGCCGATCGCCAAGGGTGGCCTGGCGTCCACGGTGCTGCTGTCGCTGATCCTGTGCTGGAACGAGGCCTTCTGGTCGCTGAACCTGACTTCCTCGAAAGCCGCGCCACTGACCGCCTTGATCGCCTCGTACTCAAGCCCCGAAGGGCTGTTCTGGGCCAAGTTGTCGGCGGTCTCGACCCTGGCCTGTGCGCCGATCCTGATCTTCGGCTGGATCAGCCAGAAACAGTTGGTCCGCGGCCTGTCGTTCGGCGCCGTGAAATGAATCAGAAGCAAAAGATCGCAGCCTTCGGCAGCTCCTACAGGGCAGTCGCGTTGCCTGGGGGCTCTGTGTAGGAGCTGCCGCAGGCTGCGATCTTTTGATCTTAAAGAACAACAACCGGAGGCCCACCACCATGGCCAACCTGAAAATCAAGAATCTGCAAAAAGGCTTCGAAGGTTTTTCCATCATCAAGGGCATCGACCTCGAAGTGAACGACAAGGAATTCGTGGTCTTCGTCGGCCCGTCGGGCTGCGGCAAATCCACACTGCTGCGCCTGATCGCCGGGCTCGAAGAAGTCAGCGGCGGCACCATCGAACTCGATGGCCGCGACATCACCGAAGTGAGCCCGGCCAAGCGTGACCTGGCGATGGTGTTCCAGACCTACGCCCTGTACCCGCACATGAGCGTACGCAAGAACATGTCATTCGCCCTTGACCTGGCGGGCGTAGCGAAAGCCGAAGTGGAGAAAAAGGTCAGCGAAGCGGCGCGCATCCTCGAACTGGGGCCGATGCTGGAGCGCAAGCCCAAGCAACTGTCCGGCGGCCAGCGTCAGCGCGTGGCGATTGGCCGGGCCATCGTGCGCAACCCGAAAATCTTCCTGTTCGACGAACCGCTGTCCAACCTCGACGCAGCCCTGCGGGTGCAGATGCGCCTGGAATTGCTGCGCCTGCACAAAGACCTGCAAGCGACGATGATCTACGTCACCCACGATCAGGTCGAAGCCATGACCATGGCCGACAAAGTCGTGGTACTCAACGGCGGCAAGATCGAGCAAGTCGGCTCGCCGCTGGATCTCTATCACCAGCCCGCCAACCTGTTCGTCGCCGGTTTCCTGGGCACGCCGAAAATGGGCTTGCTCAAGGGCAAAGTCACCCGCGTCGACAGCCAGGGCTGCGAAGTGCAACTGAACGCCGGCACCCGCATCAGCCTGCCCTTGAGCGGATCCCGTCTGACCGTCGGCAGCGCAGTGACCCTGGGCATTCGCCCGGAACATCTGGAACTGGCCAAGCCGGGCGACTGCGCCTTGCAGGTCACCGCCGATGTCAGCGAACGCCTGGGCAGCGACACGTTCTGCCACGTCCTGACGTCGTCCGGCGAAGCCCTGACCATGCGCATTCGCGGCGATCTGGCCAGCCGCTACGGCGAAACCCTGAGCCTGCACCTGGACGCGCAACACTGCCATTTATTCGATGCCGACGGCATGGCGTTGACCCGCCCGTTGCGCGTTGCTGCCTGATCCCAGAGAGACTGTGATGAAACTCAATAAACAGAACCTCAACCGCCTCGCACCCGCAGTGGCCCTGCCCGCCTACGCGCTGGGCGATACCCGTCAAGGCATTGCGCACATCGGCGTCGGCGGTTTCCATCGCGCCCACCAGGCGTTTTACACCGATGCGCTGATGAACACCGGTGAAGGCCTGGACTGGGCCATTTGTGGCGTCGGCCTGCGTGCCGAGGACCGTCGCGCCCGTGACGATCTCAAGGATCAGGACTACCTGTTCACCCTGTTCGAACTCGGCGATGGCGACGACACCGAAGTGCGGGTGATCGGGGCCATCCGCGACATGCTGCTGGCCGAAGACGACACCCGGGCGCTGATCGACAAACTGGCCAGTCCCGAGATCCGCATCGTCTCGCTGACCATCACCGAGGGCGGTTATTGCATTGACGACAGCACCGGTGAGTTCATGGCGCACTTGCCGCAGATCCGGCATGACCTCGCGCACCCCGACACGCCAAAGACCGTGTTCGGCTTGCTCTGTGCCGCACTGGCCAGGCGCCGCGCCGCCGGCACAGCGGCCTTCACCCTGATGTCCTGCGATAACCTGCCGCACAATGGCGCCGTCACCCGCAAGGCCCTGCTGGCCTTCGCCGCCTTGCACGACAGCCCACTGCGCGACTGGATCGACACCCACGTCAGTTTCCCCAACGCCATGGTCGACCGCATCACGCCGATGACCAGCACCTCGCACCGTCTGCAACTGGCGGACCAGCACGGGGTGGACGATGCCTGGCCGGTGGTCTGCGAACCCTTTGTGCAATGGGTGCTGGAAGACAAATTCGTCAACGGTCGCCCGGCCTGGGAAAAGGTCGGCGTACAGTTCACCGACGACGTCACACCCTACGAAGACATGAAGATCAAGCTGCTCAACGGCAGCCATCTGGCGCTGACCTACCTGGGATTTCTGAAGGGTTACCGTTTCGTCCACGAGACCATGAACGATCCGTTGTTCGTACGCTATATGCGCGCCTACATGGACCTGGACGTGACGCCGCAACTGGCCCCGGTGCCGGGAATCGACCTGACCGAGTACAAGAGCACCCTGGTGGCGCGCTTCTCCAATCAGGCGATTGCCGACCAGCTTGAACGGGTGTGTTCGGACGGTTCTTCGAAGTTTCCGAAATTCACCGTGCCGACCATCAACCGCCTGATCGCCGATGGCCGCGAGACCAAACGCGCGGCGTTGGTGGTGGCAGCGTGGGCCTTGTATCTGAAGGGCGTGGACGAACATGGCGACACGTACTGCATTCCCGACCCTCGTGCCGAGTTCTGCCAGGCGCTGGTGGCCGATGATGTGCTGATCACCCAGCGCTTACTGGCGGTCGAGGAGATTTTTGGTACGGCGATACCCCGCTCGCCGGAGTTTGTCGCGGCGTTCGAGTGGTGTTGCAACAGTTTGCGTGAGGTGGGGGTGTCGCGGACGCTGGAGCGGGTGTTGGCGTAAGTCCTGCGGTGGAGCTGCTGCCGTCTTCGCGGGCAAGCCCGCTCCCACAGGTACAGCGCAAATACTGTGGGAGCGGGCTTGCTCGCGAAGGCGGCCTGACAGGCCACATTCATGTTGAATGATCCAAGGATCCACCATGCCAAACCAACAACTCTTCCTCGGCATCGACTGCGGCACCCAGGGCACCAAGGCCATCATCCTCGACGCAGTCAGTGGTGAAGTGCTCGGCCAGGGCGCGGCCAGCCATAGCTTGATCAGCGCGGCCAATGGCCGCCGCGAACAGGATACCCATCAGTGGCTGGAAGCCTTCGCCACGGCCACCCGCCGCGCGTTGCTCGCGGCCAGGGTCGATGGCCAGTCGATCCTCGGCATTGGCGTGTCCGGCCAGCAACATGGCCTGGTGCTGCTCGACGAACAGGGCCAGGTGCTGCGTCCGGCCAAGCTCTGGTGCGACACCGAAACCACGCCGGAGAATGACCGTCTCCTGGCCCACCTCGGCGGCGAACAGGCTTCGCTGGATCGCCTCGGCGTGGTCATCGCGCCGGGCTATACCTTATCCAAGCTGCTCTGGACCAAAGAGCAACATCCCGAGGTGTTTTCCCGGATCGCCCATATCCTGCTGCCCCACGACTACCTCAACCATTGGCTCACCGGCCGCAGTTGCAGCGAATACGGTGATGCGTCGGGCACCGGGTATTTCAATGTGCGTACCCGGCAGTGGGATGTGCAGTTGTTGCGCGACATCGACCCCAGCGGACGCCTGCAAGCCGCGCTGCCCGAGCTGATCGATGCGCACCAGGCGGTCGGCACGATCCTGCCGGGGATTGCCGAGCACCTGGGCATCAATCCGCGGGCACAGGTCTCCAGTGGCGGCGGCGATAACATGATGGGGGCCATCGGCACCGGCAATATCCAGCCCGGCGAAATCACCATGAGCCTCGGCTCGTCAGGCACGGTGTACGCCTATGCCGACCGGCCGAACGTCGGCCCGGATTCCGCAGTCGCCACGTTCTGTTCTTCCAGTGGCGGCTGGCTGCCATTGATCTGCACCATGAACCTGACCAATGCCACCGGCCTGGTTCGCGACCTGCTGGACCTCGACATCGATCAGTTCAACGCGCTGGTTGCCAAAGCGCCCATCGGTGCCGAAGGCGTGAGCATGTTGCCGTTCTTCAACGGCGAGCGGGTGCCCGCCCTGCCCCATGCCAGCGGCAGCCTGTCGGGCCTGACCATGAGCAACCTGACCCGGGCCAACCTGTGCCGCGCGGTCGTCGAAGGCACGACATTCGGTTTGCGTTACGGACTGGACCTGCTACGCCGCAATGGCTTACAAAGCCGCAGCATTTGCCTGATTGGCGGTGGCTCGAAAAGCGCGGTGTGGCGGCAGATCGTCGCCGATACCATGAATACTCCCGTGATCTGCACGGAACAAAGCGAGGCCGCGGCCCTGGGTGCGGCGATCCAGGCGGCCTGGTGCGTATCCCGGGCGACAGGGAACGAGCTCAGCCTGGCGGACTTGTGCGAGCGCTGCGTAAAGCTCGACCCGGCCAGCGAAACCCTTCCGGTCGCCGACAATGTACGAGCCAGTCAGCAGGCTTATGAACGCTATCGACAACATGTCGCAACCCTTTGAAGAGTGAACAACTATGTACCTGGTGTGTGGCGAAGCGCTGTTCGATTTTTTCAGTGAAGACGACGCCGGCGGTCTGGCGTCCAAAGTGAATTTCAAAGCCATTGCCGGTGGCTCGCCGTTCAACGTGGCCGTGGGATTGCGCCGGTTGGGCGTGGATTCGGCGCTGTTGGCCGGGTTGTCCACCGACTACCTGGGCCGGCGCCTGTTGCAGGTGCTGCAGGATGAAGGTGTGCGCCAGGACTTTCTGCTGGATTTCGCCGCGCCGACCACCCTGGCGATGGTCGCTGTGGGCGCCAATGGTTCGCCGCAATACAGCTTCCGTGGCGAAGGCTGCGCTGATCGGCAGTTGAAACCGGAGCACCTGCCGGCACTCGGGCCTGAAGTGCGCGGCCTGCATATCGGATCGTTTTCCCTGGTGGTGCAGCCGATTGCCGACACCCTGTTGGCATTAGTGCGCCGGGAAAGCGGCAAACGCCTGATCAGCCTCGACCCGAACGTGCGCCTGAACCCGGAACCGGACATTGAACGGTGGCGTAAACGGATTGCGATGCTGGTGGAATTGGCCGACCTGATCAAGGTCAGCGACGAGGACCTGCATCTGCTGTACCCAGGCCAGGACCCGGCGCAAGTGATCGAGGGCTGGATGCAGCATCGCTGCCAGTTGGTGTTCCTGACCCGGGGCGGCGAAGGCGCGACCGTATTCAGCCGGGCTCACGGCTCGTGGTCGGCTCCGGCCTGCGCGGTAAAAATCGCCGACACCGTGGGCGCAGGGGATACCTTTCAAGCGGCGTTGATTGCCTGGTTGACCGAGCATCGCCTGGATTCGGTGGAGGGTGTAAAACAACTTGGCCGCGAGCAGATTGACGGCATGCTGAAGTTCGCGGTGCAGGCGGCGGCGTTGACGTGCAGCAAGACCGGGCCGGATCTGCCTTATCGGGAGCAGTTGGAACTGCGCTGAATTCGAGGACCTCTTCGCGAGCAAGCTCGCTCCCACAGGGTTGCGGGTCGCTCATAATATTTGTGTCGACGCCCGGGCAATGTGGGAGCGAGCTTGCTCGCGATGACTTTCTATCAGGCGCCCGATGGTCTTAACTGATACACAGGATCGCGCCTTCGCGACAGGCGGCGTTCAGCCGGGTTAACTCTCGTTTAACCGTGCGGTCCGACACTTCACTGGACCGCACGCCCTCAGACTGTTCTGACGCCCGGTGCGGCAGGTTCGACAAGCCACACATCGAACTGACTTTCCGTACGCACTGGAGATCACTGATGAACACTCGCACCCTGCTGGTTACCGCCGCCCTCGCCTGCACCGCGTTTGCTGGTCTGGCCCAGGCCAATGACACCACGACCGCGCAGGCCGTGCCCTACCACTACGGCATGCCATTGCATGTCAGCAAAGTGATTTCACTGACCGAGCCGGACACCCTGGATTGCAAAGTGGTGAAGGCCGACATGAAGTACATCGATGAAACGGGAAAACCCGCGGAAATCACCTACCGTAAACTTTCCGACGCCTGCGAGAACCAAGGCTGACCGAAACGTCTGATTTGATACTTGGCGGTGTTCCTTTGAGGGCTGCGGCGCTATGCTCTAGCGCCGCCCTCACTGCCCGCAAGGATTGGCCATGCAGTTTTCGTTTCGCACTTTGTCGATGTTTACCGCCGCATTATGCCTTTTGCTGAGCCTGGTCTGGGGGTTGGCACCTCAATGGCTACTGTCGATCTGGGGTATCGAGTTTTCATTCGTGGCCGGATTGGTCGCGCGCCGTACCGCCGTGCTGTTCGCAGCGTTTAGCGTGATCTCTTACCTGGTTCGCAACGCCCCCCCTTGCGCAACCCGCCATGCGCTGAGCCTGGGCTTCGTCGTCGGCTGCTGGGGATTGGCCGTGCTGGGTTTTGCCGAATGGCTCGCCGGCCATGTCGGGCCGGGCATGTTGCTGGCTGTCGGGCTTGAACTGGCGCTGGGCCTGGCGTTCTTCCAGACCCGGCGCGTGTCGGTGGAACTCGAAATTGCAAGTTAAAGCGCTTTGCCCAGCATCGAGTGTGGCTCGACCTCTACATGAAGCTGCCTGGAACGCAGTTGGGCAATCAACTCGTTTATTTCCCGACAGCCATTGAGTCCGGAGGCATCGATACCGGTGACCATCAGATCGAGATGATCGGTTTGCCCGTCGGCATAGATCTTCACGGTCATCGACAGATCCGGTGACAACGTGCACTCGCAACGCTTGGGCAAAAAGCTGCTTTCGATGATATTGCGAAGTTCCAAGGCAGAAAGAAACATGGCGACCCTCTCCTTTGTGAAATTGCCAATAAACATCAACGCTCGCTCGTATGCTCTCTCGTACAAAAGCTTGGCAAGCTTCAAGGACAGCTACAGCATAAAACATGCCCTGGATTTCGCTGCGCAGCTCATCGGCAATTCAAGGGTTTAGGCCAGCCACCTGTAAAACCTGCCATGCAGTTTGCATTATACGCCCCTTACATCTCTGCAATTTGCACGTTGGGCGCCGCGGGTTTGCATTCGCCGCACATGACAGTGAAAATGCCGCCCTTCACTTCAAGCAAGGAGGCATCATGAGTTCTTTGACCGTTAACGCTTGCGCAGCGCTGTTCGCACTGGGGCTTGCCAATACGGCGCACGCCGCGAAACTCGAAGACACCGCGCCCTATCCGAAAGCCGAGAGCGGTTTTACCCGCCAAGTGATTCACCTCGCGCCACAGCCCCGGGAAGACGACTTCCAGGTCGAGATCCTGGCCGGTAAAACCATGACCGTGGACTGCAACCGCCCGCGCCTGGGCGGCATTCTCGAAGAGAAAAACCTCGAGGGTTGGGGCTACCCCTTCTATCGCCTGGAAAAAGTCATTGGCCCGATGAGCACGCTGATGGCCTGCCCGGACGGCACGAGCAAACAGGATTTTGTGCCGGTGGTCGGTGACGGCTTCCTGCTGCGCTACAACAGCAAGCTGCCGCTCGTGCTGTACGTGCCCAAGGACATCGAAGTGCGCTACCGAATCTGGTCGGCGTCGAACAAGGTCGAGAAGGCCATTCGGGAATAACCCGTGCATCTGCTGTTGGCCTGCACCAGGGTCATGCCGGCGTGCCGCTCAACGCGGCGCGCTCGGCCACATGCCCCAGGCTGTCAAAATTGATGTTGGCACCGGAGTCGATGGCGACCAGGGTCTGACCACGGACTCCGCTCCGTGCCACGTACTGCTTGATTCCGGCCACGGCCAGCGCACCGGAAGGTTCGGTGATCGAGCGGGTATCGTCGTAGATATTCTTGATGGCGGCGCAAAGCTCGTCATTGCTGACCGTCACCACCTCATCAACGCAAAACCGGCAGACCTCAAAACCGTAAGCGCCGATCTGCGCCACCGCCACTCCATCGGCAAAGGTGCCGACCTTGGGCAGGATGACTCGCTCACCGGCCAGCAACGCCGCTTGCAGGCACGCCGAATGCTCCGACTCGACGCCGACGATGCGTACCTGCGGCCGCAGGTATTTGATGTAAGCGGCGATGCCGGCGATTAGCCCACCACCACCCACTGGCACGAAGATCGCATCCAGCGGACCTTGATGTTGACGCAGGATTTCCATGGCCACCGTGCCTTGGCCCGCGATTACATCCGGATCGTCAAAGGGCGAAACAAAGGTGCGGCCGCTTTCCTCGGCCAACGCCAACGCAAAAGTCTGCGCAAACGGAAAACTCTCGCCATGCAATATCGCATTGGCGCCCCGGCTACGAACCCCGATCACCTTCAATTGCGGCGTCGTGCAAGGCATTACGATGCTGGCGCCGATCCCCAACTCCCGCGCCGCCAGCGCCACACCTTGCGCATGATTGCCGGCAGAAGCCGTGACCACGCCGCAAGCCTTCTGGGTGTCACTCAGTTGCACCAGCTTGTTGTAGGCGCCACGGATCTTGAAGGAAAAGGTCGGTTGCAGGTCTTCGCGCTTGAGCAGGATCTGGTTGCCCAGCGCCTCGGACAAGGCCGGTGCCGCTTGCAACGGCGTGCGCACCGCCAGTTCATACACCGGCGCGGCAAGGATTTTTTTGACGTAGCGTTCAAGCAGGGCTTGCTGGTCGGTTGTAAAACTCATGGTCGTCTCCTGACATTGATCGGGGCCCGGGAGACAGAAAGTAAAAACCCGCCTCTAGGGCGGGTTGGGTGCTGCAGTCGTGAGCTAGCCCGCCAGATGAGGAATGGCGGTAATAATGCTTGGCTGGCAGCGCAATACGGTGGAAGTCATGGCTCGAAATTAGCCGGGCGTTGATGGCAAGTCAATGGCAAATTTGTGCAGATCCCTCTAGGCTGCCGATTCCAGTCATTGCCCAAGGAAGGAACACATGAATGCCATTGCCCTGCCCCTTATCGCCCTGATCGCCTTTGCCGGCTATACCCTTTCGGTGATGCTCCAGGCCGAACAATCGCTGATCGACTTCGGCATCAGCCTGATGTCCCGCCCGGATACCGCGCAGGTGGTGATCGATCTGTACTTGCTGGCGACGCTGGCGGGTATCTGGATGTACCGGGATGCGCGAAAGCGCGGGCTGTCGGCGGTTACGGTGGTGCCTTATCTATTGATCACCGCTGTGTTTGTGTCGGTTGGGCCGTTGCTGTACCTGGTGGTTCGCGGAATTCAGGATCGCAAGAAATTGCCTGCCGCGACTCGACAGTTGTAGAAACCTTGAAATTGCTTTCGCGAGCAAGCCCGCTCCCACACGGGTCTTGCACCCACTGAAATCCCCTGTGGGAGCGGGCTTGCTCGCGAAGGGGTCATCAGATTCGACATCATCATTGCCTGACTCACCGCCATCACTTCGCCAACCGCTTGAGCCCCACTACCATCGCCCCCGCCCCGATCATCATCGTCGACAACAGCAAGGGGTAGGAAACCCACCACGGCGCTCCCGCCGTCATCATGCTGAACTCGGACATGCCGCCGATGCTCGCAATCAGGTTCAACGGCAAAAACACCACGTTGATCAACGTCAGCTTGCGCAGCAGGTTGTTCATGCTGTTGTTCATCAGGTTGCCCCGGGCGTCGATGAGGCCGGAGAACACCGTTGAATAGATTTCCGCCTGCTTGTAACACTGGTTGTTTTCGATGATCAGGTCATCGATCAGGCTGATGGCCTCGGCGTTGAAGCCCTGCTTTTGCGCATGATTGCGTAGTCGGTTCAGCACAGCGCCATTGCTGTGAATCGCATTGATGTAGTAGATCAGGCTTTCGCTGAGGTTGAACATCTGGATCAGATGCTGATTCTGCATCGAGGCATTGAATTTCTGCTGCAATTCCCGGGCGATCAACTTGATCACCTTCAAGTGCCCCAGATAGTGGTGAATGTTGTTGAACAGCAGATCGAGCAAGACATCCAGAGGCGTGTCGAGCGCCTGGCGCTTGCCGAGCCCGTTGAGCGGTGCGTCATCGGTGGCGATCACCAGCAAGCGCCCCGGAGAAAACAGCAGGCCACAGGACGACACCTGGAACCCAAGGTTGTCGGCGCCGGAGTAACTGTCCGGACGCTTCCAGATCAGGAACAGGTTGTCGGGATGGAATTCGATGCGCGACACCTCGTCAGGGTCGAGCGCCGAGGCCAAGGCGTGTTCGTCGAGTTTGAAATGACTGTGCAGCAGGTCGCGCTCGGCCGCATCGGGGTGACTGAACAGCATCACCTCGGCGTCCAGTCGCTCGACGGCCTGCAGCGTTCCACCGCTCAACTGAAAACTCTTGATCATCGCTACTTCACCAGGCCTGGCCGCGACGTTTAAGCTCCAGACGCCGAACGAACTCTTCCAGCACCAGCTTGTACAGATCGTCCTGCAGGTAGGCGTCTTCGATGCCGGCGTCCATGTTCGGGTTGTCGTTGACCTCGATCACCACCACTTTGTCGCCGGACTGTTTGAGGTCGACCCCGTAGAGGCCATCGCCGATCAGGTTGGCCGTCTTCACCGCCAGTTCCACCACCGCCCGCGGCGCCTCGTGAACCGCCAGGGTGCGGCATTCCCCGTTGATGTCCTGGCCCTTGGCCTTGTGGTTGTAGATTTGCCAATGGCCCTTGGACATGAAGTACTGGCAGGCAAAGATCGGTTTGCGGTTGAGCACGCCAATGCGCCAGTCGTACTCGGTGTAGAAGAATTCCTGGGCCAGCAACAGCACCGAGTGTTCGAACAGTTCGGCGGTGGCTTCGAGCAACGCCTGCTGGCTCTCGACCTTGATCACGCCCCGGGAGAAACAACCGTCGGGGATCTTCAACACCAGCGGAAAGCCCAGTCGTTCGCCCACCCGTTCAAAGTCTTCCGGTCGCTCCTTGTAGAGGATTTCAGTGGCGGGCATGCCCAGTTGATGACTCTTGAGCAGATCGGCCAGATACACCTTGTTGGTGCAGCGCAGGATCGACGTCGGGTCGTCCATCACCACCAGCCCTTCGCTCTCGGCTTTCTTGGCGAAGCGATAAGTATGGTTGTCGACGCTGGTGGTCTCGCGGATCAGCAGGCCGTCGTATTCCGCTATCCGCGCATAGTCCTTGCGCTCGATCAGTTCGACGTCGATGCCCAGAGTCCTGCCGACCCGAACGAAGTTGTCCAGCGCCCTGGCATTCGACGGTGGCAGGGCTTCCTCGGGATCGTGCAGGATGGCCAGGTCGTAGCGGGCCAGCCGTCGTGAGCGCGGCAGGCGCCAGATCTTGCGACTGAAACTGTCGAGGGAGTGGGCAAATTGATCTTCCTGATCCTCCCGCAACTTGTGCAACGCACCCGACTTGATGCCTTCGATATGCCAGCCGTTAGTTCGGCGAAACTCAACTAACAAGATCGGACAGGCAAACACTTCAAATAATTGCCTGGCCAAATCCTGCAAAGGTTCGATATTGGTCTTGCCGAAAAACAACGTCAGGGTAAACCCTTCGGTGTCACTGTAAGCATGATGACTGAGGGCTTTTTCCAGGGTTTTATCCAGGTCGTCGAGCGCCAGGCCATAAAGGGATTTGCGGGTCAGTTCGCTGATGGTCCGCACCGACGGAATGACCTTGTGCCCACGGGCTTCAGCCAGCAGCGAACAGTAATAACCGTGCCCCAGGTACTTGTAACTGCGGCACAGGTTGATCACCTGCACGCGCTTGCCCTGCTCATTGTCGCGGGTTTGCTCCAGATATTCCTGGGCCGTGGCGATGTCCTCGCTGGGAAAATAGGAGGCCCAGTCTTCCTTGCGTTCGACGATGATAATCAACTGGCTGGAAGTTTTATTGGAATCATTTAAATAAGTTGCCGAAGTGATTGCCGTCGGCAAAGTTTGCTCGGATACTTCGCGCCAATGACCTTGTACCGCTGACATAGTGATTGATCCGTTGGAGAACAAGACCTTTCCTATTAAGCACGAACTTTTTCGAAAGTCCCGTTTCGTTACGCAACTTTTACGGCGGTCATTATGAATACAGTTTTTCGTTTGGCGGCAATAGAGGACTTACCCGCACTGCTGCAACTTGAAGAGCAATGCTTTACCACCGACCGGCTCAACAGTCGCAGCTTTCAATGGATGATCAGCCGTGCCAACGGGCAACTGCTCGTGGCCCAGCGCGGCGAGCATCTGCTGGGTTACGCCCTGGTGCTTTTCCATCGAGGTACGTCGCTGGCGCGTCTCTATTCGATCGCCATCGCGGCTCAGGCGCGGGGCAATGGCCTGGGCAAGCAACTGCTCGATCGCACTGAAGCCATTGCCCTGGAACACGATTGCGCCTATTTGCGTCTGGAGGTGCGTCTCGACAATCCGGCGGCGATTGCCCTGTATGAACGTAACGGGTACCGGCGCTTTGCCCTGATCCACGACTACTATCAGGACCACGCCGATGCGTTGCGCCTGGAAAAACGCATCCTCCAGCACCGCGAATCACGCAACATTCAAGTGCCCTACTACCCGCAGACCACCGATTTCACCTGCGGTCCGGCCTGCCTGCTCATGGCCATGGGCGCGTTGCAGCCGGGGCGTTTGCTGGAGCGGCGTGAAGAACTGCAAATCTGGCGCGAGGCAACCACCGTGTTCATGACCTCCGGCCACGGGGGTTGCAGCCCGCAAGGTCTGGCATTGGCGGCCTGGCGCCGCGAGTTTCGGGTGCGCCTGCAACTGAGCAAGGCCGGGCCATTGTTCCTTGACGGGGTGCGCGATGAGCATAAAAAAGACGTAATGCGCCTGGTGCACGAAGAGTTCACCGCGCAGCTGCTTGCCAGTGACGTCGTGTGCGAGATCGGCGGGCCACTGAATCTTGCACAACTGCTGGAGCATGGCGGGCAACCGTTGGTGCTGATCAGCAGCTATCGCCTGACCCGCTCCAAATCGCCGCACTGGGTGATAGTGACCGATTGCGATGACGAATTTGTCTACCTGCATGATCCCGATGTGGACCACAGCCAGCATCGTCAGGCCATGGACTGCCAGCACCTGCCGGTCAGCCATGGGGAGTTCGAGAAGATGTGCAGCTTTGGCCGGGACAAATTGAGGGCGGCTGTGATTGTGTATGGACAGAAGTAGTCGCTATTTCTGTGCTGGTTCTCACACCGCCTTCGCGCTCCCACACTTGAAATGCATTCCCCTGTGGGGGCGGGCTTGCTCGCGAAGGCGGCGTGTGGGCCTCACTTCAATCCGACTTTATACAACGCACCATCCTCTTCATCGGTCAACACATACAAATACCCATCCGGCCCCTGTCGCACGTCGCGAATGCGCTTTCTCAACGACCCGAGCAAGCGCTCCTCGTGCACCACCTTGTCGCCATTGAACTCGAGACGAATCAGCTCCTGGCTGACCAACGCGCCGATGAACACGTTGCCTTGCCAGGTCTTGAACCGGTCGGCATCGTAGAACGCCATGCCGCTCAGGCCCGGGGACTTTTCCCAGACATGGTTCGGGGCAACGGTACCTTCGACGGTTTCACCCCTGGCTTCGGGAATGGGTTTACCGGAGTAGTTGATGCCATGGGTCGCCAGCGGCCAGCCGTAATTCCTGCCGCGCTCGATGATGTTGATTTCATCGCCGCCCAGAGGGCCATGTTCGTTTTCCCACAGCGTGCCGTTCCACGGGTTGAGCGCCGCGCCTTGCGGGTTGCGCTGCCCGTAGGACCAGATTTCCGGGCGCACGTTGTCCTGGCCGACAAAGGGGTTATCCTTGGGCACCGTGCCGTCCGGGTAGATTCGCACCACTTTGCCTTGCAACTTGTCGAGGTCCTGGGCGGTCGAGCGCTCGTTGTTTTCCCCCAGCGTCACGAACAGATAGCCGTCGCGATCGAACACCAGCCGCGAACCAAAATGGTTGCCTTCCGAGAGTTTGGGTTCCTGGCGCAGGATCACCCGGAAATCCTTGATCGCCGTCAGATCGTCGGAGAGCCGGCCGCGCCCCACCGCCGTACCGGCCTTATTGTCCTCTCCACCCCCTTCGGCATAGGACAGATAGACCATCCGGTCCTGTTTGAAATCGGGTGACAGTGCCACGTCGAGCAAGCCGCCCTGGGCCTTGGCCCAGACCGTTGGCACGCCATTGAGCGGCGCCGACAGCTTGCCGTCGGCGGTGATCAGCCGCAGGTTGCCGGGCCGCTCGGTGACCAGCATGTTTTTACCATCCGGCAGGAATGCCAGCGCCCAGGGGTGCTCCAGCCCCGTCACGACGGTGGTCACCTCGAGTGTGCCTTCTTCGCTTTTCATTGTCTGGGTGGGCGCGGCAAGCACAGGGACAGTGGCGGTGATCAATACGCTGGCACAGAGGATTTCCAATAAGTTTTTGCGCAACATGCAGACTCCTTTTCTGATGATCATGAGGCCTGAAAAAAACGCTGGGCACAGGTCATGCCGGCCACTCAACGGGTGCCGGTGCCGGTGTCTCGTGGCGCAGGATTGGGAATGAATTTCGGTGGGCTGGCGGGAGCGCTCCGCTCGGGATATCGATTGCCGATGCCGCCGTTGTCCAGTGTCGGCGGGCGCGGGACCGGCACGGTATTGGGCCCGCGAATGGCCGGGGCACTGGGTCGGGTGCCTTGCATGCTGTTGGGGTTGGCCCGGTTGATCGGGCTGCTGTAAGGGTTGTTGTTGGTGCTGCCCGGCAGATTCTGGGCCACGCGCAACGAAGCAGAGGTGTCGGCCTCGACCAGTGGCACCAGCATGGCACTCAAGGCCAGCGCAATGGCGCCAGACACGTATCGGTTCATGGAAGGGCCTCGCTACGTCACGTGGATAAGGACTTCGATATCACGCTACGCCCGGGGTTCGTATTTGTTAACAAAAACCTCCCCGGCAAGATGTATCACGACGTTGATCCGATTAAAGGAACGGCCCCACAGACCACGGAAACTTTTGCTCGAGGCCGCAGGTCACCTGAACATCACTCGCGAGTAGACGACCATGGCACGGGCAATCTGGAAAGGCGCAATCAGCTTCGGACTGGTGCATATCCCCGTGGCGCTGGTCTCGGCAACGTCCTCCCAAGGCGTCGATTTCGACTGGCTCGACAGCCGCAGCATGGACCCGGTGGGCTATAAGCGTGTCAACAAGGTCACGGGCAAGGAAGTCACCAAGGAGCACATCGTCAAGGGCGTGCAATACGAAAAGGGCCGATACGTGGTGCTCAGTGAGGAGGAGATCCGAAGCGCGCACCCGCTCTCGACCCAGACCATCGACATTTTTTCCTTTGTCGACGGCGAGCAGATTCCCTTGCAGAACATCGACACGCCTTATTACCTGGCGCCCGACAAGCGCGGCGGCAAGGTCTATGCATTGCTGCGCGAAACCCTGAGCAAAACCGGCAAGGTCGCCCTCGCCCATGTGGTCCTGCATACCCGCCAGCACCTGGCCGCGCTGATGCCGCTGGAGTCGGCACTGGTTCTGGTGATGCTGCGCTGGCCGGCGGAAGTCCGAAGCCTCGATGAGTTGGCGCTGGGCAGCGAAGTGACCCGGCCGGAACTGGCCAAGGGCGAACTGGACATGGCCAGGCGCCTGGTGGAGGACATGAGCGCTCAGTGGACGCCGCAAGACTATCGGGATGGTTTCGAAGACAAGATCATGGCCCTGGTGGACAAAAAGGCCCATGAAGGCAAGATTGAAGACGTCGAGACCGCCTCGGGTGAAGAGCTACGTAAGACGGCGGATGTCATTGACCTGACCGAGCTGCTCAAGCGTAGCCTGGGCAGCAAGGGTGCCGGGAAAGCAATGGCAAAGTCGAAGGCGAGCAGCAAACCGGCCGCAAAGAAGAAAGCCACTAAGTGATTGGCTGGATGTCCCGGCTTCATCATCTGAACGCCGCCCGGACACACCCTTCAGATCAGAATGATGACCACCAGCAACCCGGCGAAGATCGACCACTTTTCGAGGTAGTAAAGCTTACGGTTGCGTTTTTTCAGTTGCTTGCCATACAGGCGAACCTTGTAGATCTTGCCGAACAGGCGGTTGAGGCCGCCGGTCCTGTCGCCCGCCTCGTTGGGCGCACCCGCCGCCGACATGACATGGCGACTGAACCAGCGATTGAATGCCGCGGCCCACCTGTATTTCATCGGCCGCTCGACGTCGCAGAACAAAATGATGCGGTTCTGCTGCGTGGTGTTTTCCGCGTAATGAATGTAGGTCTCGTCGAACATCACCGCTTCGCCATCGCGCCAATGGTAGTCCTGGCCATCGACATTGATGTAGCAACCTTCGGCGTTGGGGGTTTCCAGCCCCAGGTGATAACGGTACGAACCGGCATACGGGTCGCGGTGGCGCACCAGTCTGGATCCCGGTGGCAACTCGGCGAACATTGCCGCCTTGATCGAACCAATGCCCTGCACCAGCTCGGTGGTGCGCGGGCAGAGCTTCATGGCCGATGGATGGCTGTCGCCGTACCATTTGAGATAGAAGCGCTTCCAGCCGGTCTTGAAAAACGAGTTGAAACCGACGTCATCGAATTGGTCCGAACGCTTGATCTCGCCGGCCCGAAGCAAATTCTGGCCTTCGGCACGAATTTCTTCCCAGTGCGCCTGCAGCGGACTCAGGTCGGGGAAGTCGGCCGGGTCGAGATAGGGTTTGTTGGGGATTTTCGAAAACAGATAAAGAAAGCAATTGATCGGCGCCAGAAACGTCGAGTGATCACTCAACTGGCGGCCCAGTTTATGGCGCACCTGGCCACGCAGGTGGACATACGCAATTGAGACAACATAGATAACGGCAATGATCAGTTTCACGGAAATCGTCACACGTCAGAAGGAAACAAACTGCGCCCTCGCGGGTCTTGTGCAGCGGCTGAAAACGAAACAGCGGCCCTGTAGCGCCATCGAGCTACGCCGACGATCGGCGCTCAACCGACGGGTGGCATTTTAGCCACAGTTTGTAACCAATAGTTAACCTGTAACTGTGAAAAACTGTCCACAAAATCCGCCGAAACGTCACTGCGGCCTCAACGCCCTATCGTTTAAAGAGCCAGACCAGTACAATCGCCGCCAAACTTTACGCGCCCCCAGGTTGAAAGCGGAAAAATCCCCTTTCAGCGCACGTTGACTCGGGCCAGGCGCGCCACATGCTGCTGTCCACTTAATGCCAGATGGAACTTCCACTGCCGATCGGGATGAATGTCCCATGGTCCGGACAGTGGAAACGGGTACTGAACCGGTACTGCCGCAACCCTAGCTACTCTGAATGCTTCGCAGGAAAAACCTTTGATTTCTACAGCTAACATCACGATGCAGTTCGGCGCCAAGCCGCTCTTCGAAAACGTTTCGGTCAAGTTCAACGGTGGCAACCGTTACGGCCTGATCGGCGCCAACGGTTGCGGCAAGTCGACCTTCATGAAGATCCTCGGCGGCGACCTCGAGCCGTCCGGCGGCCAGGTCATGCTGGAGCCGAACGTGCGCCTGGGTAAATTGCGCCAGGACCAGTTCGCCTACGAAGAATTTACCGTGATCGACACCGTGATCATGGGTCATGAAGAGCTGTGGAAGGTCAAGGCCGAGCGCGACCGTATCTATTCGCTGCCGGAAATGAGCGAAGAAGACGGCATGGCCGTGGCCGAGCTGGAAACCGAATTCGCCGAAATGGACGGCTACACCGCCGAATCCCGCGCCGGTGAACTGCTGCTGGGCCTGGGTATTCCCCTGGAACAGCATTTTGGTCCGATGTCTGAAGTGGCTCCGGGCTGGAAGCTGCGCGTTTTGCTGGCCCAGGCGCTGTTCTCCGATCCGGAAGTGCTGTTGCTCGACGAACCGACCAACCACCTGGACATCAACACCATTCGCTGGCTGGAATCGATTCTCACTGTGCGTAACAGCACCATGATCATCATTTCCCACGACCGTCACTTCCTCAACAGCGTCTGCACCCACATGGCCGACCTGGACTATGGCGAGCTGCGCCTGTTCCCGGGCAACTACGACGAGTACATGACCGCGGCGACCCAGTCCCGCGAGCAACTGCTGTCGGACAACGCCAAGAAGAAAGCCCAGATCGCCGAACTGCAAACGTTCGTCAGCCGCTTCTCGGCCAACGCCTCGAAAGCCAAGCAGGCCACTTCCCGCGCCAAGCAGATCGACAAGATCCAGCTAGCCGAAGTCAAGCCATCGAGCCGCGTGAGCCCGTTCATCCGCTTCGAACAGACCAAGAAACTGCACCGCCAGGCCGTGACCATCGAGCAGATGTCCAAGGGCTTCGACGGCAAGACCCTGTTCAAGAACTTCAGCTTCACCGTCGAAGCCGGCGAGCGCGTGGCGATCATCGGCCCGAACGGTATCGGCAAGACCACCCTGCTGCGTACCTTGATGGGCGAGCTGACCCCGGACGCCGGTTCCGTGAAATGGACCGAAAGCGCGGAGCTGGGCTACTACGCCCAGGACCACGCCCATGACTTCGAAGACGACGTCAGCCTGTTCGACTGGATGGGCCAGTGGACCCAGGGCGAGCAGATCATTCGCGGCACTCTGGGTCGCATGCTGTTCTCCAACGACGAGATCCTCAAGTCGGTCAAGGTCATTTCCGGTGGTGAGCAAGGCCGCATGCTGTTCGGCAAGCTGATCCTGCAAAAGCCGAACGTTCTGGTGATGGACGAACCGACCAACCACCTGGACATGGAATCCATCGAGGCGCTGAACCTGGCGCTGGAAAACTACCCGGGCACGCTGATCTTCGTCAGCCACGACCGTGAGTTCGTATCGTCCCTGGCCACCCGCATCATCGAGTTGAGCCCGAACGGCGTGACCGACTTCAGCGGCACCTATGACGACTACCTGCGCAGTCAGGGTGTGGTGTTCTAAGGGCAGCTATTGGTTTCAAGCCGCAAGCTGCAAGTTAAAAGCCCTGTCCATGTGACGGGGCTTTTTGTGTTTCATGGCCAGGATTTTATTGGGTGCCGAACCCTTCGCGAGCAAGCCCGCTCCCACAGGGGAATGCGTTCCAAATGTGGGAGCGGGCTTGCTCGCGAAGAGGCCTTCAAGAACAGCGATAATTAGTTAGCCTGCTTCCTTTTATCCCACCGCCGCGCCATGATGCAGTTCTCCCTCCGCCGCCCGCGAAAGAGCCCTCATGTCAGTGCAGCAAGTGCCCCCGCAAAGCTCCATGGCGATCACCCTGCAGATCGTCTCCATCGTGTTCTATACCTTTATTGCCTTCCTCTGCATCGGTTTGCCGATTGCGGTTTTGCCGGGTTATGTCCACGAACAACTGGGGTTCAGCGCCATCGTGGCCGGGCTGACCATTGGCTCGCAATACCTCGCCACCCTGCTCAGCCGCCCCATGGCCGGGCGCATGTCGGACAGCGTTGGCACCAAGCGAGCGATCATCTATGGCTTGTCCGGGATTGTGCTCAGTGGCCTGCTGACGCTGCTGTCGACCCTTTTGCAAGACTTTCCGTTGCTCAGCCTGCTGATCCTCATCGCCGGGCGCTTGTTGCTGGGCATTGCCCAAGGCTTGATCGGCGTCGGCACCATCAGTTGGTGCATGGGTCAGGTGGGCGCCGAGCACACCGCGCGCTCGATTTCCTGGAACGGCATCGCCTCCTATGGTGCGATTGCGATCGGGGCGCCGCTGGGCGTGGTCATGGTGCAACAACTCGGTTTCGCCAGCCTGGGCATCGCCCTGTCGCTGCTGGCCCTGGCTGCACTGTTGCTGATTCGCAACAAGCCATCGGTGCCAGTGGTACGCGGTGAACGCCTGCCGTTTTGGGCAGTGTTCGGACGCATTGCGCCGTTTGGCGCGAGCCTGAGCCTGGCTTCCATCGGCTACGGCACCCTGACGACTTTTATCACCTTGTATTACGTCAATCGCGGCTGGACCGGTGCCGCCTATTGCCTGACCGTGTTCGGGGTCTGTTTCATTCTGTCGCGGCTGCTGTTCATTTCCGCCATCAGCCGATTCGGCGGGTACACCTCAGCCATTGCCTGCATGTGCATCGAGACAGTTGGCCTGGTGCTGCTGTGGCTGGCCCCGTCGACGGGGTATGCGTTGATTGGCGCCGGCCTGACCGGCTTCGGCCTGTCGCTGGTGTATCCGGCGCTGGGCGTCGAGGCCATCAAACAGGTGCCCAATTCCAGTCGGGGTGCGGGCTTGAGTGCCTATGCAGTGTTTTTCGACCTGGCGTTGGCGATCGCCGGCCCGTTGATGGGCGCGATCGCATTGAACATGGGGTATTCGTGGATATTCTTCAGTGCGGCGCTGTTGTCGGTAACCGGACTTTGTTTGACACTGATGCTGTCTCGTCAGGACCGACACAGAACCAATTGAACATCCTAATAACAATAAAGATTAAATTGTTTCAAACTACAATTTAAGTGCAACATCCAGAATCGATTAGTTAGAAGTGCCAGCATTGTTTCGGCAGTAAGTTTTGACAAAATCCGGCGTGCTACTTTCTCATCAAATCGAAAATCAGGATGTACCAAACGTGCGTATACTGCCTTTAGCTTTGCTTGCCCCGGCAATGGCTCTTTCACTATCTTCCACTGCCCATGCGGAAAACTCGACAGATCAAATTTGTCATAACGGTCAATGTTGGGACATCGGCGATTTGCCGGGTGGCGAGTGCTGCCCATTCAGCGACGAACGACTGAAAACCGATGTGAAACGCCTCGAAAACCCAACGGAAAACCTACTGAAACTTCACGGAGTTACATTTAAATGGAAACAAAATAATCAGGCCGATGTTGGTTTGATTGCTCAGGACGTACAAAAGGTTTATCCACAGTTAGTGCGCACCGATGGCGATCACCTGCAAGTGGACTATCAAAAACTGGTAGCGCCGCTTATCGAGTCTGTTCGTGAACTGGACGCCAGAGTTAAAACACTGGAAACAGCGTTGGCCAACAAGTAACGGTTAATGAAATCCGCCGATCCTGCGTTCATTGATCGGCGGTCTGCATCCCCGCCCGGGTCGCCCGGCCCAGGGTGCGCGAGAAGAAACTCCCGGCTTCAGAGATCAGATTGCGGTGAATGTCCTGCCGATCGACGCCATCGGCATCGGTACACAGCGCAGGCATGATCGCGATCTGCTCGTCATTGCACGGCGCCATGAAGACGAAGTGCCCTGCTCCCGCCAGTAACTTGAAGTCAGGCGCAGTCGGCAACTTGCGCGCCAGTGCCGCGGCGTTCTTGTCGACCGCCACCAGCTTGTCGCCATCGCCGCTGTAAAGCAGCACCGGCACGTGCACATCGGCCAGGGTGTGGCGACCGAACTTCAGGCTCAGCGGCGCCATCAGCATCAAGGCGTGCACGCGTGAGTCTGCCACCGGCTGCAGGTCGTCGCGGTCGACAATCAATTCACCCTGAGTGTTGCAGGCATCGCGGTCGTCCGGACGCTCCTGGCAATAACGGCGCAGGCGATCGAGGTCCGGCGTGGCGCCGGACAGAATCAATGCGGTCTCGCCACCGGCCGAATAACCAATGACACCGACCTGATCGGCGTTGACGAAGGGGGACAGCATGCGGTCACCCAGGGTGGCCGTGATGGCTTCGGAAATCTGGATCGGTCGACCGTACAGGTTACTCAAAGTACCGAGGCGGCTGTGGTCCGTGGAGTTGTCACCGGGGTGGATCACCGCCACCACGACGAAACCTTTGCGTGCCAGCGAGGTGGCGAGGTCGTGCAAGGCCAGGGGGGTTCCGGTGTTGCCGTGGGACAGCATCAGCATCGGGAACCGGCCAATGGCGACCTTGGTGTCCTCCCCGGCTTCGACGGTATAACCCTCGAGTTTGCTGGTGTGCTCCCATTCACTGGAAGGATAGAAGGCGATGGCGCGCATCGGCTGCAGGTCCAGTGGGTCGAGAAACGTCATCTCATGGAAGCCGACGCTCCAATGCGGATGCGGTGCAGGCGCGGCGTGCACTGTATTCAAGCTGCTGAGCAGGCAAATCAGTAAAGTTGCACAAAGACGCACCATGGGATGCCCCACCTTGTTACCGGACTTGAGACGTACACCCTGGACTGCATAAGTCGGGCCACACCTGAAACGACCAGAAACAAAAAACTCCGTAGCTGGTACTTGCGTAACCAGAATACAGAGTTTTTTGGGCTTTACCTGAACGGTTGCTAACTTTTACGCAAGCCTTACGCAGCGGCGAACAACCGCTCGCTGATTTGCGCGTGAGCAGCGCTCATGGCTTTGCTGCGTACGTCGTCACCGTAAGCCAGGCCTTCGGCGCGGACGATTTCGATGTCGGTGATACCGATGAAACCGAACAGCAACTTCAAATATTCTTCGTGGGCAACACCGGTTGCCTGACCGGCGTGCATGCCGCCGGAAGTCGAAACGATCACCACTTTCTTGCCGCCGCACAGGCCTTCAGGGCCGGCTTCGGTGTAGCGGAAGGTCTGGCCGGCGACGGCAATGCGATCGATCCAGGCCTTCAACTGAGTCGGGATGGTGAAGTTGTACATTGGTGCAGCGATCACTACGGCATCGGCAGCCAGGAATTCGGCCAGGGTCGAGGCGCTCAGTTCGGCTTCGTGCTCTTGTGCGGCGTTGCGCAGTTCAGCGGTGGTGCCGGCGGCGACCAGGGTAGTGGAAGAGAAATGGCTGATGGCGTCAGCGGCCAGGTCGCGGTAGGTCACTACGGCGGTCGGCTCGGCAGCTTGCCAGGCCTTGACGACTTCACCGCTCAACTGACGGGAAGCCGAGTTGTCGCCCAGGATGCTCGAATCGATATGCAGCAATTTCATGTGGGATCTCCAAGTGAGGATCGCCCACAAGGGCGATCTGATGGGACTAATCCTACAGACGAAACCAATAGCTGATTAGTCGGCAACAATGCGATAGTTCGTCTCACTGATAGAACAATCGGATTCACATCATGCAAGACCTCAACGACCTGTATTACTTCGCCAAAGTCGTGGAAGCCGGGGGATTCGCGGCAGCCGGACGCTTGCTGGGCATCCCCAAGTCCCGACTGTCGCGGCGCATTGCCGAACTGGAAGAACGCCTGGGTGCACGTTTGCTGCAACGCACCACACGACAGCTGAAACTGACCGCTGTGGGAGAGCGCTACCTCAGGCACTGCCAGGCGATGCTGCTGGAAGCGGAAATGGCCGACGAGGCCGTGGCCAGCATGTCCAGTGAACCCCGCGGGCGTTTGCGGGTGTCCTGCCCGGTCGGGTTGGCCCACGAAATATTACCGGGGGTGATCAGTGACTTTCTCGAACGCTTTCCGCAGGTCCAGCTGGAGGTCATGCTGCTTAACCGCCGGGTTGACCTGGTGAACGAAGGCATTGACGTTGCCCTGCGTGTACGGGAACTGGGCGACGAAGACCCGCTGCTGGTCACTCGCCGCCTGCGTCAGGCGCAGATGCTGATGGTCGCCAGCCCCGGTTTCCTCGCGGGACGTGAGATCAATCACCCCGAAGATCTGAAAAGCCTGCCGGTGCTTGGCGCATTGGAAGCCGACCGCATGGTGCACATCCGCCTGCTGGATCAACAGGGCAAGAGTTGTGAACTTGCGCTCGAGGCCCGGCTGGGCATCGATGACTTTATCGTGCGCAAGGCCAGCACCCTCTCCGGCATCGGCTTTACGATGCTGCCCATGATGTATTGCGAACAGGAGCTGGAAAACGGCTCACTGGTGCAGTTGTTGCCCGAGTGGTCGTTGCCCGGTGGCTGGCTGCAAGCGGTCTATCCTCATCGACGCGGGGTAATGCCGGCGGTACGCGCCTGGATTGACCACCTGGTCGAATCCTTCAATGCCTGTGGGGAACGATTGTTATGAAAGCTGGACGGATGAGCGAAGAGGACGTCGCGAACTTCTGCCTCGCCCTGCCCGGTGCGCGGGAGGATTATAAATGGGGAGGCGTGCGGGTATTTTCGATTGCCGGGAACAAGATGTTCGCCTTGCAGGGCCTGAGGGGTGACTCCCTGGCCTTCAAGGTCGACAAGGATCTGTTTCTCGGTCACTGCGACCGCCCGGGCATTCATCCGGCGCCGTATCTGGCCCGCGCCCAGTGGATCATCATGCAAACGCCCTACCCGCTCGGCAGCGAAGAACTGCAGGGCTTGCTGCAGCGCTCCCACCAATTGGTGGTGAGCAGACTGCCCAGGCGCACTCAAGTCGGACTGTTGCTGTAGGGCTTTGTCTATCAGGTCAAGGCGAACACATGTGCGCCGAGAAACAGGTGATCGATCCAGAACACCTGGTGCAATAGCACGATGATCCAGAACACCAACTGGTACGAGACTTTGCGGGTTTTGTGGCGAAACGCCTGCTGGGCCAGCAACGCTCCGGGCCAGCCGCCGGCGAGCTCCAACGCATGCAAGACGTTTTCCGGCGTACGCCATTGCTCGGCGCGCGCCTTGCGCTTGTCGCTCCAGTAGAGGAAAAACGTCACGACGCTGACGATGCCGTAGGCCGCAAGGGGAATCAGCGACTCCCCGTGCAGCCATAACGACAGCGAACCCGACAGCGGCAACGCGCACAGGACTGCAAACAACAGCCACTTCAACCGTGAATGGCGGATCTGTCCCCCGGACGGGCGTCCGGGGTTGTTGCGCGAGCGCGAGTCACTCACGGCTTGGCCGCGCTCCAGTCGACCCAGCCGAACTGCCAGGTCGCCAGGATGATCAGGCCGAACACAATGCGATACCAGGCAAACGCCGCATAGCTGTGGTTGGCGATGAACTTGAGCAGCCCGCGGACCGCAATCATCGCAAAAATGAATGCGGTGACGAAGCCAATGGCGAACACCGGGAAGTCCGCCGGGACAAACAGTTCACGGTACTTGTAGCCCGAGTACACCGCCGCGCCGACCATGGTCGGCATCGCCAGGAAGAACGAGAACTCGGTAGCGGTCTTGCGCGACAGGCCGAACAGCAAACCACCGATGATGGTCGAGCCCGAACGCGAAGTGCCCGGGATCATCGCCAGGCATTGGGCCAGGCCGACTTTCAAGGCATCTTTCCAGGTGATGTCATCCACGGATTCGGCGTGTACTTCATGCTGGCGGCGCTCGGCCCACAACATGATGATCCCGCCCACGACCAGCGCGGTTGCCACGGTGATCGGATTGAACAGGTAATGGTGGATCAGGTCGGCGAAGATCACGCCCAACACCACGGCCGGCAAGAACGCGATCAACAGGTTTGCGGTAAACCGCCGGGCACCCGGCTGGGTTGGCAGACCGATGACCACGTCAAGGATCTTGCGTCGAAACTCCCACACCACCGCCAGGATGGCACCCAGCTGAATAATGATGTTGAACGCCATCGCCCGCTCGCCCCCGAAGCCGAGCAAGTCGGCCACGATGATCTGGTGGCCAGTACTGGAAATGGGCAGGAACTCGGTAAGCCCTTCTACAACCCCAAGAATCAATGCCTGAAAGGCGGTCCAAAGATCCATCAATCCCCCAAAAGGCTATGCGCGCCGGCATGCCCCGTTAATATTTTTTCAAATGCTTTGATTGCGCTCAGCGTAGCTGAGGTCCCGCGCATCAAGGATCACCACAGAACCGTTAAAATCCTGTGAAAAAAACCACCTTGAATCAGCTTTACCCGTGCGGGGGGCGAAATCCTATCAGACAAGTCCGATCGGCGGTTACAATCCACCCCCTCTTCGATTACCCCAAGGTATCTCCATGTCCGGGCTTGAACTGTTTGCCGCCGCCCTCGGTGTCATTGCCGTCTGGCTGACGGTCAAACAGAACCCCTGGTGCTGGCCTATCGGCCTGGTCATGGTACTGCTCTACAGTTGGATCTTTTTTGAGGTGAAGCTGTATTCCGACATGCTGCTGCAAGTCATCTATGCCGGTTTGCAGCTTTACGGCTGGTGGCAGTGGACACGGGGCGGCGACACGACCCGTGGCCGCGAAGTCAGTCGACTCGACACTCGAACCGTGGTGTTGAGCCTGGCCATTGGTGCAGTCGGCAGTCTGTTGCTGGGAGCGGCCATGGCCCACTGGACCGACGCTGCACAACCCTGGCTTGATGCGGCGCTGACCGGGTTCAGCCTGGTAGCGCAGGTCTGGATGGCGCAAAAACGTGTCCAGTGCTGGCCGTTGTGGATCGCTCTGGATGTGATATTCGTCGGGTTGTTCGTCTATAAAGGCCTGTACCTCACCGCCACCCTGTACGGGTTGTTCGCCGTCATCGCCGTACAGGGCTGGCGCGAATGGCGTGCCGATCCGGCATTGCGCGCATGAAAGTCCTGGTCCTCACAGGCCCTGAATCCAGCGGTAAAAGCTGGCTGGCGGCTGAGTTGCAACAGCGCTTTGGCGGGATGCTGGTTGATGAGTACGTGCGTCGGTTCATCGAGCAGAATCCGCGGGACACCACATTGGCCGACATTACGCCCATTGCCCGCGGTCAACTCACATGGGAAGACCAAGCGCGGGCGCAACAACCACCTTTGCTCATCCTCGACACGCACCTGCTGAGCAATATTCTCTGGAGCCAGACCCTGTTTGGCGATTGCCCCGCCTGGGTTGAACCAGCACTACTGGCCCGGCATTACGACTTGCACCTGCTGCTGTCACCGGAGCACGTCGAGTGGACGGATGACGGCCAGCGTTGCCAGCCCCGATTGAGTGAGCGCCAGGCATTTTTCGAGCAGACCCTGGCCTGGCTTGAACGCCACGCACAACCGGTTCAAGTGCTGCACGGAGATTGGGCAGAACGCCGAATCCAGGCACTCAACGCAGTGACCCGATTGCTCGGCGCCTGACCGGCGTTTGGGGCAATCCCCCCATCCTCCGCCTGCTGAGGGGGGGGGAAGTGTCCGATCCTGAAACACCCTCCCTGCCTGAAACTACCCATTTCAACGCTCCTCCCCGTTTGCTCACCGGAGGTGTTAAGGCATTGTTACAACAACGCTAGAACCCTTGTTCCAGAGGGGTTGGTGCGCAAATACGGGTTGCCTGCGCAGGATTTTGTCTCACCGTTGGTACACCCTGGACGATAGGTTTCCGATCCAAGTCTGTAAACCATTGAATCTACTCGATATTCAAAAGGCGGCACAGCTTTCGCTCTATTCCTCACACAGCTGACCGGGGCCAGCTTACAAATGAAGGAATGAATGTCGTGGAGATATTCAAAAAAAAAGGCTTGATGTGCCTTCTGCTGATCGCGAGCGCTGCCGGCACTGTTCTCAGTTTCACCGTTCGAGCCGAAGGCAACGGTGTCATCGTGCTTGATCGTACCGTTCACCCAACGCTCATCGGTCGCGGCGGCGGCAGGGATCCGAACCCGGCCACCATCAATGCCAACCCTTCTGCCCGCGTCACCGGCGAACTCAGCGACGCCGATATCGCCGGGGTAACCACCGGAACGACCCCTCATAACAGCTTCGGGCAAAACCCGGGCGGCATGCAAGGCCTGAATGTCATCACCAACCCCAACGGTTTGCCTGGCATGTCCGTCGGCCACGGTGGTGGCAGTGGCGGCGCCATTTCCGGCACCATCAACCGTGCCATGAGCACCGGCCTCAGCCCACTGGGCAGAATGGCGGGGGGGCAATGAGATGGATCGCTTCCTTCTTTTACCTGCCCTTTTACCTGCCCTGTTGCTTACCCTGCTCGGCGGCACCAGCGTGATGGCCGATTCGGGCGTCCGTTCAGTGAACAACGCCACCCTCCTGGATTCCGGTACCCAATACCGCGGCAACTTCAGCGTCAACCAGGCGGCCGGTGATCAACAGCAGCAGGCCAACGTCCGCGCGATCGCCATTGGTACCCAAGCCGGTGCAACCACCAGCGTCAGGCAGAGCATCACCACGCCGGCCAATCCGTCGATGGATGCGACGGCCAACATAGGCGGCACCTCTTTCAGTCATGGCAGCGGCGTACTGGGCGTCAACCAGAGTGCCGGGGCGAACAACCAGATGGCCAACGCCCTGCGCATCAGCATCGGCGCTGCACCGCAAGCCATCGACGACAGTGCTCTTTCTCAACAGAACGTGGCGTTGCTACCGAACTCGGGAGCAACTGGCAGCCCAAACGGCAGTCGCCAGGTCGTGACAAGCGACCAGGCCTTCACCGGCAGCCGGGGCGTGATCCAGGTGAACCAGAGTGCCGGGGTGGGGAACCGAATGGCTAACACCCTGAGTATCCGGGTCTCTGACTGACCCCGATACAGTGCGAATGGGGAAGTACCAACACTTGAACAACTAATGAGCACGGAGAATCATCATGAACCCGACAACTGCTCTCAAACCACTGGCTTTCGCCCTGGCAGCAGTGATGGCATTCGCAGCCCAGGCTGATCCCGTGCAGGGCAATGGACAGGGCAGCAACCAACCGTCCAATGGCCCGTCGCTGGATCAGATTCTGCAGATTACCTCAGGCGCCGGGGCCGCCGTGCTGGACTCACAGGAAAGCAGTGACAGCGGGGTAGTGAACCGGGGCACCCAGAACGACGCCAAAATCGATAACTCCCTGAACAGTTCCAACGGCAACATGGGCGCCAACGTTGCAGCCGGCAACGGCAACCAGCAAGACAACGCCGCCGCCCTTGCCACGGCGGACGAAGCCTTCATCTTCGGCTCCGCCGTCACCGTCTCCAGCGCGACTCAGAGGAGCACCGGCAACACCGCCAGGAACCACTCCAATACCAACAACACAACGCTCAATAACGCTGGCAACAGCGGTTCCGGCAACATCGGCATCAACGTCACCACCGGCGACTTCAATCAACAGAAAAACAACCTGGCGATTGCCGTATCGGGTGGCCGTGTAGCAGTAGCCGCGGCGGCGGCGAACCAAAGCACGTCCGGGCTGAAAGTCACCAACAACGCCAGGCCTGAGTTCGTACCCGTAGGTGTACTCGGTCTGTCCGGCATAACCACTCAACAAGTGGTGACGCCAGAAGGCTGGAGACCTCCTGTAACCAATAATGCTTCGATCACGGGCTCGATGAACAACTTCTCCGGCAACGGCGGAGCCAACGTATCGTCCGGCGTCGGCAACCAGCAAAGCAACTCGCTGTCGATCGCCGCAGGCTGCAAATCATGTCCATAGTCGCGACCGCCATGAAAGAGCCTCGGCGACGGCGCTTTTCCTCGGTCTGAAGGCGTATCGCCCATGCGTAAGACGGCCCTTTTCGCCCTGCTGTGCCTGTCTGGGCTGACCCAGGCTGCACAGATGCCGGTTGCCGCCCTGCCGGGCGGCGTGCTGGTGTACAAGCACGTACAGAGTTTGCGTGAGCGCAAGTTCAGCGACATCGTCGAACAGAAAACCGATTTCAGCTGCGGCGCCGCCGCGCTGGCAACGATACTGCGCCAGGCCTATTGGCTTGACGTCGATGAAGAGCACATCATCAAAGGCATGCTGGTCTTTGCCGACCAGGACCTGGTCCGAACCCAGGGCTTTTCCATGCTGGACATGAAGCGCTACATAGAAAGCATCGGCATGCGAGCCCGGGGCTACAAGATCCCGCCTGAAAGACTCGATGCCGTGACAATTCCAGTGGTAGTACTGATGGACATTCGCGGCTACAAGCACTTCGTGGTGTTGCAACGGGCGGACAAGAACTGGGTGTACATCGGCGACCCGGTGCTCGGTCACAAACGCTACTCCCATGATGACTTTGTCAAAGGCTGGAATGGTATTGTCTTCGCCATCATCGGTCCCGGTTACGACAAGACCAATGCGTTACGCAGTCCGCCGGAACCGCTGACAGCCAAGAACAAGATGGATAATTTCAACCCGGTCAAAGATGCTGAATTGATGGATTTCGGTTTCATACAGAGCGACTTCTTTTAATCGCCAACAAGATGACAGGGGGCAGGATGCTCCGGGAGCAGCAAATGAAAACCTCGTATTGGGTGGTCACTGCCTGTCTGGCAGCGACCACTTCAGGTTTTGCTGATGAGTTCAGACCCATCGAAATCAAGGACCAGGAACTGGCCGAGTTGCGTGGCCGGTATGTGATGCCGGGGCGGATCATCAGCTTCGGTGTTGTCATGAGCAGTACCTGGCGCAACGCCAGTGGTGATCTGATCGGGGCAACCACTTCGATGCGTCTTCAAGCCGAAACGGTCAAGCCCCAGTTCTATGTTTCAACCTTCAATCACAGTGGTAAAGGCAGTTCGTCCAACTCAGGTACCGGCTCGGGCCACAACTCGGGCACCGTTTCGGGCACCGCCCCGGGCACCGGTAACGTAACGGGTGGTGCGGGACTGAGCACCTCTCAGGGCGTCACCCAGGTCACACGAGCTGCTGGCGATGGCAACAGTGCAAACAACAAGATCGCCATCAACGTCAAAGAGGCCAGCACGGCCCCTGCGCCGGTGCCGAGCCGTGGCCAGGCGCTGATAGCCGGTCAAACCATCACCGGCAGCAATGCTGCGGGCAGTGTCGCCGTGTCCGCGACCGGCGGCGGCGTTCAGGTGGCCATTACCGCCAACAACAACCAGGGCTCAAGCCTGCAACAAGTCGCCCAGGGCGGGTTACTGCAAGACACCCGCTTGCTGGGCAACAGCAATGTGGTCAACAACATGACGCGACTCAACGTCGTGCTCGACAATAAAAGCCCGAGTGCCGGTGCATTGGGCTACAACCTGAACCAACTCACTGCATTACGGACCTTGGGGTATTGAGCTACGCTGAGACACGAGCATTGGGCACAAATGGACGGTTTTTTCATGTACCGATCGGTATCACTGCGTGCAGTTATTTTCTTGTGCTCTCTACTGCCGGTGGCGATGGTGCAGGCAGCAACTGACCCGGAACTGGAGGCTCTCAAACGAGAGCTTCTGGAGTTGAAACAACGATACGAAGTCCAGCAAAAGGCCTTGGCGGTTCTCGAACAACGGGTCCGCCAGGTCGAAGAACAGCCTGCGCCACCCCCGCCCAAACGCCTGGCCAAGTCGCCCGCGGACCTGAAGGGCAATCCAAATGTCGCCACCGGCACCGGTGCCGCGGCGGCTTCAGGGGGGGCCGCGGGGGGCAGCGGCAGTTCATATGGACAATCGCTGGCCGATGACTCACAGCCGGCGCAAAGCGTTTCAAACCTGTATGACGAGGCCAGCGGGTTCTTCGGCGGTGGCAAGTTCAGTGTCGAAACCGGGATAACCTACTCCCGGTACGATACCCGCCAACTGGTCCTCAACGGTTTTCTCGCCCTGGACTCGATCTTTCTCGGTGCCATCAACCTGGACCGGATCAAGGCCGACACCTGGACGATGGACCTCACTGGCCGCTACAACTTCAACAATCGCTGGCAGTTCGACCTGAACGTGCCGGTGGTTTACCGTCAGTCCACGTACCAGTCCGGTGGCGGCAACAACGGCGCCGCCAACGTCACGACCGAAGACACCGTCAAGGAAGACCCGGCCATTGGTGACGTCAACTTCGGTATCGCCTACAAATTCCTCGACGAGTCGGCCAACACGCCGGATGCCGTGTTGACCTTGCGCGTCAAGGCTCCCACCGGCAAAGACCCGTTCGGCATCAAGCTGGTTCGGGTGGACGCCAACTCCAACCTGGCCGTGCCTGAATCCTTGCCTACCGGTAACGGCGTCTGGTCGATCACGCCGGGGATCTCTCTGGTCAAGACCTTCGATCCGGCAGTGCTGTTCGGCAGCCTGTCGTACACACACAACCTGGAAGAATCCTTCGACGACATCAGCTCCAACCCGGCGCTCAAGACGCCAGGCAAAGTTCGCATTGGCGACAGTTTCCAGATTGGCGCCGGCATTGCGTTCGCCTTGAACGAAAAGATGAGCATGTCGTTCTCGGTCTCTGACCTGGTGCAACGCAAAAGCCAGCTCAAGGAAGATGGCGGGGATTGGCAATCGGTGGTGTCCAGCGATGCCAACGCCGGATACTTCAACATCGGCATGACCATTGCGGCCACCGACAACCTGACCATCGTACCCAACCTGTCCATTGGCATGACGGACGACGCCCCGGACTTCCAGTTCAGCCTGAAATTCCCTTACTACTTCTGACAGGCTCTTCACGCAATCCAGGGTAACTGCAGGAGCCAGCCTGCTGGCGATGGACTCCAGGGCGCCGCGTTGATCCAGTTCACACGCGTTATCGTTAACGACCATCGCTGGCAAGCCAGCTCCCACAGAGGACCATGCCCACGCTGAACCTGTAGGAGCCAGCCTGCTGGCGATGGACTCCGGTGCGCCGCGATCATCCAGATCACCCGCGTTATCGTTAACGACCATCGCTGGCAGGCCAGCTCCCACACAGGCCATGCCCACGCTGAAACTGTAGGAGCCAGCTTGCTGGCGATGGATTCAAGCGCGCCGCGTCCGCAATTTTTATTGCAGCGGTCTTTTTGTTTGAAGCGGGAATTCAACGAATCTGATGCTTGTGCAACAACCGGTAGAACGTCGGACGCGACACGCCCAATACTTTGGCGGCGACACTCAGATTATCACTGTGGCGGTTCAATACGTCGCACAACGCCTGGCGTTCGGCCCGGGTCTTGTATTCTTCGAGGGTGCCCATCGGTGCGGCAATCGCGTGTTGACTGATCAACCCCAGGTCGCGGGCCTCGATCTGCCGGCCTTCGGCCAATACCAGTCCACGACGAACGCGATTGGCCAGCTCACGAACATTGCCTGGCCAGTCGTGTTTGCCCATGGCAATCAAGGCGTCTTCGCTGAAACTGCGGGGGCGACGTCCGGTTTCACGGCTGTAGAAATGGGAGAAGTGATTGGCCAGCATCGACAAGTCGCCATGGCGCTCGCGCAGCGGAACGGTCACCACTTGCAGTACGTTCAGGCGGTAATACAAGTCTTCGCGAAAGCGTTTCTTCGCGATAGCGGCTTCAAGGTCGACATTCGTCGCCGCCAGCACCCGCGCGTCGACCGGAATCGGCTGACTGCCGCCCACCCGCTCGATGTGTTTTTCCTGGAGGAATCGCAGCAGATTGGCCTGCAACTCCAGTGGCAGGTCACCGATCTCATCGAGAAACAGGGTGCCGCCGTTAGCGGCTTCTATTCGTCCGACCTTGCGTTGATGTGCGCCGGTAAATGCGCCTTTCTCATGGCCGAACAATTCGGACTGGATCAAGTGTTCGGGAATCGCACCACAATTGATCGCGATGAAGGGTTTGCTGTGACGCTGGGACAGGCGATGCAGGGTTCGTGCGACCAATTCCTTGCCAGTGCCGCTTTCACCGCGAATCAATACCGGAGATTCGGTCGGAGCCAATTTGCTCAAGAGCTTTCGCAGTTCACGCACAGGTTTGCTGTCGCCGAGCAATTCGTGCTCGGGCTGGTCAACATGCACCGTACCCTGCCCACGCAACCGCACCATGCCAAATGCCCGGCCCAGCGTTACCTGAACCCTGGATACATCGAACGGCAAGGTATGAAAGTCAAAAAACCACTCACAGACAAAGTCGCCGACATTTTGCAGTCGCAGCACTTCCTGGTTGAGTACCGCTATCCACTCTGCGCCACTGCGGCTGATCAATTCCTTGACGGCTTCCGGGTGCTCAAGGTGATACGGCTGCAGGCGTATCAAGCCCACGTCACAGGTTCGGTCAGTGGCGTGTTCCAGCGTGCAGCTGTCAACTTCCCAACCGATAGCGCGCAATCCAGGGAGCAGACGATAGCAATCGTCACAGGGGTCCACCACTAATAGACGTCGTGAAGCTGGCACATCGCTCATGACTGATCCTTGGCGCCAATTTTTATAAAATTTAGTAAAAACAATAATTTGGCGGACCTAACTGTAACATTAGCAAGAACTTGACAGCCCCTTGTATCGTTTGACTATAGGATTGCAATAAATCCAGTTATAAGAAGCGCCTTTGATCGCTACCTAACGTCTCTTTCCTTTCATTCAGCTTTCAATGCCGGGCTCATTCTTGAACCCATGAAATAAAGTCGAAATTTCTTTTGATTGTGTGTGACCCGAACCCCGGTTGCGGGCATCAGTACAAGTAACCAGCCGAACGGTAAGCCCAACCGACGGCACATCATTTGATTGGGCACACAGAGAGAAGACCCTATGAACGCCCCGCTCCGTATCAACGAAGCACTTTTGATTGCCGACCGCGCATTTAAGCCATTCAAATGCGTGGCCTGGGCTCCACAAGACGGTAATGGCGAACTCAGCCTGACCGTTATCGACCGCACCAGCACCAGCATTGGCCGCAAGCAGATCCCAAGCAGCGCTTATTCCGATCCCGCACAACTCGAACTGCTGCTGGAACAGGCCCGCGCCGAATTGAGCGAGGAAGGTTACACACTGCAGTCGTGGTCGATGCCGCACTAACCGTTTTGCGGATTACTCCGGGGTAATCCGCGCCCTCCCCCGTCTTTTAGTTGGGCTCATCGTGCTCGCCCCTACGCACTCATTGCCCCATTAGTTTGAACTTCTTGCGCCTGATACTTTGCAGGCTTGCCAATGGTTCGAAAAGACACTGTTGTGGCACACAACGACTCTCCGTCTGTTAGTTCATACCGTTGTGCATCTCCCCATTCAGGGATTGAATATTCTTCTTACAAAGTCGCCACCCAAACTTCTGGATCAGGACGACTCGCAAGGAGATGCGGTTCATGTCAATCCAGTCCGCCATTGCCTGCTCCACCGTCCGGAACACTGCCGGCACTCTCGATACGACGTTTGCAGGCAACGGCAAAACCCAGGTGTATTTCGCCGACAGCCTTTCCAGCATGGCCAACGACGTCGCAATCGATGCCCGGGGCCGTATGCTGGTGGCGGCAAAGGTCGCCATGGCCGATGGTAGCCGCTTTGGCCTGGCCCGCTTGCTGGAGGATGGTTCGGCAGACCTGGCGTTCGGCAGGCAAGGCAGCGTCATCGGGCAATTCGAGCCCGGGTTCGAAGCCATGGGCGCCAAGGTTCTGGTCATGCCCGACGGCAATATCCTGTTGGCCGGCCTGCAATACGATAACGTACACCGCACGCTCCCGGGCCTGGCATTGTTCGATCAAGAGGGTCGCCTGGTTCGAAGCTTTGGCGACAATGGCCGCCGCGTCGTGCGATTGCCTGGTGGTCTGTCCCTCGGTGTGCGCGATATCTGGTTGCCTCCCGGTGTGCCGGGCGCTGAAGCCTGTGATGTGGGCGTACAGCGAGACGGCCGGATCCTCATTCTGGCCAACCATCACTTCGAACTGGCCGATCACGTCGGCCTGTTGATACGACTGGATGTCGAAGGCTCGCTGGACTGCTCGTTCAATGGCCGTGGCTTTGTGGTGGTGCGGCACCTGCTGATGAATACCTGGCTCAGCAGCCTGACAATACAGGGTGACGGCCGGGTTCTGGTGGGTGGATCGATCAACTTCCCTGAAGAAGGCTTGCTGGCGCGCTACCACGCCGACGGCCGCCTCGACGACAGTTTCGCCGTGGACGGATTCCTGACGTTCAAGGCCCAGGGGCATGGCGCCCGGGTCAGTCAGGTGGTCCAGCAAATCAATGGAGACGTCTTGTGTTTTGGTTGCAGTCGCGAGCCGATGCACTGCCTGACATTCAAGATGCACAGCAACGGCCGCCCCGACAACCACTGCAACGGCGGCCAACCGCAACGCCTGGTCATTGGCCACAACGGCTGCCAGTGGAATGCCGCGCAGCTACAGCCCGATGGCAGTGTGCTCACGGCGGGCGCAACCATCGGCGGCATCGAAGCAGACTTCCTGATCGGTCGATACCTGCCCGACGGCCGTCCCGATCACCGCTTTGGCAATGGCCGCGGCTATACGCGTACCCGCCTCGGCCCGAGTCTGGATACCGCCACCTGTGTCGCGGCGCAGGCCGATGGAAACATCGTCGTCGGTGGCTATTCGCTGCATGGAAACTACAAGGCAGTCATTGCTCGCTATCAGGGTTAGGCACGTGCATTCTTCCTGCGCTTGATCTTCTCACCCGCTTGCGGCAAGTTGCGCGCTTCTTAAAACAAGGAGCAGCCGATGTCCGGTTCAATGGCCCAGGCGTTCGCGCACAACTTTCTCGGGCATTCGCCCCGTTGGTACAAGGCCTGCATCGTCGGCTTTCTGATTCTCAATGCCCTGGTCCTGTGGACCGTTGGCCCGGTAGCGGCCGGCTGGCTATTGGTGCTGGAGTTCATCTTCACCCTGGCCATGGCGCTCAAGTGTTATCCGCTGATGCCCGGCGGCCTGTTGTTGATTGAAGCCCTGCTGCTGAAGATGACCACGCCCCAGGCGCTGTATGACGAGTTGCTGCACAATTTCCCGGTGATCCTGCTGTTGATGTTCATGGTGGCCGGTATCTATTTCATGAAGGACTTGTTGCTGTACCTGTTCTCGCGCCTGCTGTTGGGGGTTCGCTCCAAGGCCGCGCTGGCCCTGATGTTCTGCTTTTTGTCGGCCTTCCTGTCGGCGTTCCTCGATGCCTTGACCGTGACCGCCGTGATCATCAGTGCCGCCGTAGGCTTTTACTCGGTGTATCACCGCGTCGCCTCGGGTAACGACCCGCGCCAGGACAGCGAGTACAGCGACGACCAACATCTGCCGACCCTGCATCAGGGCGATCTCGAACAGTTCCGCGCCTTTCTGCGCAGCCTGTTGATGCACGGTGCCGTAGGCACCGCACTGGGCGGCGTGTGTACGCTGGTCGGCGAACCGCAGAACCTGCTGATCGGCCATGAAATGGGTTGGCATTTCTCCGAATTCTTCACCAAGGTTGCGCCGGTATCCCTGCCGGTACTGGTTGCAGGCCTGGTGACATGCGTCCTGCTGGAAAAGCTGCGCTGGTTCGGATACGGCACGCTGCTGCCGGATAACGTCCGTGCGGTGCTGGCCAACTATGCCGCCGAAGACAATGCCGAGCGCACCGCCCGCCAACGGGCCGCGCTGCTGGTACAAGGCGTTGCCGCATTGATTCTGATTGCCGGGCTGGCGTTTCACATCGCCGAAGTGGGCTTGATCGGCTTGATGGTGATCGTGTTGATCACCGCGTTTACCGGCATTACCGACGAACACCGCCTTGGCACCGCATTCAAGGACGCCATGCCGTTTACCGCCTTGTTGGTAGTGTTTTTCGCCGTGGTCGCGGTGATTCACGACCAGCAATTGTTCTCGCCGCTGATCCACTGGGTACTGGCGCTGCCGGCGGATCAACAACCGGGCATGCTGTTCATTGCCAACGGCCTGCTGTCAGCCATCAGTGACAACGTATTCGTCGCGACCATTTACATCACCGAAGTGAAGCGCGCATTCATGGCGGGTGAGATGACCCGTGAACATTTCGAAACGCTGGCCATTGCGATCAACACCGGCACCAACCTGCCAAGCGTGGCGACGCCCAACGGCCAGGCGGCGTTCCTGTTCTTGCTGACCTCGGCGATCGCCCCGCTGGTGCGCCTGTCTTACGGGCGGATGGTCTGGATGGCGTTGCCGTACACCGTAGTCATGGGCTTGCTCGGGTGGTATGCGGTGAGCTACTGGCTGTAACTCCCCAACCCTGTAGGAGCGAGCCTGCTCGCGATGGCGGCGGCACATTCACCTCCAAATGTCTGACAGCCCGCTATCGCGAGCAAGCTCGCTCCCACATTATCCAAGGCGGTGCCAGACATTATGCGGTGTGTAGCTGCAACCCTGTGGGAGCGAGCTTGCTCGCGATGGCGGCGGCACATTCACATCCAAGTGTCTGACAGACCGCTATCGCGAGCAAGCTCGCTCCCACATTATCCGAGGCGGTGCCAGACATTATGCGGTGAGCTACTGGCTGTAGCCCCAACCCTGTAGGAGCGAGCCTGCTCGCGATGGCGGCGGCACATTCACCTCCAAGTGTCTGACAGCCCGCTATCGCGAGCAAGCTCGCTCCCACATTATCCAAGGCGGTGCCAGACGCGACCGTCGCGGATCAGCAACTCTTCGCCGGCCTTCGGGCCGTTTTCCCCGGCGGCATAGCTCTGCACGCTGGCGTCCTGCTGCCAGGCATCGAGGAACGGCTGCACGGCGCGCCAGCCGTTTTCGATGTTGTCGGCGCGCTGGAACAACGTCTGATCACCGGTCAGGCAATCGTAGATCAGGGTTTCGTAGCCCGTTGACGGCTGCATCTCGAAGAAATCCTTGTAGGCAAACCCCAGCTCGATGTTGTCCATTTTCAGCGCCTGACCGGGACGCTTGGCCAGCAGGTCGAACCACATGCCTTCGTTCGGCTGGATCTGAATGCGCAAATAAGTCGGCTGCAGTTCATCGACTTCGGTATCGCGAAACTGCGCATAGGGCGCCGGTTTGAAACAGATGACGATCTCGGTGTCACGCACGCTCATGCGCTTGCCGGTGCGCAGGTAGAACGGCACCCCGACCCAGCGCCAGTTATCGATCATGACCTTGAGGGCCACATAGGTTTCGGTATTGCTGTCGGGCGCGACCTTGTCTTCCTGGCGATAGCCCGGCAGCGCCTTGCCGTCGATTTCACCCGCGGCGTATTGGCCGCGCACCGAGTTGGCGCGGGCCTCCTCGACTGTCCAGGGCCTGATCGCGCCGACGACCTTGGCCTTCTCGCCGCGCACCGCATCGGCGCCAAACGCGGCGGGCGGTTCCATCGCCACCATCGCCAGCAACTGGAACAGGTGATTGGGCACCATGTCCCGCAGCGCGCCCGTGTGCTCATAAAAACTGCCACGGGTTTCCACGCCGACGGTTTCAGCGGCGGTGATCTGCACGTGGTCGATGTAGTGATTGTTCCAGAACGCTTCGAACAGGCTGTTGGAGAACCGGCTGACCAGAATGTTCTGCACGGTCTCTTTGCCCAGATAGTGATCGATCCGGTAGATCTGCTTTTCCGTCATCACTTTGAGCAGGCAGGCATTCAAGGCCTCGGCCGTTTGCAGGTCGGAGCCGAAGGGCTTTTCGATCACCACCCTTCTGAAGGCCTCGGGGGTTTCTTCCAGCAAGCCGGCGGCACCGAGTCGACGCGCCACCTCACTGAAGAAACGCGGCGCGGTGGCCAGGTAGAACACCGCATTGCCGGTTCCGCTGTCGGCGATTTTCGCCGCCAGCGCTTGATAAGTGCTGTCGTCCAGGAAATCGCCCTGGACGTAGCTGATGCCTTTGGCAAGTTTGGACCAGACCGCTGGATCAAGGGTGTGATCACCCTTGCCAGCCATCTCGTTTCGAATGAAGTCTTCGAGCTTTTGCGCAAAACCTTCATCGCTGATGGCGTTGTGGTCAACGCCGATGATCCGCAGTCCATCCCCGAGCAACCCGTTGCGCTTGAGGTTATACAGCGCCGGCACCAACAGACGCTTGACCAGGTCACCATGGGCGCCAAACAGAAACAGCGTCGTCGCGGGTGCGGGCTCTGTCTTGGATTTCCTGCGGATCACATGGGTCATTTTTTCGAGGTCTCCACATGACCGCCGAAGCCGAAGCGCTGGGCCGAGAGAACCTTGTCGCCAAAGGTACCCTGGCCGCGCGAGCGGTAGCGGGAAAACAGCGAGTTCGACAGCACCGGCACCGGCACCGCTTGCTCCATCGCCGCCTCAATGGTCCAGCGGCCTTCACCGCTGTCGGCCACCGACCCGGAGAAACCGTCGAGCTTCGGATCACTGGCCAGGGCGTCGGCCGTCAGATCGAGCAACCACGAGGACACCACGCTGCCACGACGCCAGACTTCGGCGATGTCGGCGACGTTCAGGTCGAAACGCTGGTCGGCTGGCAGGCTCTCGCTGTTTTTGGTTTGCAGGATGTCGAAGCCTTCGGCGAAGGCCTGCATCATTCCGTATTCGATGCCGTTGTGGATCATCTTCACGAAATGCCCGGCGCCTGCTGGACCGGCGTGAATGTAGCCACGCTCGGCACGATCGTCGTTGGACTTGCGGTCCTTGGTACGCGGGATGTCACCCATGCCCGGGGCCAGCGTTGCAAACAGCGGGTCGAGACGCGTCACGGTCGCGGCATCGCCACCGATCATCATGCAGTAGCCACGCTCCAGGCCCCAGACGCCGCCGGATGTACCGACGTCGATGTAATGCAGGCCTTTTTCCGCCAGGGTCTTGGCCCGGCGGATATCGTCCTTATAGAAGGTGTTGCCGCCGTCGATGATGGTGTCGCCGGCTTCGAGCAAGGTGCTCAGGGTGTCGATGGTTTCTTCGGTCGGTGCGCCTGCCGGCAGCATGACCCACACCGCACGCGGTTTGGCCAGGCCAGCGACCAGGGCCGGCAGATCGGCGACGCCGGTGGAGCCCTCAGCGGACAAGGCTTCGACAAAGGCGGTATTGCGGTCGTAAACAACGGTGGTGTGCCCGTTGAGCATCAGGCGCCGCGCAATATTGCCGCCCATGCGGCCCAGTCCAATAATCCCGAGTTGCATGTGCTGATGCTCCCTACTACAAATAAAATGTGTGTCAAAGGTTATAGCCCAACGCGACTCATGAGGTTAGTCCAGAGCGTTGGCGTGAAGTTTCCGGGCATTGTGCCCGATCCTGATGGATAACGTCGGGAATCAAGCCGAAGACACAACGACAATGAAAAATAAAAAAGTTCCCTTCGGGAGCAAAAGAAATCAAAATTGGCGCCGATAGTAGATCAGCCGTTGATTTCGACGCGGCTCTACAGTTGAGACACGCCATTTGCGAGGTGAGCAATGGGCACAGTACATACCGCACTGCCAGCACAAACCCTTTACGTCACTATCCGTCGCGATGAATTGCGTCAGTTGAAGGACGAACGCGATCAATTGAAACAGGAGCTGGCGCAGTTGCGACTGCTGCTGCAAACGGGTCAGACACAGCCCCTGGCTGCGGTGCAACGCGCCCCACTCGCCTGATTCCCCCGTCTCAAGCGGGAGCAGTCTGCCCTGCTTCCGCACCGGCTTACGCCCTGCCGCCTCCGGCAACTCACGAAATTTTCACAATTGTCTCACGATAATTACAAGTTCCAGGCCGCCCGGTTCCGCGCGGCCCTCGTTCGTCGTCCGCGATTTTCAAGTCCCGGCGGTGGTAGTGAATTCTCGGCTGGAGCGCTGAATGTCTTTGTTCGAACGCAGCAAAACGACTGCGGCAGGTTTTGATTGGGCCGGATTCGTCTGGCTGTTTGTATTCTTCTGGTACTTTTCCGGCATCACCCAACTACTGATCCAACTGACGGGCACCTCCGGGTTTACCGGATTCCGCCAAGCCTTCGTCATGAGCGCGATCTGGCTGGCGCCGATGCTGCTGTTCCCCAAACAGACCCGTGTCATGGCCGCCGTCATCGGCGTTGTGCTGTGGGCTTGCTCCATGGCGAGCCTGGGCTACTTCTTCATTTACCAGCAGGAGTTTTCCCAGAGCGTCATCTTCATCATGTTCGAGTCGAACGTGGCTGAAGCTGGTGAGTACATGACCCAGTACTTTGCCTGGTGGATGATCCCGGCGTTCCTGGCCCACAGCGCATTTGCCTATTTCCTGTGGACTCGCCTGCGTCCGGTGTACCTGGCCCGTGGCAAGGCCATCGCGGCAGCGGTGGCCATTGTCGTGGCGGTGGTCGGTTATCCGCTGATCAAGCAAACCTCGCGCACCGGCAGTTTCGCCGGAGGCTTCGACAAGTTCGAAACCCGCATCGAACCAGCGGTGCCATGGCAGATGGCCGTGGCCTATCATCGTTACCTGGAAACCCTGGCCGGCATGCAGGACATGCTCAACAGCGCCAGCAGGATTGCACCGCTGCACAACCTCAAGGACGCCATGGCCAATACGCCTGCGACCCTGGTGCTGGTGATCGGCGAGTCCACCAACCGTCAGCGCATGAGCCTGTACGGTTACCCACGGCAAACCACGCCGGAACTGGACAAGCTCAAGGATCAGCTGGACGTTTTCGACAACGTCATCACCCCGCGCCCCTACACCATTGAAGCGCTGCAACAGGTCCTGACCTTCGCCGACGAGGAAAACCCGGACCTGTACCTGTCGACGCCATCGCTGGTCAGCATGATGAAACAAGCCGGTTACAAAACCTTCTGGATCACCAACCAGCAGACCATGACCAAGCGCAACACCATGCTCACGACCTTTTCCGAACAGGCCGACGAACAGGTGTACCTGAACAACAACCGCAACCAGAACGCCGCGCAGTACGACGGCGACGTGATCGAGCCGTTCAACAAGGCCCTGGCCGACGCGGCGCCGCGCAAACTCATCGTCGTGCATCTGCTCGGCACGCACATGAGCTACCAGTACCGCTACCCGTCGACCTTCGACAAGTTCCAGGACCGCAATGGCGTTCCGGCCGGCGTACGTGACGATCAGGTGCCGACGTACAACAGCTATGACAATGCCGTGCTGTACAACGACTTCGTGGTGTCCAGCCTGATCAAGGACTACGCCAAAACCGATCCGAACGGCTTCCTGCTGTACCTCTCCGACCATGGCGAAGACGTATTCGATTCCGCGGGTCACAGTACCCTGGGGCGCAACGAGAACAAGCCGACGGCTCCGATGTACACCATTCCGTTCATGGCCTGGGCTTCGCCGAAATGGCGGGCAAGCCATGACTGGAACCTCGCCGGCGACCTCTCGCGTCCTTACAGCAGCTCGCACCTGATCCACACCTGGGCCGATCTGGCAGGCCTGAGCTTCGACGAACTCGATCGCAGCAAGAGTGTGGTCAGCGACAGTTTCAAGGCCCGGCCATTGATGATCGGCAATCCCTATGAGCGTGAGCAGCGCGCGCTGATCGACTTCAGCCTGATGAAGCCGAAAACGCCACCCGCGGTCGTTCAGCAGTAATCCTTTCAGGGGTCGGTTCCGGCCCCTTTTTCATGGCAAGGCCAGCGGTGAAGTTAATTCCCATTTAAGCGAATCGGCGGATAATGCCATTTCGACACTGCTTCATTGATTCATGGACGAAAGGCATCCGACAACTTTAGTGGGAGGCATACCATGAAACGCACCGCCGTGATCCTCGCCGGCCTGATGGCGCTGGGTTCGACCAGCGCATTCGCCGAAGGTGGAGCCGAACGCATGCGCTATTACTACGAAAGTCTGCGACTGGCCCAGCAAGAAGCCCTCGGCCATCCGATCCCGAGCATCGAACTACGGGTGCCCGACGATCAAACCGCACAAATGACAGAAACCTACAGATCGAAATGATCCTTTGATTGCGGCCCTACAGTCGCAGAAGAACGTTTGGGCGTCCTGATGGACGCCCTTTTTTTGGGCTCTTCACGCATTCCCGGGACACTGACACTGTAGGAGCCAGCCTGCTGGCGATGGACTCAAGCGCGGCGCGTTCCTCCAGTTCACCCGCGTCATCGTTAACGACCATCGCTGGCAAGCCAGCTCCCACAATGGACCGTGCCCACGCAGGGAAACTGTAGGAGCCAGCTTGCTGGCGATGGACTCCAGCGCGCCGCGTCCTTCCAGATCACACTCGTCATCGTTAACGACCATCGCTGGCAAGCCAGCTCCCACAAGGGACCGCACCAACGCAGGGAAACTGTAGGAACCAGCTTGCTGGCGATGGACTCCAGTGCGCCGCGTTCATCCAGATCACACGCGTCATCGTTAACGACCATCGCTGGCAAGCCAGCTCCCACAATGGACCGTGCCCACGCAGGGAAACTGTAGGAGCCAGCTTGCTGGCGATGGACTCAAGTGCGCCGCGCTTATCGGGTTCACACGCGTCATCGTTAACGATCATCGCTGGCAAGCCGGCGCCTACAGGGGTCCGCGCCCTCGCAGAAAGTGAAAAACCCAAAAAACGTTCTGTCGAGTTAGAGGCTCTTGGTCCAGAACAGCATGCGTCCATGGGCCGGGTCGAACATGCCGGCGGCGAAACCGGCTTTTTCATAAGACCCCTGCGCCACGGCATTGCCTTCCAGCACTTCCAGGGTGAGCTTGCAGCAACCACGCTGACGCGCGATGTCCTCGACCTTTTGCAGCATCTTCTGGCTCAAGCCCAGGCCGCGAAATTTCTTCACCACCGACACGTCGTGCACATTGACCAACGGCCGGCAGGCAAAGGTCGAGAAGCCCTCGAAGCAATTGACCAGCCCGGCCGGCTCGCCCCCGACAAAAGCCAGCACACTGAAAGCGTGGGGACGCCTGGCAAGCTCTGCCGGGAGTTGCTCCAGGACATGGGCCGGCAACGGCTGGCCACCCCCCATCGGGTCCTCGGCGTAGTGGTTCAACACCAGACAAATAGCCTCGGCATGCACCGGATTGGTGTAGCTGGCCTGAAGCACAAGAATTTCTGCGGAGTCCATTTCCATCCTCGATCACACATGAAGTAGCCCCCAGCCTGTATTTCACGCTGAAGTGCCGGCGGACCATAGCGCGAGCACCCGGGTATCGACAATCACCACCGCGCAATTCTTTGCCGTTCAAGCGCCCCAGATCAGTGCTTCCGTCCACCCCAGCTCGGCAAAGTCCTCGGCCCGCAAGTGCGACTCGCCGGCGCAGAAGAACTCGTCGAGTTGCGGTGGCTTGACCGAGGTGCCGCTGAGCATGGCGTGAACCTGACCGCGATGATGGATCTGGTGTTCGAACAAATGGGACAGCAGGCGCAAACGGCTGTCGTGTTGCGGCGTGTCGCGGGCGATGGTCACGATTTTGCCGAGGCTGGCATCGCGCAGCTGCTCGCAGTACGCGATCAATCGACGATCGACATGGGCCTGTTCACGAACCAGGTCCGCCGCGATGAGGCAGGGTTCGTCTTCCTTGAAAAACACCCGGTAATCGGGATGCGGATCGTCGCCGCGGATTTCGCGCTCCAGCGCATCCACATAAAACCAGTCGCAGGTGAGGATGTGGTTGAGGGTCGCGCGGATGCTGGGGAAGAAGCTGACCCGTGCGCAGATCAACTCCTGCGGGCTCAACTGGCTCCAGGCCTTGGCCAGTCGGTGGTTGGCCCAGGCATTCTGATAAGCCATGGTCAGCAGGTGGTGCGACAGGGGCTGATTCATGTGTGCTGCTCCCGATCAGACTTCGGCAAACCGTTGCAACTGCATTTCCTGTAATCGACTGAGGGTGCGGCGGAACGGAAATTCCAGATAACCCTCGGTATAAAGCGCTGCCATCGGCACTTGCGCCTCAAGGTACAGCGGCACCTTGCGGTCGTAGCACTCGTCCACCAGCGCGATGAAACGTCTTACGCCGTCGTCATGCACCGACAACTGCGGCAGCTCGCGGTCCCCCGCTTCCACCCGCTCGACACCGTCCTCGGTACCGCGGGCGATGCGCCCGGCACGTTTTTGCGCGCTGAGGTTGGGTACGTCCCCCAACAGGATAGCGCCGTAGGTATCGCACAGGGCGATGAAATCCATGGCTGCGAAGGGTTGCTCGCACAGCGCGGCGTAGCGGGTCCAGAGCACGGTCGGGCTGGCCTTGACCACCTCCAGCGAGCGGTAACCGACCGGGACCGGCTCGCACGATGCCGACTGGCCGGCGCTCAACGCCTGGAACACCTCACCCAGCGCACCGGGCGTGCCCGGCTCGGCCACCCAATAGCGCTGCGACGCGGCCCCCGGATGCAGGCGATGGTCTTCCCCGCCATCCACAGCGATCACCTGCATGTGTTGCTTGATCGCGGCGATGGCGGGCATGAAACGGTCGCGATTGAAGCCGTCGGCGTACAACTGGTCCGGCGGCAGGTTGGAGGTGCAGACCACGACTACGCCCTGCTCGAACATCACCTGAAACAGGCGCCCGAGAATGATCGCATCGCCGATGTCATTGACGAACAACTCGTCGAAACACAGCACGCGCACGGCTTCGGACAACTCTCGGGCCAACGCCTTGAGCGGGTCAGCGGTGCCGGTCAGTTGAAACGAACGCTGGTGCACCCAGCCCATGAAGTGGTGAAAGTGCTGGCGTCGAGCCGGTACTCGCAGGCTTTGGTAGAACTGGTCCATCAACCAGGTCTTGCCCCGCCCCACCGGCCCCCACAGGTACACGCCGGAAACGGCTGAGCGGCCTTCATGCAGCGCTTCGTGGCATTTTTGCAGCGCCCACACGGCATGCTCCTGGGCCTCGTCCTGGACGAAGCCCTTTTGCTCGATCGCGTGCTGCCAGGCGCTTAAGGGGGATTGGATAGTCATGGGCGGCAGTATGCCATTGCGCATTGATGACGTGACCGGCGATCGGCGGTTTTGTGCAGGAAAGAAATGCACCTTGACGATTTAAATGATTAGCATAATATTTTATACATGTCATGCATCATCTATAAATCCTGCCGTCATCCCTCTGGAGTTATCCCATGCATTACAAAGTTTTTGGTCGTAAAACCGGCTTGCGAGTGTCCGAACTGGCCCTGGGCGCCGGTAATTTCGGTACCGGCTGGGGCCATGGTGCCGAGCGTGACGAAGCCAGGCGGATTTTTGATGGCTACCTGGAAGCCGGCGGCAACTTCATCGACACCGCCAATGGCTATCAGGGCGGGCAGTCCGAGGCCATGCTCAGCGAATTCATCCAGGCGGAACGGGATAGCCTGGTCATCGCCACCAAATACACCCTGGGGACTACACCGGCGGCCGGTATTTCCCACACCGGCAACAGCCGCAAGAACATGGTGCGCGCCGTCGAAGAGAGCCTGAAACGACTGAAGACCGATCACATCGACCTGTTCTGGGCCCACATGAGTGACGGCGTCACCCCCATGGAAGAGATCCTGCGCGGCTTCGACGACCTGGTCAGTGCCGGCAAGATCCACTACGCCGGGCTGTCGAACTTCCCCGCGTGGCGCATCGCCCGCGCCGACCTGCTGGCTGAAGTCCGAGGTTTTGCGCCGATCGCTGCGATCCAGGTCGAATACAGCCTCGCCGAACGCACCGCCGAGCGCGAACAACTGCCGATGGCCGAAGCCCTTGGCCTGGCCGCGACGCTGTGGTCGCCCCTGGGTGGCGGCTTCCTCACCGGCAAGTATCGCAACAGTGAAGGTGACAACCGCGCGAACAAGCTCGGCGTGCTGATTCATGCTGAAAAAAGCGCCCGCGAAACCGCCCTGCTCGACACCTTGATCGGCGTTGCCGCAGAACTCGACGCCAGCCCGACCCACGTGGCCATTGCCTGGTTGCGGGAAAAGGCCAAACGCTCAACCACGGCGCTGATTCCGATCCTCGGTTCGCGGACACGTGAACAGCTGGACGCCACGTTGGGGGCGCTGAATGTGCAGTTGAGTGCTGAGCAAATGGCGCGGCTGGACGGTGTCAGCGAGGTGGTCAAAGGTGTGCCGCACGAATCCATTAACGGGTCATCTGCACGCTTCAGCGGTGGCCGGATTCTCGATCTGCCAATCGTTCCCGTCGCCTGAACTCATCAAAACTGTAGGAGCGAGCCTGCTCGCGATGAGGCCCTGTCATCCAACAGAGATGTTGAATGCAAGACCGCCATCGCGAGCAGGCTCAATATTCGCAGACATTCATCATGGGCCTGACTCAGTTTGGTACCGTACTTCTCCTCATAAGTCGGCGAAATACGACTGAACGCATGCACAAAACCTGGATTCCCATTCCCTTTTCCGTCAGAAAAGACGCTAACCATTATTGAGTATCCATATATCAATAGTTATCCATTACGGACCTTAGTAGTGAAACCCACCCCATACAAATAAAAATTAAATAAGCAGCCACCAAGCAAACAACACCCACCTTAACTAGCGTCCTGACTCAAAAATGAATTTCCCATTTTAGCTACTCTTATATAGCCTGGCGCGACCTAGGGAAGCTCTGAAAAGCCCACTCTTTTGAAAAATATCTGTCTGCCCCTCGCACTTCCAGAACTTATGTTTTTGATGTAGGGCGTTTTCCCAGAACACTCCTACAGATCATTCCTAAAAGCTGGCTTCCCACCCAGAGTTTTCGGCCATCGCAGCATTTTGTTACTCTCTTATCATTTGATTTGCAATCTAAATGATCAATCATAAATCCAGCTGAAATAGCCGCACCACGCCTAAAATTCAAAGTTAAAAATTCAAATGCACGTTGTAATCAAGAACACTTTACAAGCCGCATGAAGCATAAAGCTCCGCTGCTTCGCCGTATCATCACGACAAGTAAAAATACTTACCCCATGACCAATGGCGATAGCATACGGTGCAACAAGGTAAAGCGCCTACCAAGTGGCAACAGCATTATCTTCGCCTAGCCGAAATGAATGATCTCCATCGCCCCTCGCCACTTTCGAGAGGGGCAGTTTATTTACGGATCATTTCTCACCAGGATGATTACAAGGAAAGGAAAACACATGTCGAAGCTGGTTTATTACGTAGCTGCCACCCTGGATGGTTATATTGCCACTCAACAACACAAACTCGATTGGCTGGAGAACTTTGCGCTGGGGGATGACGCAACGACCTATGATGATTTTTATCAGACAATCGGAGCTGTGGTCATGGGGTCGCGGACCTATGACTGGATCATGTCGAACGCTCCCGATGACTGGCCCTACCAGGATGTACCCGCCTTTGTCATGAGCAACCGGAATCGGTCAGTCCCCGCCAATCTGGATATCACCATCGTACACGGTGATGCCGGGGCCATCGCGGCCAAGGCCAGGCAAGCGGCGAAGAGCAAGAATGTCTGGCTGGTCGGTGGCGGCAAAACGGCAGCCTGTTTTGCCGACGCCGGGGAATTGCAGCAGCTGTTCATCACCACCATTCCGATCTTTCTCGGCACCGGCGTTCCCGTACTGCCCGTTGACCGCGCGCTTGAAGTCGTTCCCAGAAAACAGCGTACGCTGCAGAGCGGTGCCATGGAATGTGTCCTCGACCTGCCAATCGTTCCAGTGGCCTGACACAAATCCAGACTGTGGGAGCCCTGCTCGCGAATGGGGAGTGTCAGTCTACCGCTGCACCAACTGATACACCGCTTTCGCGAGCAGGCTCCCACAGGGGGATTGTGTTTTACCGATCCACCTTATGCCTGGCGGCATACAGACACAGCATCTCCATCGCCAATGTCGCCGCCGCCAGTGAGGTGATCTCCGCACTGTCATAGGCCGGCGCCACTTCCACCACGTCCATGCCCACCAGATTGATCCCGCGCAGGCCGCCGAGGATCTCCAGCGCCTGCACCGTGCTCAGGCCGCCGCACACCGGTGTTCCGGTACCCGGAGCGAATGCCGGATCGAGGCAGTCGATGTCGAAGGTCAGGTACACCGGGTTATCGCCGACCCGCGCGCGAATCGCTTCGACAATCGCTTCGCAACCACGGCGATGCACCTGCCGCGCATCCAGCACTTGAAAGCCCTGGTGATCATCGTTGGTGGTGCGCAAGCCGATTTGCACCGACCTCGACGGGTCGACCAGCCCCTCCCTGGCCGCGTGCCAGAACATGGTGCCGTGGTCGATACGCTTGCCCTCTTCGTCCGGCCAGGTGTCGCTGTGGGCGTCGAAGTGGATCAGCGACAATGCCCCGTGCTTGCGGGCATGGGCCTTGAGCAGCGGATAGGTGATGAAATGGTCGCCGCCAAAGGTCAGCATGGCCGTGCCGGCGTTGAGGATGTGCTCGGCGTGGGCCTCGATGCATTCCGGCGTCGATTGCGGCGAACCGTAATCGAATTTGCAATCGCCAAAATCGATTACCGCCAGATGGTCGAACGGATCGAAGGCCCACGGCCAGTGCCGTTCCCAGGCGATCCCGGCGGAGGCGGCGCGAATGCCCCGTGGTCCGAAGCGTGCGCCGGGGCGGTTGCTGGTGGCAGTGTCGAACGGCACACCGCTGACCGCCACATCGACCCCGCGCAAGTCACGGCTGTAGCGGCGACGCATGAAACTGGTGATACCGGCGTAAGTGCTTTCGGCGGCCGTGCCGTAAAGGCTGTCACGGGTAAGGGCTTGATCGTTTTGCATCGGGACGTCCATTGAAGGCTCCTTGTCTTTTTCTTACTGGCGGCTACGGAAAGTGGTCCACACGCGGGTGCGCTGGCGCAGGTCCTTGAGGTTCATGCTGCGGTCGGCGTACAGCCGCTCACGCACATCGGCCAACGGATAGATGTCCGGGTCGGTGCGTACCGCTTCATCCACCAGCGGCGTGGCGGCCTGGTTCGCCGTGGCGAAGAACAAGGTGTTGGTCAGTGCTGCCACGGACTCGGGGCGCAACATGAACTCGATAAAGGCGCGGGCGGCTTCGGGGTGCGGCGCATCCTTGGGAATCGCCAGGTTGTCCTGCCAGACGAGGGTGCCCTCCCTGGGAATCCGGTAGGCAATTTCATAGGGTTTGTTGGCCTTGCGCGCCTGGTCGGCAGCCATACTCGCGTCACCGTTGTAGGTCAACGCCAAACACACGCTGCCATTGGCCAGGTCGCTGATCTGCCGCCCGGTGGCGACGTACAGCACGTTCGGCTGCAGCTGACGCAACAACGCCTCGGCGGCTGACAGATCGTTCTTGTCGGTGCTGTAGGGATCTTTACCCAGGTAATGCAGAGCGAGCCCGATCACCTCCTGGGGCGAATCGAGAATGGCGATGCCGCAATCCTTCAGCTTGCTCGCGTATTCGGGTTTGAACAGCAGATCCAGGCTGTTGAGCGGTACGTCCGGCAAGCGCTGTTTGAGCGCCTCGACATTCATGCCCAAACCCAGGGTGCCCCAGGTATAAGGCACGCCGTAGCGGTTGCCGGGATCGACGGCGGCGAGCTTTTCCAGCAAATCCGGATCGAGGTTGGCGTAACCCTTGAGGCCTTCGTGGGGAATCGGTTTCAACGCGCCGGCGGCAAGCCCCCGGGCCAGCACGCTGGAGGACGGCACCACCACGTCATAACCGCTGCCGCCAGTGAGCAATTTGGTCTCCAGCACTTCCGAAGAGTCAAAGGTGTCGTAGCGCACATGGATGCCGGTTTCCTGTTCGAACCGTTGCAGGGTTTCGGGGGCGACGTAATCGGCCCAACTGTACAGATTGACCACCTTGTCCTCGGCCTGGGCCGATGCGGCCATGGCAAGGAATAACGCGGGTAAACACAGCTTGAACATGGGAGCCATGACGAACACCTGACCAGAGGAAGTGGTTGCAGGATGCGTCGTCGGATACATTGGTGAAATATCAAGTTAATTAACCTGACTTTATGACGGAGTAATGTTGGATGCTCGGCCAACTGCATGATCAGGACCTGCACCTGTTGCGTCTGTTTGTCAGCGTGGTGGAGTGCGGCGGTTTCAGCGCCGCCCAGGGCCAACTGGGGTTGAGCCAGTCGAGCATCAGCCAGCAAATGGCCAAGCTGGAAACCCGCCTCGGCTATCGGCTGTGCAGTCGCGGTAAAGGCGGCTTCAGGATCACGCCCAAGGGCGAGCAACTCCTCAGCGCCACCCGTGGACTGTTCCAGTCCATCGAAGCCTTCCGCCATCAATCCAACGGCGTCGCCGGGCGCTTGATCGGCGAAGTGCGCCTTGGCCTGTCCGAGGCGCTGGATCAGTCGGTGCTGCAGCGGGTGGCCGAGGCGATCCGGCGCTTTCGTGAACGGGACGAGTCGGTGCGCATCGAGCTGATCAGCGCCATGCCCGGCGAGATGGAGCGCTTGCTGCTGCAACAGCGGCTGGACCTGGCCATCGGCTATTTCTCGCAGGTGCAAAGCGCGTTTGACTACCGCGAACTGTTCATTGAAACCCAGCACCTGTATTGCGCCCCCGGCCATCCGCTGTTCTCCAATGAGAACCCGGACGATCAGGACTTGCAGGCCAGCGACCGGGTCGGTCACCCCTACCGTTTCCTGCGCAGTGACGAGCCCTTTCAGGGCGAGCGGTGTTCGGCCCGTTCGGAACAGGTCGAAGGCACCCTCGCCTTCATCCTGTCCGGCAAGCATGTCGGTTATCTGCCCAGCCACTTCGCCCGCACCTGGGAAGACAAGGGATTGCTGCGGTCGGTGCGCAGCGACATGAGTTTCGACGTCGCGTTTCACCTGGCCCGGCACCGGGCGCAGGTGGCCGGGGATGCGCAGAAGGCCTTCGAAGAGGATCTGCTCGCGGCGTTTGCCTGAATCCGCCGTGGTCTACGCTGTAACAATGCCGGACATCTACATGCAAAAATGCACAGATGACCTGCACTTATCCAGCTTGTACACGGCAAATTTGCACTGATACGATCCGCCATCGCTCGCGCGCGAGCATCTCGATAAAGAACAATAAAAGCAGGGGGTTAGTGATGACTGCTCAGGTTACATCGAAGGGGACGCTGTCCATGGATGCCATGCAAAACGAAGTGCTGGCCGAGGTTCGCAACCACATCGGTCACCTGACCCTCAACCGCCCCGCCGGCCTCAATGCCCTGACCCTGGACATGGTGCGCAACCTGCACCGCCAGCTCGACGCCTGGGCCCACGACCCGCACGTGCATGCGGTGGTCCTGCGCGGTGCCGGCGAAAAAGCCTTCTGCGCCGGCGGCGACATTCGTTCGCTGCATGACAGCTTCAAAAGCGGCGACACCCTGCACGAAGATTTCTTCGTCGAGGAATACGCCCTCGATCTCGCGATCCACCATTACCGCAAACCGGTGCTGGCGCTGATGGACGGATTTGTCCTCGGCGGCGGCATGGGTCTGGTGCAAGGCGCAGACTTGCGCGTGGTCACCGAAAAAAGCCGTCTGGCGATGCCGGAAGTCGGCATCGGCTATTTCCCGGACGTCGGCGGCAGTTACTTCCTGCCGCGCATTCCCGGTGAACTGGGGATTTACCTGGGCGTCAGCGGCGTGCAGATTCGCGCCGCCGATGCGCTGTATTGCGGCCTGGCCGACTGGTACCTCGAAAGCGACAAACTGGGCACGCTGGACGAAAAACTCGACCAGCTCGAATGGCACGACACGCCACTGAAGGATCTGCAAAGCCTGCTGGCGAAACTCGGCGTGCAGCAACTGCCTGATGCTCCGTTGAGTGCACTGCGTCCGGCCATCGACCACTTCTTCGCCCAGCCCGACGTGCCGAGTATTGTGGAGCAACTGCGCCAGGTAACGGTCGCCGACAGCCATGCGTGGGCCGTCACCACCGCCGACCTGCTGGAAACCCGTTCGCCGCTGGCCATGGGCGTCACCCTGGAAATGCTCCGTCGCGGACGCGAGCTGCCCCTTGAACAATGTTTCGCCCTTGAGCTGCACCTGGACCGCCAGTGGTTCGAGCGCGGCGACCTGATCGAAGGCGTGCGCGCCTTGCTGATCGACAAAGACAAGACACCACGCTGGAACCCGCCCACCCTCCAGGCGCTGGACGCCGAACACGTGGCGAGCTTCTTCAGCGGGTTTGACCGGAACGAGGGCTGAGCCATGCACGATATCGAATTGAGCGAAGAGCAAGTGATGATCCGCGACATGGCCCGGGATTTTGCCCGTGGCGAAATCGCGCCCCATGCCCAGGCCTGGGAAAAGGCCGGCTGGATCGATGACGGTCTGGTGGCGAAGATGGGTGAACTGGGCCTGCTGGGCATGGTGGTCCCCGAGGAATGGGGCGGCACCTATGTCGACTACGTGGCCTATGCGTTGGCGGTAGAGGAGATTTCCGCCGGCGACGGTGCGACCGGCGCCTTCATGAGCATCCACAACTCCGTGGGCTGCGGGCCGGTGCTCAACTACGGCAGCGAAGAACAGAAGCAGACCTGGCTGGCGGACCTGGCCAGCGGAAAGGTCATCGGCTGCTTCTGCCTGACCGAACCCCAGGCCGGTTCCGAAGCGCACAACCTGCGCACCCGCGCCGAACTGCGCAACGGCCAATGGGTGATCAACGGTGCCAAGCAATTCGTCAGCAACGGCAAGCGGGCCAAGCTGGCGATTGTATTTGCCGTGACCGATCCGGACCTGGGCAAACGTGGCATCTCGGCGTTCCTGGTACCGACCGATACCGCCGGTTTTATCGTTGACCGCACTGAACACAAAATGGGGATCCGCGCGTCCGACACCTGTGCCGTCACCCTGAATAACTGCACCATCCCCGAAGCCAATCTGCTGGGTGAACGGGGCAAAGGCCTGGCCATCGCCCTGTCCAACCTCGAAGGCGGTCGTATCGGCATCGCCGCCCAGGCGCTGGGCATCGCCCGCGCGGCGTTCGAAGCGGCGCTGGCCTATTCCCGTGACCGGGTGCAGTTTGGCAAGACGATCAATGAGCACCAGAGCATCGCCAACCTGCTAGCCGACATGCACATGCAGCTGAACGCGGCACGCTTGATGATCCTGCACGCTGCGCGCCTGCGCACGGCCGGCAAACCCTGTCTGTCGGAGGCGTCACAGGCCAAGCTGTTTGCGTCGGAAATGGCGGAAAAGGTCTGTTCGTCCGCGATTCAGATTCATGGCGGGTACGGGTATCTGGAGGATTATCCGGTGGAGAAGTACTACCGCGATGCGCGGATCACGCAGATCTACGAAGGCTCGAGCGAGATTCAGCGGATGGTGATTGCCCGTGAACTGAAGAACTATCTGGTTTAAAAGCAAAAGATCGCAGCCTTCGGCAGCTCCTACACAAAGCCCTGTAGGAGCTGCCGAAGGCTGCGATCTTTTGGCTGCAAACTGGTTTTAAGCCTTAAAGGCATCGCTGGCAAGCCAGCTCCCACAATGTTCGCGGTTGTTCACACATGTTGTGTACACCCCGGACCCTGTGGGAGCTGGCTTGCCAGCGATAGCGTCAGCAAATACGCGGCATTACTTACCGACGAACTCCGCCTCACGCTTGGCAATGAACGCCGCCATGCCTTCCTTCTGATCCTGCGTCGCAAACGCCGCATGGAACACCCGACGCTCAAAGCGCACGCCTTCGGCCAGGCTCACTTCAAAGGCACGATTGACGCTTTCCTTGACCATCATCGCAATCGGCAGCGATTTCTTGGCGATCAATGCCGCGACTTTCAGCGCTTCATCCAGTAGCTCGTCGCTTGGCACGATCCGCGCCACGATGCCGCAACGCTCCGCTTCCACGGCATCGATCAAACGCCCGCTCAGGCACATTTCCATGGCCTTGGCCTTGCCCACGGCGCGGGTCAGGCGTTGGGTGCCGCCCATGCCCGGCAACACGCCCAGGTTGATTTCCGGTTGGCCGAATCTGGCGTTGTCGCCGGCCAGGATGAAGTCGCACATCAGCGCCAGCTCACAACCGCCACCCAGGGCAAAACCGTTGACCGCCGCGATGATCGGCTTGCGGCGGTTGGCGACGCGGTCGCTGTCGCTGAACAGGTCGTCGATGTAGATCTGCGGGTAGGTCAGCTCGGCCATTTCCTTGATGTCGGCACCCGCGGCAAACGCCTTTTTCGAACCGGTCAGGACGATACAGCCGATGTTCGCATCCGCCTCGAAACCATCGAGCGCCTGGTTCAGCTCGCTGACGATCTGCGCGTTCAACGCGTTCAACGCCTGAGGGCGGTTGAGGGTGATCAAGCCAACGCGGCCGTGGGTTTCCAGCAAAATCGTTTCGTAGCTCATAAACAACTCCTGTTTCACATAAGGCCAGATCCCTTGTAGGAGCTGCCGCAGGCTGCGATCTTTTGACTTTGATTTTAAAGATCAAAAGATCGCAGCCTGCGGCAGCTCCTACAGAGGGCCTGCTTTTTTATAGGTTGCGCGAAATGACCATGCGCTGAATATCGCTGGTGCCTTCGTAGATCTGACACACCCGCACGTCGCGGTAGATTCGTTCCAGCGGGAAGTCGTTGAGGTAACCATATCCGCCGAGGGTTTGCAGCGCCGAGGAGCATACCTTCTCGGCCATTTCCGAGGCGAACAACTTGGCCATCGACGCCTCGACCAGGGCCGGCTTGCCACTGTCGCGCAGGGCGGCGGCGTAGTGCACCATTTGCCGCGCCACGGCGATCTGGGTGGCCATGTCCGCCAGGCGGAACGCCACGGCCTGATGCTCGATGATCGGCTTGCCGAAGCTCTCGCGCTCACGGGCGTAATCACGGGCCGCTTCAAACGCGGCTCGGGCCATGCCCACCGATTGTGAAGCGATGCCGACGCGACCGCCTTCCAGGTTGGCCAGGGCAATCCTGTAGCCTTCGCCCTCCTCACCCAAACGGTTGGCCACCGGCACCTTCACATCTTCAAAGAGGATCTGGCAGGTGTCGGAGGCGTGCTGACCGAGCTTGTCCTCGACCCGCGCGACTTTATAACCCGGCGAATCGGTCGGTACGATAAACGCGCTGATGCCACGTTTGCCGGCGTTCGGATCGGTCACCGCAAACACAATCACCACCCCGGCATTCTGCCCGGAGGTGATGAACTGCTTGCAGCCGTTGAGCACGTAGTGGTCGCCTTCCAGGCGCGCACGGGTTTTCAGGCCGCTGGCGTCGGAACCCGCCTGGGGCTCGGTCAGGGCGAAAGCGCCGAGCATCGCGCCGCTGGCCAACGGCTTGAGGAAGCGTTCTTTCTGCTCATCCGTGCCGTAGTTGAGGATCGGCACACAACCCACGGAGTTGTGCACGCTCATGATGGTCGAGCAAGCGCCATCGCCGGCGGCGATTTCTTCCAGCGCCATGGCGTAGGCCAGGTAACCGGTGTCGCATCCGCCCCACTGCTCCGGCACCAACATGCCGAAGAAGCCCAAACCGGCCATTTCGCCGATGGCTTCCTTGGGGAAGCGGTGTTCGCGGTCCCACTCGGCGGCGAAGGGTTTGAGCCGTTCCTGGGCAAAATCCCGGGCCATGTCGCGGATTTGTTGTTGGTCGTCATTGGGGATCATGGTGAATCCTTGAATCAGGTTACAACGCAGCCCCCTGTGGGAGCGGGCTTGCTCGCGAAGAGGCCGTGTCAGTCGACATCATCGTCGGATGACACACCGCTTTCGCGGGCAAGCCCGCTCCCACATGGGATAGCGTCAGGTTCAGTACAGGCATTCCACGGCCATTGCCGTTGCTTCACCGCCACCGATGCAGATCGCCGCGACACCGCGTTTCAGGCCTTTCTGGCGCAGGGCCGACAGCAAGGTCACGAGAATCCGGGCACCGGACGCACCGATCGGGTGGCCCAAGGCGCAAGCGCCGCCGTGCACGTTGAGTTTCTCGTGGGGGATTTCCAGGTGAGTCATCGCGGCCATGCCGACCACGGCAAAGGCTTCGTTGACTTCCACCAGATCGACGTCATTGATCGACCAGCCAGTTTTCTTCATCAATTTCTTGATCGCGCCGATTGGCGCCACCGGAAACAGGCCCGGGGTGTCGGCGAACGCGGCGTGACCATGGATCACCGCCAGCGGCTTCAGGCCTTGTTTCTGTGCCTGGGACTGGCGCATCAGCACCAATGCCGCCGCACCGTCGGAAATCGAACTGGAGTTGGCCGCCGTCACCGTGCCGCCTTCGCGGAACGCCGGTTTCAACGAAGCGATCTTGTCCAGTTTGGCTTTTGGCGGTTGCTCGTCGTTGCTGATCACCACCTGCTCCTTGCCGACTGTTACGGTGAGCGGGACAATTTCGGCCTTGAAGCTGCCGTCCTTGATCGCCTGTTGCGCGCGGGTGGTCGAGGCGATGGCGAACGCGTCCTGGGCCTCACGGCTGAAGCTGTTGGTTTCGGCGCAGTCTTCGGCGAAGGTGCCCATCAGGCGGCCCTTGTCGTAGGCGTCTTCGAGGCCGTCCAGGAACATCGAGTCCTGCACCCGACCATGGCCCATGCGGTAGCCGGCACGGGCACGGTCCAGCAGGTAAGGCGCGTTGGACATGCTTTCCATGCCACCGGCGACCACCACGTCGGCACTGCCGGCCACCAGCATGTCGTGGGCCAGAATCGCCGCCTCCATGCCCGAACCGCACATCTTGTTCAGGGTGGTGCAGCGAGTCGATTTATCCAGCCCGGCACCCAGTGCCGCCTGGCGCGCAGGGGCCTGGCCAAGGCCAGCCGGCAGTACGCAGCCGAACAGCACTTCGTCGATGCCGTCACTGGAAACGCCGGCACGTTCAACGGCGGCTTTGATCGCGGCAGCACCCAGTTGCGGTGCGGTCAGGCTTTTCAGTTCGCCCTGGAATCCACCCATCGGGGTGCGGACGGCGCTGACAATTACAATCGGATCGTTGGACATTGTCATGACAAATCCTCCTTATTTGGCGGCCATGCGCAAGGCACCGTCGAGACGGATCACCTCGCCGTTGAGCATGCTGTTTTCAATAATATGCTTCACCAGCCCGGCATACTCACCCGGTTTGCCCAAACGCGGCGGGAATGGCACGCCAGCGGCCAGGGAATCGCGAACTTCCTGGGTCATGCCGGCCATCATCGGCGTCTCGAAAATGCCTGGGGCGATGGTCATCACGCGGATGCCGAAGCGCGCCAGTTCACGGGCCGCCGGCAACGTCAGGCTGACGATTGCACCTTTGGACGCCGAGTAGGCCGCCTGACCGATCTGACCGTCGTATGCCGCGGCAGACGCGGTGTTGATGATCACGCCGCGCTCGCCATCGGCATCCGCTTCGGTTTGCGTAATCGCCGCTGCCGCCAGGCGCAGCATGTTGAAGCTGCCGATCAGGTTGACGTTGATCACCTGGCTGAAACTGGACAGCAAGTGCGGACCGTTCTTGCCGAGAATCTTCTCGCCACGCACGATGCCGGCGCAATTGACCAGGCCATTGAGGCCGCCAAAGGCTTCGACCGTCGCCTGCACAGCCGCTTCGGCCGCCGCTTCGTTGCTGATGTCCGCCACCACACTGTGCGCGCCAAGGCGCTGGGCCTGGGCGGCAACGGCCTCGGCGTTCATGTCCACCAGCATCACTTTCGCGCCAGCGGCGACCAGTACCTCGGCCGTCGCTGCACCGAGGCCGGAAGCGCCACCGGTGACGATAAAAATCTTGTTCTCGATCTGCATCATTGTTTCCCTTTCAAGCTGGAAGGTTCTTCGCCGCAGCCTCTTGAGCCTTGGCGATTTCCTGGTTGCGCAAGATAAAGCGCTGCAATTTGCCGCTTGGGGTTTTCGGCAACTCGCTGACAAATTCGATTTCACGGGGATACGAGTGCGCCGCCAGACGCTTGCGCACGTGCTGGCGCAGCTCTTCGGCCAACGCAGGTTCTGCGCGGTATTGCGGGCTGAGCACGACGAACGCCTTGACCAGTTCGGTGCGCTCCGGATCGGGCTTGCCGACCACAGCGGCCTCGACCACGGCCGGGTGTTCGATCAGCGCACTTTCCACGTCGAACGGGCCGACCCGGTAGCCGGAGGTGGTGATCACGTCATCGCTGCGGCCGACGAAGCTGATGCTGCCGTCCGGGTTCCACTCGACGGTGTCGCCACTCAAGTAGTAGTGGCCGACAAAGGCCTTGGTCGGTCCGCCTTCGTAGCCGGCGAACCAGCACATCGGCGACTGGCTGCGGTCGATGGCCAGGATGCCGGGCTGGCCAACACCCAGTTCCTTGTATTCGTCATCGAGGACCGCAATGCGGTGGCCCGGCGAAGTAAAACCGGCGGCGCCCATGTGAATCGGGTGTTCAAGGCCGTGGTGGTTGCACAGCACCATGCCCAGCTCGGTCTGGCCGTAGTGGTCGTGGATGACCACGTCGAGGTTGTCGGCGAACCAGCGGATCACTTCCGGGTTCAGCGGCTCGCCGGCGCTGCTGACGATGCGCAGCTTGCCCTTGATCGATCTGGCGAACTCATCGCCGCCGGCAATCAGCAAACGGTAGGCCGTCGGTGAACCGGTGAGGTTGGTGATCCCGTACTTGTTGATCACCCGGCAAGTGCTTTCGAGGGTGAACGGGCCATCGTAAAAGGTGATCGGATGCCCCATCGACATGGGCCCGGTGACACCGTAGTAAATGCCGTAGGCCCAACCCGGGTCGGCGACGTTCCAGAAGGCGTCTTCCGGGCGCAGGTCAACCGCGTCGCGGATGTAGCTCTTGAACGCAACGATGGCCTTGAGCGGCACAGACAGCGCTTTCGACGGTCCGGTGGTGCCTGAGGTGAACATCAGCAGGAACGGATCTTCGCCGGTGAGCAGCACGGGTTCGCAGTGGGCGGAATAGTTGGACAGCTCGGCCCAGAAACTGCAATCGCCACGCACCAGGCCCTGCCCTTTGGGGCCAGTGACGGTAACGATGGCCGGGCAGTCGGCGACTTCGGAAAGTTTCGGCCGGTTCACCGCGTCGGTCACCACCACTTTGGCGCCAGAGCAGCTCAGGCGGTGCTCGATGGCTTTGGGGCCGAACGCGGTGAATAGCGGTTGATACACCGCGCCAATGCGCCAGGCGGCGAACACGGTGATCAGCAATTCGATGTTGCGTGGCAGCAGGCCGGCGACCTTGTCGCCCTTCTTCACACCCTGGGCCAACAGGTAATTGGCGAAACGCGCGGCCTTGTCCTGCAAATCAGTGAAGGTGTAGGTCGCACTGGCGCCGTCGCGCCCCTCCCAGAACAGCGCGATGCGACCCGGCAAGGCATGCCGGTCACAGCATTCGACGCAGGCGTTGAGCGCCGTCAGATCGCCTGCGAGTGCGGCGTCGACGGTGTGCTGATAGTTGAACTGATCAGTAGCAGACAAGTAATCGCGCATTGCCAGAATCCCTTGTGTTTCTTATTAGGTTGGGGGAACCGTAATCAACAGGGAAATACTCGCTCTGCTTGGGGTAGCGGGCAATGGTCAAAGTTATCAAGTTGTCTGACTGGTTTGGCCAAAGCCCTCAGGCATCAGGAAGTGAAGCGCACCCCCGGTTTAGCGCGCTCGTCCACGGTCAGCTCGAACACATCCGGGCGAGCGTAGTGACCGACCACGTCATAGTCGTAGCGGGCGCGCACCAGGTCGTCAGTATCGATCTGCGCGGTCAGCAGACCGGGGCCATCTCGCAACGGTCCGGCGAGAATGTCGCCCATGGGCCCTACGATCACGCTGCCGCCGGCGATCAACGGCCGATCCGCCGGCCAGTTGGCGATGTCCAGGCCCAGGGCCTGGGGCGACGCCTGGACCTGACAGGCGCTGACCACGAAACAACGCCCTTCATGGGCGATGTGGCGCATGCTGACCTGCCACATCTCCCGTTCGTCCACGGTCGGCGCGCACCACACCTCCACGCCCTTGGCGTACATCGCCGTGCGCAGCAGCGGCATCATGTTTTCCCAGCACACCGCCGCACCGATGCGCCCGACCTGACTGTCGATCACCGGCAGCGTCGAACCATCGCCCTTGCCCCAGATCAGCCGTTCGGTACCGGTGGGCATCAGTTTGCGGTGTTTGGCCACCAGCCCGGCCTGCGGATCAAAGTACAAGGCGGTGCAGTACAAGGTGCTGCCGGCGCGTTCGATGACGCCGATCACCAGATTCGCCCCGGTGCGTGCGGACAGGCCGGCCAGCGCCTCGGTTTCCACGCCGGGCACGTCAATGGCGTTGGCAAAATAGCGGGCAAAGGCTTCACGACCTTGCGCCAGCCGAAAACCAAGCTGTGTGCCAAAACCCTCGCCTTTGGGATAACCACCCAGCAGCGCTTCCGGCATCACCACCAGCGCGGCGCCGGATTCGATGATCGCGGGTTCATAGGACAGGATCTGTTCCAGGGTGTCGGCCTTGCCACCGGGCAAGGCGCCAATCTGCAAGGCCGCAACGATTGATTTGGGCATCACGAAATCTCCATTCGCATCAGGGGTTGCTCATTCTCCGGTGCCACGTGATCATCAATAAAGACCGATTCACTGCTGAATGATATGAACCAGATGAATATCACCAACATCGACCTCAACCTGCTCAAAGTCTTCGAAGCGCTGCACGAAGAGTCCAGCGCCAGCCGGGCCGCATTGCGCCTGGGCGTGACGCAATCGGCCGTCAGCGCAGCCTTGCGCCGCTTGCGCGAGGTGTATGGCGATCAACTGTTCGTGCGTACCGGGCGCGGCCTGGCGCCCTCGCTCAAGGCCAATCAGCTCAAGCCGGTGGTCAGCGAGGCCCTGAACAAATGCCGGCAAAGCCTGGCGATGGTTGACCCGGCTGCGCAGCAGTACGAAGGCCGCTCGGTCACCGTGGGCATGTCGGACGATTTCGAAATTGCCTACGGCCGACGACTGATCGAGGAAATCGCCCGGAGCGCGCCGAAGCTGCGCCTGATTTTCCGCCAGACTCACAGCCAGATCGTTGCCCAGGCGTTGATGGAACGCAGCATTGACCTGGCGATCACCGCAGGCGGCTTTGCCGAGCGGCTGCTCAGCCGTCAGGTGCTGGGAGAAGGCGGTTATCTGTGCCTGGCGGACCCGTCGAGCCTGGTCGAGGGCCAGCAGAGCATCAGTCTTGAGGAGTTTGTGGCCCGCGAGCACATTCTGGTGTCGTCCGGCGGTTTTATCGGGATTACCGATGAAGGATTGGCGGCGCTGGGTCTGAGTCGGCGGGTGTGCGCCTCGACCACGCATTTTGCCGCGCTGCCGCATTTGCTCAAGGGCAGCCAGGCCGTGGCGACCATTCCGGCCCATGCCGCCCGAAGCATCGCGACGCTCAGCGGCCTGGCCCTGCTGCCCTGCCCTTTGGCCTTGCCGCGCTACCCGATCGAGCTGGGCTGGCGCACCAGCACCCAGCTTGACCCGGTCGTGTTGAAAGTGCGCGAGGCGATTGTCGCGAGTTTCGCCTGACAGCCGATGTTATTTGTTGGCCGCCATCAGGCGATTGACTTCACTGCGCACCATGTTGGCGTATTCCGGGGGCGACATGCCGTCCAGTTCGGCGCGCACCCATTCGGCCCACTTGCCTTTGCGCTTGGCCCGTTCACCAAACAACCGTGCGGCCTCGCCCTTGGCTTTGCCCAGGTTGTTTTGCCAGAGTTCGAACAGACGGGATTTCTCGTCTTCAAGCGCAGCGCGCTCGGCGAGGGGTTTGTCGGCCAGATTGAAGCTCATGGGAATTTCCTGCTGCGTAAAATTGGCGACATCTTACACTGTAGGGCGAAATGTCCTGCGCCGGTTTTTCAGCAAGATGACGTTCCCGGGCAAAATAGCTGCAACTTTTCCGACGACCGCAGACTCCATTGTTCACTGTCCACTTACCCGCAAGGAGTACTTCAATGGCCCGCAAAACAGCCGCGCAAGCTGCCGAAGATCAAATCAAGGATCAAGCGTTCAGCGAACTTCAATCGTTGATCGAAGAGTCGGAAAAACTGCTGAAAAGCAGCGCCTCACTGGTCGGGGAAGAAGCGGACACCCTTCGCGGACAAATCGCCCTGAAACTCCAGCAGGCCAGGGATTCGGTGACCAGCGTGCGCAACCGCACCCTGCCCGCGGTCGAGGCCACCGAAACCTATATCGGCGGGCATCCATGGCAAACCGTGGCGATTTCCGCCGGGTTTGGCCTGGTGGTGGGGTTGTTGCTGGGGCGTCGCTGAGTACTGGCAAACACTGGAACCCTGTGGGAGCGGGCTTGCCCGCGATGGACGTGAGGGCACCGCGGGGAATCAGATTTCCCGCGTAATCGTTAACGACCATCGTCGGAACGCCGCCCGGAGCAGGCTCGCTCCTACAGGGGTTGCGTTAATTAGACATTATTTGCCAATACCCCGAATCACTCCCCCGCCAGCTCCCGCAGGTTCGCCAGCGTCCGGGCATCCAGTTCAATGCCATTGGCCAGCGACCTGGCGCGCTGATGATGACGCCGGTCACCCGGCAAACGCTTCAGGCCGACACCGTGCATTTGCCGCACCAGTTCCTGGCTGCGTTCGGCAAAACCTTGCCCCGCTGCCTTGTCCGGATCAATCACGATCAGCAATTGGCCCGTCCAGGGCGTCTTGGCGCCTGGGTGGTTGTTCCAGTCGAATTCGAAGGAAAAATTGCCGCCGGTCAGTGCCGCCGCGAGCAACTCGACCATCATTGATAACGCCGAGCCCTTGTGTCCGCCAAAAGGCAGTAACGCGCCGCCCTCAAGAATCGCTTTCGGGTCGGTCGTCGGCTGGCCGAGGCTGTCCACGCCCATCCCTTGCGGCAAGCGTTCGCCCTGGCGTGCGGCAATTTGCACGTCGCCATGGGCAATGGCACTGGTGGCGAGGTCGAAGACAATCGGTTCGCCGCCAGCCCGTGGTGCGGCGAAGGCAATCGGATTGGTACCGAACAGTGGTCGGTCGGCGCCGTGGGGCACCACGCAGGTCATGCTGTTGACCACGCTCAACGCCACCAGCCCTTCATACGCGAAGGGTTCGACATCTGGCCACAAGGCCGCGAAATGGTGCGAATTACGGATCGCCAGCACCGCAATGCCGGCACTTCGGGCCTTCTGCACCAGTAATTCGCGTGCCGCCGCCAGGGCCGGTTGCGCAAAACCGTTATCGGCATCGACCCGCACAAACCCCGAAGCCACATCTTCGACCACCGGAACGGCCTGGCCATTGACCCAGCCGCTTTGCAGCGTCGAAACATAACCCGGGATCCGGAATACCCCGTGACTGTGGGCGCCATCGCGCTCGGCGCCGGCACAGTTTTGCGCCAGCACCCTGGCAACCTCGGCCGAGGTGCCATGACGCAGAAAAATCTTTTCCAGCAAAGCACTCAGCGCTTCGAGTGACAGGTGTGACGAGACGGCAGTAGAGGCGTGATCGTGTGGCGCAGACATCTGAAGCTCCAGAATGATTATTGGAGGGAACAACAGCGTACAAAGACCCGCCGATTAACAACGCGCGGCGAGTGACCTGTCAACCTTTCCCTCAGGGGCGACGAGGTAAATCCGTGTCACCAATGCCCATGCCCCGTGCGTTATCTATTTACCACCTGCATCAACGCACCGGCTTTTAGTCTCGATGCTCAACCCACAGGCGCCCTTGAGTGGCCCCTTGAGCGAGACTCGACGATGTCTACACCCGTAACTCCGCTGTTTTTCCCCGAAGCACTGACGATGCCCGGCCTCTGGCGAGAACTTGGCCAAACCCACGGGCTGGCGCAAAAGGATTTCGAATGGTTCAGCCATATCGAACTGGCCAGCCAGGCCCTGCGCGATGAACAGACGCCGCCCATGCTGGCGAAAAAAATCCTGCTGAAGATCCCTGGCCAGGAACCCGTGGCGCTGGCCGGCAGTTTTTTGCTGACCGCGACGCCGGATGACAATGGCGTGATTCTCTACACCCCCTACGCCGGCATACAGAAGTTCACCAGTCGCTCGGTCCTGACCGAACATCTGGCGGCACGCCTCAAAGCAGCCAACGAAGACGATGAACTGCTGGCCTTCTTGGCGCTGTCACAACGCAAGACGGTGGTGGCTGCCGACGATATCGGGCTGGAGTTTCAAACCATTGCAGGTGACGTGTTCGAGGACCAGCGCAACACCCTCTCCCGCCATCAGCGACTCAACGACCTGGCCCTGCTCGATGAACTCAAGGCGCTACCGTCCCTGACGTCGCTGCTCGATGCATTGCTGGCTGAACAACTGACGGCGTCTTTTCCCGGCGTGGATCAGAGCCAGACCCGGGTGAATTTCTATCTGGCCGCGACTGCAGGGAACGAGGACGCAAGTCGTCCGGCGCGACCGTGGGTCAATTCCCTGTCGCTGAGTGACGCCGTGCTCCTGCACTATCGCCATCAGCGTTGGCCCTCCGGGCAGGCCCATGAGTTTTCCCACCCGAAAAAGTCCCCGGCAAACGCTGATCAGGGACACTGGGAGACGGCGGTCACGACTGTCTCGCGCAAACTGGTCAGCCTGCTGATCGGGCAGCTCGAACAATACTGGGACGCGGCGAGCGCCAATGGCGTCTCGCGTCGCGCACTCTTCGGCCGGGCCATCGCCGATCAGGCACGCGGGCAACTGCTGCTCAAGCGCGAAGCCGGGATCATCACCCCGAAGCAAAGCCAAGACCTGCACGCGTTGATCTCGACAGCCAGCCGGACGAATACATCGATGACGGTCGAAACCGTGCGCCTGTGGGAGTACCCGGCCAATTACGTCGAGCTGGCCGGTTCACTGATGGTCAGCGCCAGCCATGCGTTTCTCTACACGCCCACCGAAGGTTTGCAGGTGCTCAAGGACTATCAGGACTTGCGCGATACCGTGCGCAGCAAGTTCGGCGCGGCCGGTCACGAGGACGAACTCTATGGCCTGCTGAGCCTGGACGAACGCCAGCGATTCATTGGTTTTGACCGGCCGAATGTGACCGGGGAAGCGATCTCCGGCGCGATCTTCAGCAAGCTCTTCGACGCCATCGTCACCAAGCAACTGCAAAACACGGAATACAGCCTGCAGGTGTTCCGCCACAGTGACGGCGCCGTGGACATCCACGCCCTGTTCGACAAGGCGCTGGATATCCGTTCGATGATCAACGAGCGGATGCTAAAGCTGGAGACTGACGGACGCTGGAGCACGCGGCCGGTGTTGTCCGGTGACCAGCAGCCGTCCATGGTGCTGGCCGATTCGGCGGCAGCGTTCGTCAAGAGCTTCAGTGACATCGAAACGCTGATCAACGCCGACTTCGCCGCACAACCGATCACTTCACTGGCGTTGCAGCGGGTCTACCTGGAAAACCTGCAGCCGCGCCTGGCCCATGCACTTTCCGTCGGCATCCGCGGCGAGGCAAGCTTGCGCACACTCGGCGCGACATTGGCGGATGCGGACCGGGCCATAGTCGATACGGTGTTCAACCCGGATCAGGCCGAAAGACATAACCGTCGCTCCTTGAAGGGCTTCCGACCCGATGCCTATTCACTGACCCTTGAGTGCTCCGGTGTGCGGGATCTCCTGCCGCTTGCCCATTGCCTGCTCCTGACCGAGCGCGGCGGACTCGACCCCTCGCATTCCGGCCGGACGATCCTGTGGACGCCCGCCGAGGGGCTGGAGGTGTTTGACAACATCAGCCGTGCCAGGCAGGAACTGAACCGGCGCCTGCTCGCCCCGCAACAACGCATGGCGCTACTGGAAAACCTCACCCCGAGCCAACGCCAATTCCACCAACGCTACTCACTGGGTGCGCTGCGGCTGATTGAAGGATCAGTACTGGAGCAGGTCGCACGATCATCCATCGATCACTTCCTGGCTCGCTGCGAACACGCGCGCAGCCTGGAACTGAACGACACGAAGCAGAAAAAGGCGCTGAAAGCGCTGACCACCGCCGGGATCAACACCCATTTGCGCAGAGCCTCCTCGATTGCCCGGGCGATCACCCTGCAACAGTCACTGCCCGCATGGCTTGGAATGGCCCCCCTTGAAGATCAGCGGCTGCACGTTGAGCTGCTGGAGCAATACCGCAACAGCGTAGAGGAGGACAAAGACTACCTGCATGGGATCACCCCCCTCAGGTCGTATGTGCATGAACGGCTGACGACGTTGCTCGGCAATCGCTTCCCGGCAATTACGCTGGACCCCGACGATATTCAAATCATCCCCGACCTCAACCTGACCGGTCCCGCCCGCAGCCTTACCGAGTTCGCACTGAACCATGTCAATGCCGTGCAAGGTTCCGGATTCCAGGTTTCCTCGAGAACTCCTCAGGCGCTGCCCGAGGGGCTGGACCAGGCCGCGGTCCGTCAACTGCTGCAGTCATTGAACATTGTGCAAAGCTACGCAGCACAGGTAACGCAGACATTGTCCAGTGCAACGGCCGATGCTCAAAGCCGGATGCAGCGCTTCGTCAAGCAACTGCCCTGGCAACTGCTGCAACACGCCCACGAGCTGAAGCTGTTGCAAAGGCTATCCGGCAGCGCGTTCGATTTGCTTCGACAGGTGCTCGACATGCCGGATGCCACGGCCCGGGCAACCGTACAGGGAGCACACGCGATTGCCCGGCCACTGGAGCTGATCAAGACCACCGGCGCCGCCGCGATCAAAGCGTTGGGCCTGTACCTGGTGAGCCCCGGCAACGCAAAGGCCGGGCCGCAGGTCCTCTATGCCCCTTACCACCCTGGCGGCTCGCCTTTTATCGAATTCGACACTGAGGCCAGTCTTGTCTCGGCGCTGAACACGCCGGGCCCCTTGCAGGACATGTTGCTACGGCGCCTGCCGGACAGCGAGCAGTCCGCCTTCCGCAACCTGTTCAGCTCGACCGTTGGGCAATCGAGTGAGATCACCCTCGGGTCCAACCCCATCGACGGCAACTTGCTCACCCAGCTGTTCCACGACAACACCCGACTGCTGTCGCAAATGCTTGGCAGCCAGTTACACACGGCAAGCCAGGCGGACTGGGAGGCCGTCAAACATCTGTTCGGTGCCAACATCCACCGCATACTTGGCCTGTTGCCGGGCAAACTCGCTTATGCGCAGTTTCTCTGGAACGCCTACAAGGATGCCCTCAACTCCGCAGAAGCCCTGCAGGATCATCACTGGAAAGTTGCGCTGGAGGAGTTCATCGCCGGTGCGGCGCAACTCATCTCATTGGGCAGGCTGTCGCTCGAAGGATGGACCGACACGGCCCAGGCAACCCAGGAAAACCCTGGCGCACCGGTCGCCACACCGATCATCGCGCCAAAGTGGTCCGAGATCGATTCTACGGCACCGCTGCGCACACGGCTGCAACCGTTCGAAACCACGGTCGAACTCAAGAACCTGACGAAAAACAGCGCTGACGGCACCTACCTCGATGCGACGAGCAAAAAAACCTACGCCCCCATCGCCGGCAAGGTCTACGGCGTAGACAAGACCGGGCCGGCCTGGCGAATGATCAAGGACAAGGAACAAGGCCCCGTATTGCTGACGGCGCCAGACAAGCAACTGGTGATCGACCCGGACATCCATACGGTGCACTTCGGCAAGGCCATGTCGAAAATGCACAACCAGTTTGCTCATGCCCGTATCGCCGGGGAGGTGCTGAACATCGAGGCCCGGGGGATGGAAGACATTCGCGCCCGGCATCCCGAAAAAGCCCGAATGATCGTGCAGGCCATCGACATGGCGCGCTATTACGCGTTCAACAGTTTGCACAACATGACGCAACTGCGCAGATTCGTCCCCGGTACCCGGCTGGACACCTTCCTCAAAGGGTTCTTTGGTGTCGGCGAGGTCAACGCAGCGCTGCTCGACAAGATCAAGGACGCCATCCTCCCCATCTGCAACGCGCTGGTCGACCCTGATGAAGACTGGATGAACTCCCATCGTTTTGTCGTGGGTTCAAACCGGGCCCCGCAGGACAACCTCATCGCGTTTGTCCTGGACAAGGACCGACAGCGCCACGTGCATTTCACCGAAAGATTCTTCGATCAACAACTCGACTGGTACAAATCCTGTCTGACCGAGCCCTTCAACGTCGACGGCCACAGCCAGGCCGCCACGCTGATACACGAATTCGCTCACCTGTTTTCCGCGGCCGTGGACATTGCCTACCTTGAAGCCCGGCGCCCTTTCAGCGACCTGGTAGCGCCGATCACGGCCTACGGTGAAGCCATGAAACAGTCCCAACTGAAATTCCAGCGCGAAGCCTTGTCGCTGAACACGCCGAAGGAGGAACTGTTTGCGCGTTGGAACAGCAGCCTGCAATCGTGGATCAGCCTGGATTCGATCCCGGAGTCTTATCACGTCGGCAAGGCCATTCTGAGGTTAACGGGCAGCAGGACCATGGAGAGGGCAAGGGATGCATTCCTGGACGGGCAAAATGCGAACTTCAGGGCTGACGTCATTTTGCACAATGCCGATTCGCTCGCGTTCCTGATCTGCGAAATGGGCCGGCAACTGGACCCGGTGCCGGCCATATCGACCTCCGGAACCTGATCCGCCAATCACAGGGCGCAGATCCCCGGATCTGCGCAGCTAAATGGCCCTGACCACACAGGGGTAATCAGTTTGATTATTTTTACGCCGACAGCAGAGATTCCAGAGGCGAAGCGTTGAAAAAAAGTTACACATTGATAGTTAAATGCCATGACTGATGTTCTCGCAGACTGCCCCCAAGGTTAGAATGCACGAAATCAGGATGAGCCAATGACCGAACACACGCTCTCGGAAGCCGAATACGACGCCATCACCGATGCCGCTGCGCATTGGTGTATGCGTCTGCACGCCAATGACTGCACAACGCAGGAGCGCCAGGCGTTCGAACAATGGCGAAATGCGCATCCGCTCCATGCCTTCGAATACGAAGCGATGCTGGAAATATGGGATGTCGCCGGCGACCTGCCCCGCCCTGCACCCGTCCTGCCGCTGGCTCGCCCGCAACCCGAAGCTCCGTGGCGCCGCCTAGCCATTGCCGCGGCAGTCTGTGCCCTGGCTCTGCCGCTGGCCGGTTATGGCGGCTGGCACCTGGGTTGGGTACCGAACGCGTACCAGCATTTCGAAGCCACCGACAATGTTCGCACCGTCACCTTGAAGGATGGCAGCCAGGTGGAGCTGAACCTGGGCAGCGAGTTGACGTACATCAACTACAAGGATCAGCGGCAAGTCACGCTGAAGAAAGGCGAAGCGTACTTCAGGGTCAGCCATGACACCCGCCACCCTTTTGTGGTCAAGGCGGCCGAAGGCAAGATTCGTGTGACCGGCACCCAATTCAACGTCTGGATGTATGAAGACCAGGTCAAGGTCAATCTGATCGAGGGTTCGGTACTGGTCAGCAGCAACACCGACCTGCCCGGCGACGGTTTGCGCCTCGACCCGGCGATGCAGGCCAGTTATCGCGGCGGCGACTTCACTCCCCGCATCAGCCAGACCTACGACAATGACAGTTCGCTGGCCTGGCGCCAGGGCAAGCTGGTGCTCGACGATCTGGCGCTGAGCGATGCGCTGCCATTGATCAATCGCTACCTGGACAAACCGCTGATGGTCGCCGACAACAGCACCGGTTCGATCCATATCGGTGGCATCTACAACATCAAAGAGATCAACGGCCTGGTAAAGTCCCTGCCGCGAGTCCTGCCGGTCTACCTGACCCGCAATGACAATGGCAATCTGGTGGTCAACGCGATCCCGCAAAAGACCCCGAAAAGCTGAAAAGGCCGCGACCCTTGCGGGGTGCGGCCTTCAGCGTTCCACTAAAACTACATTACCTCAATGCGCGACGACCTTGGCATCCTGCTGGCGGATCGTCTGTACCTGATACTGCGGATCGGACGTGATCTGCTGTTCGGTGAAGGGCAGCACGCTCCATTGCTTCTGCGAAAAGGCCTGCGTCTGATCCCGTGAAAATTTCGAAGCAGGGTCACTCGACAACGAGAACGCCAGCAGCCCCTTGGCTTGCGGTCCGTTTTCGTCGAAGGTCACCACTTGCAGGTAACTGGTGCCACTGACCACCTCGCGCTTGCCATCGCTGCGCGGCACGCTCTGGATCGCGTTGTAGACACCCAGCGTGCCCGGCCCGCCATGGATCGGCGTCTGTTGCCCGCCGCTGCTGACCACCTGGAGGTCGCCCCAGCGAGTGTCCGGCTTGAGGCCTGACGCCTTGACCTGCTCAGCCGAAGCCAGCATCGCTGTGCGTAGCGCCTTGGCCACTGACGGGTGATCGACGGCGAGTCCACTTGGGGTGTGTTGCGGGTCCTGCGGATCGAACGCCACGCGCCATACGTCCGGCACCGACTCCAATGCCTCCATGACATTCTGGAAGTGCACAAAACCCAGACCGCTGCCCAGGTTGGCCTTGCGGTCCCAGGCCTTGAAGCTGGCGCACAATGGCGCGAGGGTTTTGGCATCGGCACCGAGACCCTTCGCGCAGAATTGCAGCAGGTCCGGCATCACTTGAGCCGCCTGATAGACCTGATCGTCCATGACCATGTGCTGCAAGTCCGCCACCGCGACCTTGCCGGCCTCGGCCAGCGTGCTCAAACGGTCCAGGGCAAAGCGTGAACGCAGGCCTAAAGGCTGGCCATCCTGGCTGATCAGCGGCGAATAGCCGGTCAGCGGTTGCGCCGGATTGGCCATCCACGCCGAATCATTGGAGTGCTGGACAAAGTCCTTGCGCAGCAGCTGCGGCAACTTGTCCGCCGCATAGATGCCCTGTTGTGGCGCCTGCGGGTCGATGTCCCAGGCACAGGCACTGCTGGAACCGTCAAGAATGATCATCTGCAGACCGATCCGCGGATCGCTGCACTGCGCCAGCTTGTCGACGCTGACGTTGGGCACCACCGAGAGGTTCATGTACAGCGTCTGCCCCTGATCGTCCGCCGCCAGGGTGTTGACCCACGGAATGCCCTGGATCCTGTGCACCGAATCCTGGAAATCCTTGAGGTTTTCGGCGCGGTTCATCGCGTACCACTGCTGCAGGACGCGATCGTTATCCAGGTTGGCGTCGCGCAGGCTGAAGGCGTACTGATGATCCCAATCGAGTTTTCCCGGCCATTGCACCACCGGACCGAACTTCGAGCTGTAGACCACACGGGAAATCGCCCGGACCTGCCCGTCCGCCTGCCTGACGTTGACCGTCAGGGTCTGCTGGTCCATCGGCAACGACTGGCCGTCGAGCAGGTAACGGGTCGAATCCTTGGGGTCGAGTTGCAGGCGGTACAGCGTGAAATGCCTGGACGCATCCACGGTGTGGGTCCAGGCCAGATGTTGATTGAAACCGATGTTGATCAAAGGCAGGCCGGGCAACGCCGCGCCCATCACGTCCAGTTTGCCGGGAATGGTCAGGTGCATCTGATAAAAACGCATGCCGCCCACCCAGGGGAAGTGCGGATTGGCCAGTAACATGCCGCGTCCGTTAAAGGACCGTTCGCTGCCGATCGCAACCGCGTTACTGCCGCGGTCCAGGGCAAACCGTTGCATGCGCGTGGCGGCCACCTGGAACGCTGCCTGGGCGTTCGACGCCCGGGCCACGGCCTGGGGCGGCGTGGCACCGGCCAGGGCTTCGGCGAACTGACCGACACCCCCTTCGACCAACAGGCGCCGGGTCAGCTTGACCAGATCCGACGGGGTGATGTCCCGCACCCAATCGCCCTGGCATTGTTGCGGCAGCCCCTGGGCACGACGTTCGCTCAGGGAACGGTTGAACCCTGCCACATAACCCTCAATCAACTCACGCACCGGCGGAGTCTGGGCCTGCCAGAAAGCGGCGACGGCTTGCGGGGTGTTGAGCCAGGTGAAGAACAGATCGCTGACCAGGTTCTCACGCGCCTCGACGGTGAACTGATCCGGTCCGAAATAGCGCGAACGCTCGCCGTTCACCGTAGTGATCTCGTTCGCCAGCAGGCACAGGTTGTCCTGGGCGTAGGCATAGCCGATGCCGTAGCCCAGCCCGCGCTCGTTGTCGGCGCGGATGTGCGGCACGCCGAAACTGGTTCGGCGGATGTCCGCGCTCGTTGGCGCAAGCGCATCGCTCGCGCTCGCCGCAAGGCTCAACCCCAGGCTCAATCCCAGAGTCACACCCGCCAGGCTCAACCTGGTTAACTGGCTGGAAATAATCACGCTCGCTCCTGATCGAAAACACGATGGCCACTGTTGCGCGCACCCACACGCGCAGTGCCTCCCTGTAGGGACGAAGCTCACATCAATAATTTAGGGTTTTGCACACATTGGCGTGCGAACTGACAGGCTGATCACACGCCGTCGACAAAATTTCTACATTCGAGCCTTCATGATTTGGGGAGCTCATACGTCTAGACATGCAAGAGCGCCCCATTTTTCCTGATCAGGCTCTGAAAAGGAGTTTTGCAATGTACAACTCGCAACTGCCAACGGACGGTAGCAACGCGCCAAAGGGTACTTCCATGGAAGTCGGCGTGTTCGAGCCGCATACCGATCGCCACGGTAACGAGCGGATCCGGGTCCTGCTCAAGAGCTATGGCCTGCGCACCAGCCTGATCCGCCTGAAAGTCATCGATGCCCTGCTGACGGCCGCCGAAAGCGACCGCAGTCTTGGCGTGCGTGGCGTACACAGCCAATTGCTGGACCTGGACATTCCCCTGTCCTTTCTCAGCGTGCGCGAAGTGCTCAAGCGTTTGTGCATTGAAGGGGTGATTGTGCTAAACCCCGACAAAAGCTACAGCCTGCATCCACAGGCTGCCGCCATCCTGCGCAACCAGTGAGCGAATGATCAGGGCTTGACCTTGCGGCGCATCACGCCATTGATGACGACCACGATCACCGCCACGCCAATGGCGATGTACTGGAACATTTTTTCGCTGATGACGCCGGTGTTCTGCAACCAGGAAAGGCCAAACATGATCCCCAGCACCACCAGGGAGATCAGAATCGAGTATTTCAAACGTTGCGACTGAGTCATTGCGGGTTCCTGAATCTGAAAATGTATCCGGTTTGTATCAAGACGCTTGCCAAGCACATACCCTGTTCTGGGGATAAGGGGCTACAAGCGGGGTCACATGTTACAGCCGATGAAGAGTTTTAGCTTCATTGCGGCGATAACCATGAGGACTTTGAAATGTTGCGTCGAATCACATTGCTGATTCCCCTGCTGGCCATCCTGACCCTGAGCGGTTGCATTGTTTTCCCCCATGGGGGCTGGCATCACGATCACTACTACGACCATGGCGGGCCGGGTTACTACCCACACCGATAACCGCTGATCAACGCCCTGAATCCTTCCTGTAAAAGTCATTGCCGGGCTGGGCACAGAGTTCCACCAGCCAGTCGACAAACACACGCACCCGCCGGGACAACTGGCGGTGCGGCGGATAAAGCGCCGTCATCGGCATGCCCGGTGGCGGCACTTCCCGCAGCACTTCACACAAGCGCCCTTCCTGCAGTTGCCGCGCCACGTGATAGTACGGCGTCTGCACCAGCCCGTATCCGGCCTCGCACGCCGCCAGATAACCATCGGCACTGTTGACCGCCACCTGCTTGGGCAGATCGACCAGCTGTATCTGGCCATCCACGACAAACTCCAGCCCATAGCGCTTTCCGTTGCTGCTGGAGAAGTACTCGACCATCTGATGCCCGCACAGGTCATCCAGGGTATGGGGCGTTCCGTGCCGCTGCAAGTAGTCGGGGCTGGCACAGGTCACCTGATCCATCATCACCAGCGGCCGCGCCACCAACGAATCGTCCAGCGTCGAGCCGCCGCGCAACACACAATCCACCCCTTCGCGAATCAGGTCGACCGGCCGGTCATTCAAGCCGATTTCCAGCTCGATCAGCGGATAGCGGGCTGTGAACTGCGGCAGCGCCGGAATCACCACCAGACGCCCCACGCCCGCCGGCATGTCCACGCGCAACAGCCCCTTGGGATTGTGGCGTGCGGCACTGAACACCGCTTCGGTCTCTTCGAGATCCGCCAGCAAGCGAACGCAACGCGGGTAATAGGCCGCACCGTCGAGCGTCAGGCTGATCTGCCGCGTGGTGCGTTGCAGCAACTGCACCCCCAGATGGGCCTCCAGCTGCTTGATCAGGATGGTCACCGAGGCCCGGGGCAGTTGCAGGCTGTCGGCGGCCTTGGCAAAGCCACCCAGCTCGACGATTCGGGTAAAGACGCGCATGGCGTTGAAACGGTCCATTGCTGGTTCCACCGACAGATTGTTTGGATTTTACGAATAGTGATAGCCGTTTTAGCCGGTTTATCTTGTTTCTGTCGAGGCGAACAATGGCCACTCACTTCACAGGGAGCTGATTTCATGCACACACGTCAATTGGGAAAAAACGGTCCTCAGGTGTCGGCCATCGGCCTTGGCTGCATGGGCATGACCGACTTCTACACCACCGGCACGGATACCCGCGAAGCCACGGCGACCCTGCATCGCGCGCTGGAACTGGGTGTCAACTTGCTCGATACCGCCGATATGTATGGCCCGCACAGCAATGAAGAGCTGATCGGCAAGGCCATTGCCGGCAAGCGCGACCAGGTGTTCCTGGCCAGCAAGTTCGGAATCGTCCGCGACCCGGCGAACCCCGGTGCCCGGGGCGTCAACGGTCGGCCGGAATACATTCGCCAGTCCATCGACGGCAGCTTGAAACGCTTGGGCGTGGACACCCTCGACCTGTATTACCAGCACCGTATCGACCCGCAGGTGGCCATCGAAGAAACCGTCGGTGCCATGGCCGAACTGGTCAGTGCCGGCAAAGTCCGCTACCTGGGATTGAGCGAAGCCTCGGTGGCGACCCTGGAGCGGGCACACAAGGTTCATCCGATCAGTGCGCTGCAGAGTGAGTACTCGTTGTGGAGTCGTGATCAGGAAGAAAACGGTTGCCTGGCGGCCTGCCGGCGCCTGGGCGTCGCCTTTGTGCCTTACAGCCCGCTGGGCCGAGGGTTTCTGACCGGCGCACTGAAAAGCCCGGATGATTTCGCGGCAGACGATTATCGCCGTTTCAGCCCACGCTTCCAGGGCGAGAATTTCGCCAGGAACCTGCTGCTGGTGCAGCAAGTCCAGGCGCTCGCGGCCGAGAAAGGCGTGACGGCGGGCCAACTGGCGCTGGCGTGGGTGCTTGCCCAGGGTGACTACCTGATTCCGATTCCGGGCACCAAGCAACGCAAATACCTGGAGGAAAACGTGGCCGCTCTACAGGTGAGGCTGAACGCTGATGAACTGCAGGCGCTGGAGTCGGTCTTTGCGGCGAACGCCACCGCTGGCCTGCGTTATCCGGAAGAAGTCATGAAACTGCTCGACCGCTGAGATAACGAAATATCTGTAGGAGCGAGCCTGCTCGCGAAAAACCTGAGAGCACCGCGGGGTGTCAGGCTCCCCGCATCATCCTTGACCTCCATCGCGAGCAAGCTCGCTCCTACAGGCCGGGCGGCGTTCCGTTTTTCCAAGTAACCCGCTGTAAAAGCGGAACCATAGGCGGCCGTTACCGCAGAAATGAATATGTACACCACCAACAAAATACGCCAGCCATGAGGCCGCCATCGCCAGCAAGCCGGCTCCTACAGGTATCGGTGTCCCCCGGGATTACGTGAAGAACCTTTTTTGACCCCGGGGATCACGTAAACATGCGCCTACGGCATTTCAACCTGACGTTTTTGTAATGTCCCCCTCATCTGCCTGACAGCACTGATCTACCATCATCGAACAGCCGATCTTTGTAGTACTTCGAAACACTCCTTGAATGCCTGACCGGAAAAAAGGGTCAGAATGCGCTTTTTTGCCCGTTAGCCGAGACGAATCCCATGCGAAACCCTCTGCGTCTGATCGCCCTGAGCGCCCTGTTCATCTCCTCTCTGGCCCAGGCCGCCGACCTCATTCCGATCGAGGTTCATCGCGATGCCAATTGTGGTTGCTGCAAAAAATGGATCAGCCATCTTGAAGCCAATGGTTTCAAGGTCGAAGACCACGTCGAAGCCAACATGAGCGAGTTCAAGCAACAGCACGGCGTGCCGCCACGCCTGGCGTCGTGCCACACCGCGTTGATCAATGGCAAGTTCGTCGAAGGTCACGTCCCGGCCGACCAGGTCCTGGCCTTGAGCAAGCGCGACGATCTGCTGGGCGTCGCGGCCCCCGGCATGCCCATGGGTTCGCCCGGCATGGAAATGGACGGCATGAGCGATGCCTATCAGGTCATCGGCCTGAAAAAGGACGGCACTGACCTGGTGGTCGCGGACTACCCCGCCCATTGATGCCCGGCGCGTACCTCGGGCTGTTTTTCGCGGCATTCGGTGCCGCCACGCTGCTGCCGTTGCAATCCGAAGCCGTGCTGGTGGGGCTGCTGCTCAGCGACCGCTACTGGCTCTGGGCACTGCTGGCGGTGGCGACGTTCGGCAACGTTCTGGGGTCGCTGCTCAACTGGTGGCTGGGCCGCGGTATCGAGCGGTTCCACGACCGGCGCTGGTTTCCGGTAAGCCCCCGGCACCTGGAAAAAGCCCGGCTGCACTACCAGCGCTACGGCCATTGGTCATTGCTGCTCAGTTGGCTACCGGTGATCGGCGATCCGCTGACACTGGTCGCCGGGGTCATGCGCGAGCCATTGGGGCGCTTCCTGCTGATCGTCACCCTGGCCAAAGGCGCCCGTTACGGCGTGTTGGCCGTGGTGACATTGGGCTGGATGGGTTGAACCATCGAGGGCGGCGATTGCCTGTGTTTAATGCCGCCCTAATCGAGCCGATCCAGCATCGGCGGATTTTCTTTGGAGCTTCCCCATGTCGCGTCCCTTCCCCCGCTGGTTGCCCAGCCTGTTGTTGACCGCCGCCCTGCCCGCCATCGCCCACGCCGAAGCACCGGAATACGGCCCCGAACTCCAGGGATTCGAATATCCCTACACACTCAAGCACTTCGCCTTTGAATCCCAGGGCCAGTCCCTGCAAATGGGTTACATGGACGTCGCCGCCCACGGCAAGGCCAATGGCCGCAGCGTGGTGCTGATGCACGGCAAGAATTTCTGCGGCGCCACCTGGGACAGCTCGATCAAAGCCCTCAGCGACGCCGGCTATCGGGTCATCGCCCCGGACCAGATCGGCTTCTGCAGCTCCAGCAAACCGGCGCACTATCAGTACACATTCCAGCAACTGGCGACGAACACCCAGCAACTGCTCAAGGCATTGGGCATTCAGAAAGCGACCCTGCTGGGGCACTCCACCGGCGGCATGCTCGCCACTCGCTATGCCTTGCAATACCCCGAACAGGTCGAGCAACTGGCACTGGTCAACCCCATCGGCCTGGAAGACTGGAAAGCCCTCGGCGTGCCCTATCGCACGGTAGACCAATGGTATGAACGGGAACTCAAGCTCAGCGCCGACGGTATCCGCAACTACGAACGCAGCACCTACTACGGCGGCCGCTGGAAACCGGAATTCGAGCGCTGGGTCGACATGCTCGCCGGCCTGAACAAAGGCCCCGGGCATACGCAAGTCGCGTGGAACTCGGCGCTGATCTACGACATGATCTTCACTCAACCGGTGTACTACGAATTCCAGGACCTGAAGATGCCGACCCTGCTGTTGATCGGGACCTCCGATACCACCGCCATCGGCAGTGACATCGCTCCGCCCGAGGTCAAGGCGAAGATCGGGCACTACGACGTCCTCGGCAAACAAGTGGCGAAGTTGATTCCCCGGTCCACCCTGGTCGAATTCCCGGGCATGGGCCACGCGCCACAGATGGAAGAACCGGCACAATTCCACCAGGCCCTGCTCGCCTGGCTGAACAAGACCAACCCCGTGCGTTGAAGAGGTAAGGCTGATGCCTGTGCAGATTGCAGTGCTTGATGATTGGCAGGATGTGGCGCGGGATGTGGTGGACTGGTCGGCGCTGGACAGCGTCGGCCAGGTGAGTTTTCTCCATGACTACCCCGCCGACAACCCGACGCTGGCCGAGCGCCTGGCCGGGTTCGAGGTGATCTGCGTCATGCGCGAGCGCACGCGCTTCGACGAAGACCTGCTGCGCCGCCTGCCCAGGCTCAAACTGCTGGTGACCGGCGGCATGCGCAACGCCGCCCTGGACCTGAAAGCCGCCGCCGCGCTGGGCATCCAGGTCAGCGGCACCGACAGCTACAAACACGCCGCGCCGGAGCTGACCTGGGCGCTGATCATGGCCGCCACCCGCAACCTGGTGGTCGAAGCCAATGCCTTGCGTGCCGGCCAGTGGCAACAAGGCCTGGGCGGCGACCTGCACGGCAAGACGCTGGCGATCCTCGGCCTTGGCAGCATCGGCCAGCGCGTCGCGCAATTCGGCCAGGTGTTCGGCATGCGGGTCATCGCCTGGAGCGAAAACCTCACCGCCGAACGTGCGGCGCAAGCCGGTGTGACCCGTGTCAGCAAGCAGGAACTGTTCGAACAGGCCGACGTGCTGTCGGTGCACCTGGTGCTCAGCGACCGCAGTCGGGGCCTGGTGGACACACAAGCCCTGGGCTGGATGAAACCCACGGCACTGCTGGTCAACACCGCCCGCGGACCGATTGTCGATGAGGCGGCGCTGATCAAGGCGTTGCAGAAGCAACGACTGGCCGGTGCGGCACTGGACGTCTTCGAGCAGGAGCCGCTGCCCGCTCATCATCCGTTCCGAACCCTGGACAATGTATTGGCCACGCCCCATGTCGGGTACGTGAGCCAACAGAACTACCGGCTGTTTTTCTCGCAAATGATCGAGGACATCCAGGCCTGGGCGGCAGGGGCTCCGATTCGCCTGCTGGGTTGAACGAAAATCCCCTGTGGGAGCGGGCTTGCTCGCGAAAGCGGTGGGTCAATCAACATTGATGCTGCCTGACACTCCGCCTTCGCGAGCAAGCCCGCTCCCACAGGGATCTTCAGCGCACACAAAACCATGCCCGTTGGCAATCGGCCGCCAGAACATAATGAATAATTGTTCATGCTGCGGTGTTCTCATCACATCAACCTTGCACTGCGTCTGGCGGGACGCGTCCTGATCTGAACCCATGAAGCTCTGGAGCAAAGCCCATGAATATTCGTTTTGCAGTCCTGATGACCCCGTTTTTGCTGACCGTTGCGTTGTCCGGTTCCCTCGCCCTGGCCAACGGCGGCGGTGACGAGCCGCCCTCCAGACCCAACTGCCCGAAAGGACAGGTACTCGATACAAGATCGCAGCGGTGCGTCAAGCAGACCAGCAACCTGGTGCCTGACGAAGACCGCACCAACTATGCCTATCAATTGGCCAAGGACGGACGTTATGAAGAGGCCCTGGCCCTGCTCGACACGCTGAAACAGCCAAATACCGCAAAAGCGCTGAACTATCGCGGCTACGCCACGCGTAAACTGGGACGCACCGACGAAGGCATCGGTTATTACCTGCAATCGGTAAAACTCGACCCGCAATACGCGCAAGTCCGCGAATACCTGGGCGAGGCCTATGTGGTCAAGGGCCGGCTGGACCTTGCACAGGAGCAACTGCAGCAGATCAAATCCATCTGCGGCAATACCCAGTGCGAGGAGTACCAGGACCTGGCCGAAGCCATCAACGGATCATCGAAAACCTGACAACCCGAGCGGACGGAGGTCGCCATCGCCAGCGATCAGGCAATACGAACGGAACTGAACCAGCATCTGGCGCGTTTATGGCGCTACGGCCTGCTGTTGTCCCGGCAACGGCATATCGCCGATGACCTGGTGCAGGCCACCTGCGTGCGCGCGCTGGAGCGGGCCGGGCAATACGAGTCGGGGACGCGCATGGACCGCTGGCTGCTGAGCATCCTGCACTCGATCTGGCTCAACGAAGTGCGTGCCCAGCGGGTGCGGCAAGGCCAGGGCCAGGTGGATGCCGACCAGGCCTTGTCGTTCGATGGAGAGTCGGTGGCCCAGACCCACGTGTTGGCGGCACAGGTCATCCGCCGCGTCGATGCATTGCCCGAGGCCCAGCGTGAAACGGTATTTCTCGCCTACGTCGAAGGATTGTCCTACCGCGAAGTCGCCGACGTGCTGCAAGTGCCCATCGGCACGGTCATGAGTCGCCTGGCCGCCGCCCGGGCGAAACTGGCCGAATATCCACCGTTGCACACGGTGTCCCACCCTTACCGAGGAGAACATTGATGAACGCGAAACCCTCGGACGAACAACTGGTGGCTTATCTCGACAACCAGCTCGATGCCGAGCAGCGCTCGCGCATCGACGCGGCCATCAGCGCCGACCCGATGCTGAGCCTGCGCCTGCAATGGCTGGATCGCAGCAGCCTGCCGTTCAAGGACGCCTACGATGAACTGGCCCGGCAGGCGCCGGTAGATCGCCTGCAAGCCATGCTCGCCACACTGCCCTCACCGGCCCGCCCGGGGCTCAACCGACGCTGGTTCCTGGCCGCCGCGGCCGGGCTGCTGGCCGGCGGCGTGCTGGCGGACCGTTTGTTCCTCGGCTGGCAAGCGAGCCAGCAGACTCACAGCTGGCGCGGTCTGGTGGCCGATTACATGGCGCTCTACGTGCCGGAAACCCTGGATCACCTGCCCGCTGATGAAGCCTCCCAGCGAGCCCAACTGCAGACCATCGATGCACGCCTGGGCCTGGACCTCGTGCCGGCAAAACTGAGCCTGCCCCGTGCCGAGTTCAAGCGGGCGCAAATCCTCGAGTACGACGGCGCCCCCATTGCCCAGATCACCTACCTCGATCCGGCGCACGGCCCCATGGCGCTGTGCGTGACCCGCTCCAACAGCGGCAGTCGCCATTTCGCCCAGGAACAGCGGCGCGAGTTGAACATCGTGTATTGGTCGGACATGGAGCACGCCTGGATGTTGATCGGGCACCAGCCGATGACGGATCTGGAGGAGATGGCCAAGGTATTGCGCAGTCGGCTGAGCGCCTGAGCCGCGTTATCCCGGGCGCGCGTCAGGCCGAAGTCGGCAACCACAAGCGAAACCGCGCCCCGCCCAACGGCGAGGCTTGCACCGTCAGCGTGCCGCCCTGGGCTTCCAGGGCGCGCCGGCTGATCGCCAATCCCAGTCCAAAACCACCCGTGGCGCGGTCTCGACTGCGGTCGAGACGGTAGAAGGGTTCGAAAATCCGCTCGCGCTCGTCATCCGGAATACCGATGCCGTCATCGTCGACCCAGATTTCACAGCCGCCGGCATAGACCTGCACACCGATCTGGATACGCTTTTCGCAGTAGCGCATGGCGTTGCGCAGCAGGTTTTGCAGGGCGCGGGCGGTCAGGCGCGGGTCGAGACTGAAGCGTTCGAGCTGACCGTGCAGCAGCACATCAATGACGATCTCCGGGGACTCCAGTTCCTCGTCGACGCTGCCAAGGATGCTGTCGATGAACTCATCCAGCGACACTTCGACCTGCTCCGGTAGCCGCGCCGGGTTTTGCAGGCGGCTGTAGGACAGCAACTCAAGCACAAGCTCATCGAGCTCCCGAATGTGCGCCACCAGGCTTTGCAGGCGCTCGCGGCTGGCTGCCGGCAAGTCGTCGGAGAGGGCCAGCGCCAGGCCGAAATCCAGGCGCGTCAGCGGCGTGCGCAACTCGTGGGACACCGCATTGAGCAAGTCACGCTGCTGGTTGAGCAGGTTCTCGATGTCGCCGGCCATGGTGTCGAACACACTGGCCAGGCTGCCGATGTTGGAACTCGGGGAGATTTGCGTGCGCTCGCCCAGGTGGCCCTTGCCAAAGCGTTCGGCCGCGCCCTTGAGGCGCTCAAGGTCACGCCAGTGCGGACGCAGCCACAGCAACAGGCACGCGAGCATGGTCGCGCCGATCAGCACGTTGATGCTCCAGTACAACAGGTTGACGTCCAGCGGATCCGGCGGCACCACCATTTGCACCACGGTGCGCTCGTTCAGCGGCGCGACCGCCAGCGTACGCCAGCCCCAGTCACCCACGCGTACAACGTTCTCGCCCCGCTGCAAGCGCTGCTGCTCTTCAGGCGTCAGGCTGCTGTCGTCGTTACCGCTGAGCACGATGTGCAGCGGATTGAAGTCCTTGTCCATTTCGGCGGCCAGGGCCGGCCACTGTTCGGCCGGCGCCGCGTGAAACTGTTTGACGATCAGCGTTTGCAAGCCACGGGAGTAATCGAGGTTGTAGGTGACAAAGCGCTCCTGGAACACCTTGACCACCAGATCCGGCACCAGATAAATCGCGGCGCTGAACGAGACGATGGTCACCAGGTACAAACGAAAGAGGATTCTGAACATCGGCTCAGCATTCCCACTCGGAACGGCTGAACAGGTAGCCCTTGCCCCACACGGTCTTGATCTTGCGCGCCTCGCCGGCGTGGTCGTCGAACTTGCGCCGCAACTTGGAGATCGCCACGTCCACCGAACGGTCGGTGCCGTTGAATTCGATGCCGCGCAGGCGTTGCAGGATCTGGTCGCGGCTCAGCACCTCCCCGGCATGCCGGGCCAGCACCACCAGCAGGTTGTACTCACCGCTGGACAAGTCCACCAATTGCTCGCGCCAGGTCACAGTGCGTTCGGACAGGTCGATGCACAGGTTGCCCATCAGAATGCGGTCGTTGGCGGTCTGTGGCTCGCTGAGGCTGCTGCGGCGTAACAAGGTTCGCACCCGCGCCAGCAGCACCCGTGGTTCGCAGGGTTTGGTGACGTAGTCGTCGGCCCCCATTTCCAGGCCCAGTACCTGGTCGTGGCTGTCGTCGCGGGCGGTCAGCATCAGGATCGGCAAGGTCGCCGAATCGGCGCGCAGCAGGCGACAGACTTGCAAGCCGTCGAGACCGGGCAGCATCAGGTCGAGGATCACCAGGTCCGGCGGATTGAGCCGCGCTCGTTCGCGCACATGATCACCGCGACCGATCACGCTGACGGAATAACCGTTGCGTTCCAGGTAACTGGCAATCAGTTCGGCGAGGGCGGTGTCGTCTTCGACCAGGAGGATGTTGGGCATGGGGTGTTTCCAGAAAGAGCCGTGGCACCTGTTCCGGCCTCTTCGCGGGCAAGCCCGCTCCCACAGGGATTTGAGGTGAACACAAAGGCTATGAACACCACCGACCACTGTGGGAGCGGGCTTGCCCGCGAAGGCGACCTGACAGACGCAATAAAATTCAAGGACTGAAGGATATACGCCCTCACTCGTCTCTGAGTAAAACCCTTACACAATTTCACACAGCACCAACAAAGCTTCACCGCTACCCTCGCCTGCGCCCAGTAGGATGCTGGGAGTCTTTATTGGGGTATTACATGTCGAAGAATCTGCTTGCCAGGCTCAGTCTGATTGCTCTGGCGTTGACACTGGCCGCGTGCGACAAGGCCTCGAACGCCGAGGAACAGGCGCCGCTGGCCACGGTTCGCATCGAGACCATCGAAGCACAACCACTGACCATCAGCAGCGAACTGAGCGGACGGATTGCCGCACCGCGCATGGCCGAAGTGCGTGCCCGCGTGGCCGGCGTGGTCCTGCAGCGGACCTTCCGTGAAGGCAGTGACGTGAAACAGGGCGATGTCCTGTTCCGCATCGACCCGGCGCCGTTCAAGGCCGACCTGGACAGCGCCGAAGCAGCGCTGCGCAAGGCCGAGGCCAACGCGTTCCAGGCCCGGTTACAGGAACAGCGCTATGCCCAGTTGATTGACGACAAGGCCATCAGCGGCCAGGACTACGACAACGCCCGGGCCAACGCACGGCAGACCGCCGCCGATGTCGCGGCCAGCAAGGCTACGGTGGAGCGGGCGAAACTCAACCTCGGCTATGCCACCGTCACCGCGCCGATTTCCGGGCGCATCGGTCGTGCGCTGGTCACCGAAGGCGCGCTGGTCGGGCAGAACGAAACCACGCCGCTGGCGCTGATCCAGCAACTCAATCCGATTCATGCCGACCTGACCCAGTCCACCCGTGAACTCAACGAACTGCGCCGTGCCTTCCGTTCCGGCCAGTTGCAGCAGGTCGGCCAGGACCAGGCCAAGGCTACGCTGATTCAGGATGACGGCAGCCTCTACCCGCTGCCGGGCAAAATGCTGTTCAGCGACATCACCGTCGACCCGGGCACCGGCCAGATCATCCTGCGCAGCGAGTTCCCCAACCCCGACCTCGACCTGCTGCCCGGCAGTTTCGTGCGAGTGCGCCTGGAACAAGCGGTCAACCGCCAGGGCATCAGCGTGCCGCAACGGGCCATCCAGCGCGACAGCGCCGGCATCGCCCAGGTGCTGCTGCTCGACGCCGAACAGCGCGTCGGCCAGCAACCGGTCGAGCTGGGCGCCGTGCAGAACGATCGCTGGATCGTCACCGGCGGCCTGAAAGCCGGCGACCGCATCGTCATCGAGGGCCTGCAGCACGCCCGCCCCGGCGAGAAAGTGCAGATCGACGACACCCCTCTCCCACTTGCCCAGGCGACTGGTCAGTAAGCAGGACGCTTTTTTATGCCGCAGTTCTTTATCGACCGTCCGGTGTTCGCCTGGGTGGTTGCCCTGTTCATTCTGCTGGCCGGTGCCTTGGCCATTCCGCAGTTGCCGGTGGCGCAGTACCCCGACGTCGCGCCGCCGCAGATCGAAATCTATGCCGTGTACCCGGGCGCTTCGGCGCAAACCGTGGACGAAAGCGTGGTCAGCCTGATCGAGGAAGAACTCAACGGCGCCGATCATCTGTTGTATTTCGAATCCCAGAGCAGCCTCGGCAGCGCGACCATCAAGGCCACTTTCCAGCCGGGCACCAACCCGGAACTGGCCCAGGTGGATGTGCAGAACCGCCTCAAGGCCGTGGAGTCGCGCCTGCCGCAAGCGGTCATCCAGCAAGGTTTGCAGGTGGAGAAAGTCTCCTCCGGTTTCCTGCTGTTGATCACCCTGACGTCCAGCGACGGCAAGCTCGACGACGTAGCGCTCAGCGATTACCTGGCGCGCAACGTGATGAACGAGATCAAGCGCCTGGACGGCGTCGGCAAGGCGCAGCTGTATGGCGCCGAGCGGGCGATGCGGATCTGGATCGACCCGCAGAAACTGCTCGCCTTCAACCTGACACCAGCGGACGTCAACGCCGCCATCGTCGCGCAAAACGCCCAGGTGTCGGCCGGCAGCATCGGCGATCTGCCGACCCGCACCACCCAGGAAATCACCGCGACCATTCTGGTCAAGGGTCAGTTGTCGACCCCCGAAGAGTTTGCCGACATCGTCCTCAAGGCCAACCCGGACGGTTCGACCGTGCGCATCAGCGATGTCGCGCGGGTCGAGATCGGCAGCCAGGAATACCAGTTTTCCACGCGCCTGAACGGCAAGCCGTCCACCGCCGTCGCCGTGCAGTTGTCGCCGGGCGCCAACGCCCTGAACACCGCGACCCTGGTGCGGGCGAAGATGGATGAACTCAAGCGCTACTTCCCGGCGAACGTCGAGTACTCGATCCCGTACGACACCTCCCCCTTCGTCAAGGTCTCGATCACCAAGGTGGTCTACACCCTGGGCGAAGCCATGCTGCTGGTGTTCGCGGTGATGTTCCTGTTCCTGCAGAACATCCGCTACACGCTGATTCCGACACTGGTGGTGCCGGTGGCGCTGATGGGCACCTTTGCGACGATGCTGGCGCTGGGGTTTTCGATCAACGTGCTGACCATGTTCGGCATGGTGCTGGCCATCGGCATTCTGGTGGACGACGCGATCGTGGTGGTGGAGAACGTCGAGCGCATCATGGCCACCGAGGGCCTGTCGCCCAAGGAGGCCACGCGCAAGGCCATGCAGCAGATCACCGGGGCCATCATCGGCATCACCCTGGTGCTGGTCGCGGTGTTCATTCCGATGGCCTTCATGCAGGGTTCGGTCGGGGTGATTTACCAGCAATTCTCGCTGTCGATGGCCACCTCGATCCTGTTCTCGGCCTTCCTCGCCCTGACCCTGACCCCGGCCCTGTGCGCGACACTGCTCAAGCCGATTGCCAAAGGCGAGCACCACGAAAAGAGCGGATTCTTCGGCTGGTTCAACCGCCGCTTCGAGCAACTCACCGAGCGCTATCAAGGCTGGGTCGCCTACGCGTTGAAACGCACCGGACGCTACCTGCTGATCTACGGCGTGCTGCTGATCGGTCTGGGCCTGGCCTTCAGTCGCCTGCCCTCCTCGTTCCTGCCGGTGGAAGACCAGGGTTACACCATCACCGACATCCAGTTGCCACCGGGCGCGAGCAAGAACCGCACGGTTCAGGTGGCCGAGCAGGTGGAAGCGCACAACGCCGGCGAGCCGGGCATTCGCGACAGCGTGGTGATTCTCGGGTTCAGCTTCTCCGGCAGCGGGCAGAATGCGGCGCTGGCGTTCAGCACACTTAAAGACTGGTCGGAGCGCGACAGCGAAGATTCGGCGGCTTCGATTGCCGACCGGGCCAACGTCGCCCTCAGCCAGATCAAGGACGCGGTAACCTTTGCCGTGCTGCCGCCGCCCGTGGATGGCCTGGGTACGTCCAGCGGCTTCGAGTTCCGCCTGCAGGATCGTGGTGGTCTCGGCCATGAGAAGCTGATGCAAGCGCGCACCGACTTGCTCGCGGCCGCCGAAAAAAGCCCGATCCTGATGAACGTGCGCGAAAGCGCCCTGGCCGAGGCGCCTCAGGTGCAACTGGTGGTCGACCGCAAGCAGGCCAACGCGCTGGGGGTGTCCTTTGCCGATGTCGGCAACGTGTTGTCCACGGCCGTGGGCTCGGCGTACATCAACGACTTCCCCAATCAGGGGCGGATGCAGCGCGTCGTGGTGCAGGCCGAGGGTGACCAGCGCAGCCAGGTGGAAGACCTGCTGAAGATCCACGTGCGCAACACCCACGGAAAAATGGTGCCCTTGTCGGCCTTCGTGCAGGCCAGATGGACCCAGGGCCCGGCGCAGTTGACCCGCTACAACGGCTACCCGGCGATCAGCATTTCCGGTGAACCGACACCGGGCCACAGCACAGGCGAAGCCATGGCCGAGATCGAGCGGTTGGTCGCGCAAGGTCCGGCGGGCCTGGGCCAGGAATGGACCGGGTTGTCGTTGCAGGAACGCTTGTCCGGCAGCCAGGCGCCGATCCTGCTCGGGCTGTCGCTGTTGATCGTGTTCCTGTGCCTGGCGGCGTTGTACGAGAGCTGGTCGATCCCGACCTCGGTGCTGCTGGTGGTGCCGCTGGGCGTGCTCGGCGCGGTGCTGGCCGTGACCTTGCGCGGCATGCCCAACGATGTGTTCTTCAAGGTCGGGCTGATCACCATCATCGGCCTGTCGGCGAAGAACGCGATCCTGATCATCGAGTTCGCCAAGAGCCTGTACGACGAAGGCCACGACCTGGTCGACGCCACCCTGCAAGCGGCACGCCTGCGGTTGCGGCCGATTGTCATGACTTCGCTGGCGTTCATCCTCGGCGTGGTGCCCCTGGCGATTGCCACAGGCGCCAGCTCGGCAAGCCAGCAGGCCATCGGCACCGGGGTGATCGGCGGGATGATCACGGCGACGCTGGCCGTGGTGTTCGTGCCGGTGTTTTTTGTGGTGGTGATGAAGCTGGTGCGCAAACGCCATAAACAACACTGACCAACACCACAAAAACCTGTGGGAGCGGGCTTGCCCGCGATGAGGCCGTCACATCAAACATCAATGTTGCCAGACGGTCCGCCATCGCGGGCAAGCCCGCTCCCACAGGGATCTCATTGGTTTCAGGAATATAGTCAGAACTGACCACCCTGGGCTAAGGTGATTGCAAAGCCCCAACCCCATCGAGCCTCCATGTCTTTCCTCACCCGCACCCACCCTCGCCTGTCCGCCGCCGTCCTGCTGGGCATCGTGGTGGGCATTCTGGTTCCGGCCGATTCTCTGATCAGCAAGATCCTCTTCGGCTGGAATGCCGGCGTGTGGATCTACCTGCTATTGATGCTCTGGCTCACCGTGCGTTCAAAAGCGACCGACGTAAAACGCATCGCCGAAATCGAAGACGAAAACGCCGGGCTGGTGCTGTTGGTGGTGTGCATCGCCGCCCTGGCCAGCCTGGCGACCATCACCTTCGAACTGGCCGGCAGCAAAGACCTGGAAACCACGCGCAGACTCCTGCACTACGGCTTCACCGCGCTGACGGTGATCGGTTCCTGGCTGCTGATCGGGGTGATTTTCAGCGTGCACTACGCGCGCCTGTTTTACACCTGGGAAGGCAAAGAGCCGGCGCTGCGCTTTGCCGAGGGCCTGACGACGCCCAATTACTGGGACTTCCTGTACTTCTCGTTCACCGTCGGCGTAGCGGTGCAGACCTCGGATGTCGGCGTGGCGACCCGCGATTTGCGCAAGATCGTGCTGGCGCAGTCGTTGATCGGTTTTCTGTTCAACACCGCCATCCTTGGGTTCTCGATCAATATTGCGGCGGGCCTGTTCAACTGATGCCTGCACAAACGTTCTAGTCATCGCACTTCCAGCAGGCGTTAAATAGCTCGGCAATCCGTCCCGCAGGTGCAACATGAACGCTCACAACTGGATCGACCTGTCCCAGGACGCCGACACCGGCATCGAGACCCTGCGCGCGCATTTCGAAGGTCACGCCTACGACCCGCACTGGCATGACAGTTTTCTGGTGGGCGTCACCGAGCAAGGGGTGCAGCAATTCAACTGCCGACGGGCCAGGCACCAGAGCACGCCGGGCAAGGTGTTTTTGCTCGAGCCCGGTGACATCCATGACGGTGACGCACCGACCGCCGACGGTTTTACCTACCGCATGCTGTACCTCGATCCGCAGTGGTTGCAGCGCGAACTCGGCGCTGTGTTCGATCATGCCCCCGACAACAGCCAACTGAGTTTCGCCGCCACCCTGGCCTGCGATGCGCGCCTGGCCCAGGCCACCAGCCTGGCGTTTGAAACCCTCCATCGCGGTGAGCTGAAGATCGTCCGCCAGACCGCCCTCGACGTGTTGCTCGAGCGCCTGACCAGCCACTTGCATTGGCGCGCCCGCGATGGCCAGGACCCGCGCCTGCCGCGTGTGGCACAGAAGGCCCGGGACTACCTGCATGCCAACGCGCAATACGACATCGGCCTCGATCAACTGGCAACCGTCACAGGCGTCGACCGCTTCCGCCTGACCCGTGCGTTCAAGGCCGCCTACGGCATGGCGCCCCACGCGTATTTGGTGCAATTGCGCCTGGCAACCGCACGGCGAATGCTGGCCCGTGGCGAACAACCGGCGACGGTGGCCATGGAGCTGGGCTTTGCCGACCAGAGCCATCTGGGCCGCTGGTTCGTGCGCGCCTACGGCCTGACACCGGCGCTGTACCGCAAGCGCTGCTCAAATCTTCCAGACAAGTAACGCCGGGGATTGTGAAGATCGGTTTCACTGATCTTTACCGGAGTTCGCCCGCAATGCTCTCTTCTTTCCCGACGTTACTGCCCTTCTTGCTCTTTGCCTTTGTGGCCTCGATCACACCCGGACCGACCAACATTCTGGTGCTCAGCAATAGTGCCCGTTACGGTTTGGGCGCCGCCCTGCCGATTATCTTCGGCGCCTGCGCCAGTGCCGCGATGCTGGTGTTGCTGGTGGGCACGGGCGTTGGCTCTTCACTGACGGCCTGGCCTGCGGTGCAAAACGTCATGCAATGGGTCGGGGTAGCGTGGCTGAGTTATCTGGCCTGGCAGATTTTCTGCGCCCCGGCTGAAGCCATCAGCATGAAAGCCGAGGATCGACTGGGCTGGGTGGGCGCCGCCGGACTGCAATGGATCAACCCGAAAACCTGGATGATGGCGGTGGCGGTGGTCAGTGTCTTCGCTGGAGCGGGCGAAGATCGGTTCGTCCACGTGATCAACCTGTCCTTGGTGTTTTTCCTGATTTCCTTGCCCTGCCTGGGTGTCTGGGCGCTGCTCGGTTCCGGGTCGAGTCGCTGGTTGCGCTCACCCCGGGCCATGCAGCGTTTCAATCGCTGCATGGGCCTGTTGCTGCTGAGTTCGGCGTGGCTGAGCGTATTGGTCTGAGCGCCACCCGTCGGTGTTTGTTCGACAATCGACAATCCGGGGCTTGACGGCGAATTGCCTTTTGGTGTCTTCTGAAACCGGTTTCAGCGCTATCTCACGAAGCGCTCGGCCTTATAAATCCAATAAGAAGGTTTCAGACCGTGAATGATTTCTCCGCCGCCCAGCGCAGCCGCGTGACCATGCTCGACGTGGCCGAACACGCCAAGGTCTCCAAGGCCAGTGTTTCGCGGTTCATCGGCGAAGACCGCGCCCTGCTCTCCGATGCCATCGCCCAACGCATCGAGCAGGCGATTGCGGAACTGGGCTATCGTCCGAACCAGATGGCCCGCGGCCTCAAGCGCGGACGCACCCGCCTGATCGGCATGCTGGTGGCCGATATCCGCAACCCTTATTCAATTGCCGTGATGCACGGTGTGGAAACCGCCTGCCGTCAGCACGGCTATAGCCTGGTGGTGTGCAACACCGACCGCGACGACGAGCAAGAGCGCCAGCACCTGGCCCTGCTGCGCTCTTACAACATCGAAGGCCTGATCGTGAACACCCTCGGTCATCACCGTGACGAATTGCACGAACTGCACCGGGAAATGCCCCTGGTGCTGGTGGACCGCAAGGTCGAGGACCTGGAAAGCGACATGGTCGGGCTAAACAACCCGGCCGCCGTCGAGATGGCCATCGTCCATCTTGAAGAGCGCGGTTACCGCGACGTGTTGATGGTGACCGAACCGTTCGATGGCACCAGTTCGCGGATCGAACGGGTCGCCAGTTTCAAGGCGCAAATTGCCCTGCACCCGGCCCTCCATGGCAGCCTCATCGAAACCGGCAGCGAACTGACCGCACAGCTGAAATCCTTCCTCGACACGCCCGGCCCCGGCCTGAAAGCGCTGTTTTGCGCGAACGGCATTGCGGCGCTGGCCTGCACCCATGCGTTGCGTGAACTCAAGTGCAACCTGTTCGAGGATGTGGGCTTGATCGCCCTCGATGACCTGGATTGGTATCCGTTGGTGGGTAGCGGGATAACTGCGCTGGCCCAGCCGACCACCGAGATTGGCGCCAGTGCGTTTGAGTGTTTGCTCAAGCGGCTGCGGGGGGATGACGGGGCGGTGCGGACACTGGATTTTTCGGCGCGGTTGATTGTCAGGGGGTCGACCCTTGGAAATTCTCGGTGAATGTTCGGGCCTCTTCGCGGGCAAGCCCGCTCCCACAGTGATTTGTGTCGTTCACAAATTTTGTGTACCCCAGAGATCCTGTGGGAGCGGGCTTGCCCGCGATGGGGCCCTAAAGATCACCCTTTTTTTGAACAAAAATGAAACCGGTTTCAGAGGTAAAACAACAATGAACAAACCCGCCGTTTCCATCAGCCTCTCCAGCTACGGCGCCGACCTGGTGCGCCAGCGCGGCCAAGGCAGTTTTATCGAAGTACTGGCCGCCGCCGGCGCCACGCGCATCGAGTGGCGCGAGGAATTGCTGACCGTTGAGGACCCCGCTCAACTGGCCAATGCCACTCAGGCAGAAGGCCTGGAAAGCGTGTATTCGTCGCCAATGGAACTCTGGCTGGCCGGACAATCCAGGCCCAATCCAGAATTGATCGCCGCTCTGCAACGCGCCCAGGCGTTTGGCGCCAAATGGCTGAAAGTGTCGCTGGGCTATTTCACCGACAACTGCGACCTGCACGCCCTCGCCCGGCTGCTGGATGCCAGCCCCGTACAGTTGCTGGTGGAAAACGACCAGACCCTGCACGGCGGGCGCATCGAACCCTTCCAGCGCTTTTTCACTGAGGTCGAGCAACACCACTTGCCGATCAAGATGACCTTCGATATCGGCAATTGGCACTGGCAGGACCAGTCCGCCGCCAGCGCCGCGCGCCTCCTCGGACGCCACGTCGGCTATGTGCACTGCAAAGCGGTAACGCGTCGCGCTGACGACAAGCTGGTCGCAATCCCGCCGACCGCCAGCGACTTGCAACAGTGGGAACAGCTGCTGCAGCACATGGCCCAAGGTGTCATGCGGGCCGCGGAATATCCGCTGCAAGGCGATGACCTGGTGCAACTGACCCGCGAACACGTAGCGGCCCTCGCCCGCCTCGGCCAGTCGCAACGGGAGAGTGCTCATGTCTGAGATCGATATTCTGTCCTTCGGCGAGACCATGGCAATGTTCGTCGCCGAGCAGGCTGGCGACCTGGCCAGCGTTGGCGCTTTCCACAAACGCATTGCCGGGGCTGACAGCAATGTGGCGATCGGTTTGTCCCGGCTTGGCTTCAACGTGGCGTGGCTGAGCCGTGTCGGTGCCGATTCGTTGGGCCGATTCGTGGTCGACACCCTGGAAAAAGAAGGCCTGGATTGCCGCCACGTCGACATCGACGCCGCCCACCCGACCGGTTTTCAACTCAAGTCCCGCACCGACGATGGCAGTGACCCGGTGGTCGAGTACTTCCGCCGTGGTTCGGCGGCCAGTCACCTGTCGCCGCACTCGATCGTGCCCGAGTTGCTCAAGGCCCGGCACCTGCACGCCACCGGCATTCCCCCGGCGCTGTCGGAGTCGGCGCGGCAGATGTCGTTCGAGTTGATGACCCGCATGCGCGAGGCCGGGCGCAGCGTGTCCTTCGACCCGAACCTGCGCCCGAGCCTGTGGGCCAGCGAACGAAAAATGATCACCGAGATCAACCGCCTCGCCGCCCTCGCCCATTGGGTGCTGCCGGGCTTGAGCGAAGGTCGTTTGCTGAGCGGTTTCGAAGACCCGGCCGACATCGCAGCGTTTTACCTCGACCAGGGCGCCGAAGCCGTGGCGATCAAGCTTGGACCCCACGGTGCTTACTACCGCACCCATATTGATCAAGGTTTCGTCGCTGGCGTGCCGGTGGCCACGGTGGTCGATACGGTGGGCGCCGGCGATGGTTTTGCCGTCGGCATGATCAGCGCGCTGCTGGAAAACCAGAGCTTTGCCGAGGCCGTGAAACGCGCCAACTGGATTGGCAGTCGGGCAGTGCAGAGCCGGGGGGATATGGAGGGGTTGCCGACCCGATCCGAAATGCTCAGCGAATTCGAGGCCGCCATCGCGAGCAAGCTCGCTCCCACAGGGGATTTATGTCGAACGTAGATCCAATGTGGGAGCGAGCTTGCTCGCGATGAGGCCAGTACAGGCACTGAAGATCCAACCGTTACCTGCTGCGACAAAAACAACAAGCTCAGGAGCACCACTCATGAAAACCGCAACGCTCGCCACCCGCCGCTGGTGGTACATCATGCCCATCGTCTTCATCACCTACAGCCTGGCGTATCTGGATCGCGCCAACTATGGGTTCGCCGCCGCGTCCGGCATGGCGGCGGACTTGATGATCACACCAGGCCTGTCGTCGATGCTCGGCGCGCTGTTCTTCCTCGGCTACTTTTTCTTCCAGGTGCCCGGCGCGATCTACGCGCAGAAACACAGCGTGAAGAAGCTGATTTTCGTCAGCCTGATTCTCTGGGGCAGCCTGGCGACCTTGACCGGGATTGTCTCCAATGCCTACTGGCTGATCGTCATTCGCTTCATGCTCGGCGTGGTCGAAGCGGCCGTGATGCCGGCGATGCTGATCTACCTGTGCCACTGGTTCACCCGCGCCGAACGCTCGCGGGCCAACACCTTCCTGATCCTTGGCAACCCGGTGACCATGCTCTGGATGTCAGTGGTCTCGGGCTACCTGGTGCAGCACTACAGCTGGCGCTGGATGTTCATCGTCGAGGGATTGCCGGCAGTGTTGTGGGCATTCATCTGGTGGCGCCTGGCCGATGATCGTCCGTCACAGGCCAAGTGGCTCAACGATCAGGAAAAGCAGGATCTGGAAAGCGCCCTAGCCGCCGAACAGGTCGGCATCAAGGCCGTGAAGAACTACGCCGAAGCGTTCCGGTCACCCAAAGTGATCATCCTGGCCCTGCAGTTTTTCTGCTGGAGCATTGGCGTGTACGGTTTCGTCCTGTGGCTGCCGTCGATCCTCAAGGCCGGCGCGCAGATGGACATGGTCCAGGCCGGCTGGCTCTCGGCGCTGCCGTACCTGGCGGCGGTGATCGGCATGCTGCTGGTGTCCTGGGGTTCGGACAAGCTGCAAAAACGTAAACGTTTCGTCTGGCCGCCACTGCTGATTGCCTCGATTGCCTTCTATGGCTCCTACGCCTTGGGTGCCGAACACTTCTGGTGGTCCTACACCCTGCTGGTGATTGCCGGCGCCTGCATGTACGCGCCTTACGGCCCCTTCTTCGCGATCATCCCGGAAATCCTCCCGGCCAACGTCGCGGGCGGCGCCATGGCGCTGATCAACAGCATGGGTGCCCTCGGCTCGTTTGGCGGTTCTTATCTGGTCGGTTACCTGAACAGCTCCACCGGCTCGCCGGGTGCGTCGTACCTGTTGATGAGCGGCGCGTTGATGTTTTCGGTGGTACTGACGATTTTCCTCAAGCCCGGCGCCAGCGACCGGGAGCGGCCCTCGGCCACGGTAACGCGCGCCGCCACGGCACATTCCTGAATTGAAATCGAGGTCTCGAAGATGAAAAAGCAGGTCGTCCTGTACAAGAAACTCTCGCCGTTATTGATGGCTTGCCTGCACGAGCAGGCCGAAGTGACGCTGATCGAAAACCTTGATGCCGAGGGCCTGGCCAAACTGCGCGATGCCCTGCCCCGCGCTCACGGTTTGCTCGGGGCCAGCCTGAAGCTGGACGCCGAACTGCTCGACCTGGCGCCCGACCTTCAAGCCATTGCCAGCGTCTCGGTGGGCGTCGACAACTACGACATCGACTACCTCACCGAACGGCGAATCCTGCTGAGCAACACGCCGGATGTGCTCACCGAAACCACCGCCGACACGGGTTTTGCGCTGATCCTGGCGACAGCCCGGCGGGTGGTGGAACTGGCGAATCTGGTTCGCGCCGGCCAATGGAACCGCAACATCGGCCCTGCGCATTTCGGCAGCGACGTGCACGGCAAAACCCTGGGCATCATCGGCATGGGTCGTATTGGCGAGGCCCTCGCGCAGCGCGGACACTGCGGGTTTGGCATGCCGGTGATCTACCACAGCCAGTCACCGAAACCGGCGGTGGAACAGCGGTTCAATGCGCACTATCGAAGCCTGCCGGAACTGTTGCAACAGGCCGATTTCGTTTGCCTGACGTTACCGCTGACCGCTGAAACCCAAGGGCTGATCGGCGCAGAGCAGTTCGCCCAGATGCGTCCCGAGACCATCTTCATCAATATTTCGCGGGGCAAAGTGGTGAACGAAGCGGCGCTGATCGAAGCCTTGCGCACGGGCCGGATTCGCGCGGCGGGGCTGGATGTATTCGACCGCGAACCCTTGAATCAGGACTCGCCATTGCTGCAGTTGAACAACGTGGTGGCGACACCCCACATCGGCTCGGCCACCCATGAAACACGGGAGGCCATGGCCAGGTGCGCGGTGGACAACCTGTTGGCGGCACTGGCCGGTGAGCGGCCGGCCAATCTGGTGAATGCTCGAGCGTGGAAGGGCTGAGGTAGTCGGCGCCTGTCAGGCAGCCTTCGCGAGCAAGTCGAATCGTCGCACCGCCGCTCCCACATCAGGGTGGGAGCGGGCTTGCTCGCGAAGAGGGCAGCACAGGCAACACAATCCTTCAGGCCCGCCGTACCTCCAGCAAATCTGTCGCACACAAAGCAATGCGCCGGCAGGCATCAGCCAGCTTCATCTGATCCACCACCAGCCCGATGCGGATATGCCCCGCCGCACTCGGCCCGAAAGCTTCACCGGCCAGCACCGACACGCCATAACCTTCCAGCAGTCGCTCGGCGAAGCGCTGGGCCGACAACCCGGTCTGGCGCACATCGACCATCACGAACATTCCGCCGTCCGGGCGTATCGGCTTGAGTCCCGGGCATTGCCCAAGGCTTGCACACACCAGGTCGCGGCGCTGGCGATACTCTTCACGCATCGAGGCCACTTCCGGCAGGTCCCGGTCCAGTGCCAACTGCGCAGCGTTCTGCACGAAATCCGGAATGCCGAACAGCATGCTCAGCGACAAATTGACCAGGTGACCCGCCATGGGTTTGGGCCCGATCACCCAGCCCACCCGCCAACCGCTCATGGCGTGGGACTTGGACAGGCTGTTGATCGTCGCGGTGCGCTCGGCCATGCCCGGCAGACTCGCCGGACTGATGTGCTGGCCTTCGAACAGCAGATCACTGTAGACCTCATCGCTGATCAGCCACAAATCGTGACGAATGCACAGCGCCGCCAGCTCTTGCCAGATGGCCAGTGGCAAACTGGCGCCGGATGGATTGTTCGGACTGTTGAGCAGTATGGCGCGTGTCCTGGGCGTGATCCGCGCCGCGACATCCAGCGGGTCGACGCGAAACCCGTTCTGCGGGCGCACCGGCACCGGGACCACGGTGGCCGCACACGCGCCGATCACGCCTTCATAGGTCACGTACATCGGCTCGGCGACAATCACTTCATCGCCCGGGTCGAGCAGGCACTGCGCCACCGAATACACCGCGCACTGCGCCCCCGGAAAGACGATCACGTGTTCGCCATCCACCACCTGGCCGCTGCGTTGCCGATGCCGGCGGGCAATGCTGTCGCGCAGCCCACGACTGCCGCGCACTTCAGGGTAGTGCGTATCACCGGCCAACAGGCTGGCGATGGCGGCCTGGACAATGGGTTGCGGCGTATCGAAGTCGGGGTCGCCAATGGACAGCAGCAGGACGTCGACGCCCTGTTCGCGCAAATGCAGCGCTCGATCGTGAATCTGCCAGGCCGCCGCTCCGTCACCGGCGATTCGTTGGGTCAAGGCTGAGTAGCGCATGTCGTTCTCCAGTCGCGCGGGTGCTCCAAGCCACAACCCTATCTCAAATCACGAATCGCGCCAGCATGGCGTTCAAATCCAGCTTCAAAATTGCCATCGGCGCTTTTGTGGCGAGGGGGCTTGCTCCCGTTCGACTGCGCAGCAGCCGCCATTGAATGGGGCCGCTGCGCAGCCCAACGGGGGCAAGCCCCCTCGCCACAGAAAAACCCTCAGTCGCAGCGGACGGCCATCCGCCAGACACGCGCGATGTCGGTCGCCCGCTCACGCAGCAAGCGCGGCGCTTCGGCGCAGGCCTGTTCCAGGGTCATCGGCCCGCTTGCCAGGGCAAACGCAGCGTCGATGCCGTGCTCATAAAGCGCCTGATACCCCTCGCCCAGCGTACCGGCGATGACGATGACCGGCACGGCGTGCTGCCTGGCGACACGCGCCACACCGAATGGCGTCTTGCCGCGCAAGGTTTGCGCATCGAAACGCCCTTCGCCGGTGATCACCAGATCGGCGCCTGCAACCGCCTCGGCCAGGCCCACCAGTTCGCCGACCACCTCGACCCCGGCCTTGAACTGCGCGCCCAAGAACGCCTTGGCGGCAAACCCCAGGCCACCCGCCGCGCCACTCCCCGGTTCGTCGCGAACGTCATTGCTCAAAGCGACCGCGCAATGGTCGGCAAAGTGTCCCAGCGCCCGGTCCAGTTGTTCGACTTGCACGGGCGAGGCGCCTTTTTGCGGGCCGAAAATCGCCGAGGCGCCGTGGGGGCCGCACAGGGGGTTATTGACGTCAGCGGCGATGTCGAAGCGTACCTGCGCCAGACGCGGATCGATATCGCTCAGGTCCACGCGGGCCAATTGCGCAAGGGCGAGGCCGCCCGGTGACAGCGTCTGACCTTGAGCGTCCAGCAATTTCACGCCCAAGGCCTGCATGGCACCGGCGCCGCCGTCGTTGGTCGCGCTGCCGCCAATCGCCAGGATCACCCGTTGTGCACCGGCATCCAGTGCGGCACGGATCAATTGCCCGGTGCCGAAGGTGCTGCTGATGCACGCGTCGCGCTGCGCCACCGGGACCAACTGCAAACCGCTGGCCTCGGCCATTTCGATGATTGCGGTGTGGCTCTGCGGCAACCAGCCCCAGGCGGCATCCACCATGGCCCCCAGCGGCCCGCGTACCAGAGTGCGACGCAGTTCGCCTTCGCACGCGGCCAGTATCGACTCGACAGTCCCTTCCCCGCCGTCGGCCATCGGGCATTTGATCAGTTGGGCATCAGGCCAGACCTGCGCCAATCCCAAGGCAATGGCATCGGCTACGCCTTGAGCACTGAGGCTGTCCTTGAACGAGTCGGGGGCGATCACGATTTTCATGGGAATTCTCCAGTTCCAATGCCCACATGCTGCCAGCCGCCATGAACAATAACGCCGGTCCGCTGCACAAGCGGTGTTGAGGATTATTGTTCATTTCCACAAAGCACCTGCTTTTTGTGGGAGCGGGCTTGCTCGCGAAAGCGGTGTGTCATTGAGCATTGATGTGGGATGTGATGGCCTCTTCGCGGGCAAGCCCGCTCCCACAGGGGATTGTGTGATTCACAGTTGAGTGTCTGACTCGGGGAGGAGTTGCACGCCGAGGTACAACGCGAGCATTCCATCAAGCCGCAGCGGGTCGACGCCGCTGAGCTCGGCAATCCGCTCCATGCGATAACGCAGGCTGTTGCGATGGATGCCCAGCGCATCGGCGCAGGCCTGGCTCTGGCCGTCGTGTTCACACCAACTGCGCAGGGTTGCCAGCAACTGACCATTGCTGTCCTTGGCAATGACCTTGCGCAGCGGGTTGAGCAATTCGTCGAGGGCGTCGTCGTTGCGGTGGCGCCAGAGCATCACCGGCAGTCGATAGCGGTTGAGCGTCAACAACCGGGAGCGCGGCAACACTTCGCGCCCGTAGGCCAGCAAGTCACCGACCCGGCGATAACAGCGACGCAACCCCGCCAGCCCATCGGCTTGCCCACCGACGGCAATGCGCAGGATGTTCCAGCCGAGGCCGTCAAGTTTGTCCAGCAAGCGCTCGTTCTCGATCGTCTGGCTGGCCGGCCGGCACCAGAGCAATGAGGTCTTGGCCGAGCTGACACACCAACTGTCCGGGTGGCGGGTGGTCAACCAGGCACTCAGTGCCTCGACGGTTTGCCCCGCAGCATGTTCCAGGCCCAGTTCGAACAGGTACGGCACCCGGGTCATTTGCGGCTTGAGGCCCAACTGCTGCGCTTCATCGATCAGCCTCGGAGAATCCCCGGCTTCGCTGAGCAGCAGCGCCAGCAGATCATCGCAACGCTGGCGCCGCCATTGCTGTTCGGCCTGCTGGTTGCGCTGGGCTACCAGCATCTCGGCGGTCATGCGCACCAGTTCGGCATAGGTGCGCAGTTGCTCGGGTTCGCCAGTGATACCCAGCACGCCGATCAGGCGCTGATCGAGCAACAGCGGCAGGTTGATGCCCGGCTGCACGCCCTTGAGATGAATCGCTGTCTGCGCATCGATCTCCACCACGCGGCCGTTGGCCAGGACCAGTTGCGCGCCTTCATGCCGGGTGTTGACCCGCTCCGGTTCGCCGCTGCCCAGGATCAGGCCCTGGTTGTCCATGACGTTGACGTTGTACGGCAGAATGGCCATCGCCCGGTCGACGATGTCCTGGGCCAGGTCGTGATCGAGTTCGAACATGCAAGTGATCCTTGAAGACGGTGATGGAACGGGTTGTTCACCCGCACAGGCCTTGGTTGCAAACCCTGTGCTCAGGCACAAAGACAGCCACCCTGAGGGTGGTCGAGACTCTCTGGGCGATCAACGTTACCCTTTGCATCGCAAAAAATCATAATAAAGAGAGAGCCGCCATGACACAGAGCGCCGTAGCGTCCGAGGCCATCGCTGACGACAAAAACGCCGTCTACAAGCGCATCACCCTGCGTTTGATCCCCTTCATTTTCATCTGCTACCTGTTCAACTACCTCGACCGGGTCAACGTTGGATTTGCCAAGCTGCAGATGCTCGACGCGCTGAAGTTCAGCGAAACCGTGTACGGCCTGGGCGCCGGCATTTTCTTTATCGGTTACGTGCTGTGTGGCGTACCCAGCAACCTGGCCTTGACCAGATTCGGACCACGGCGCTGGATCGCGCTGATGATGATGACCTGGGGCACGCTGTCGACCTGCCTGCTGTTTGTCACCACGCCCACCGAGTTCTATACCCTGCGCCTGTTTACCGGTGCCGCCGAAGCCGGGTTCTTCCCAGGCGTGGTGCTGTATCTCTCGCAGTGGTTCCCGACCTTCCGCCGTGGCCGCATCATGGCGCTGTTCATGTCGGCGATCCCGGTCTCCGGCCTGCTCGGCAGCCCCTTCTCCGGCTGGATTCTCAACCACTTCGCCGCCGGCCAGGGCGGCCTCGCCGGCTGGCAGTGGATGTTCCTGCTGCAAGGTGTTCCGACCGTGATCCTGGGCGCTCTGGCTTACTTCCTGCTCAGTGACAGCTACGCCAATGCGAAATGGCTGACCCCGTTCGAGCGTTCGGTGCTGGAAGCCGACCACGCCGAAGACCTCGCCAACAAACCGAAAACCACCACTGATTCGCTGCTGGCGGTGTTCAAGAACCCGGCGATCTGGGCCTTCGGCCTGATCTACTTCTGCATCCAGAGCGGCGTGTACGCGATCAACTTCTGGTTGCCATCGATCATCAAGAACCTGGGTTTCAGCGATAACCTGGTGATCGGCTGGCTCAGTGCGATTCCGTACCTGCTGGCGGCAGTGTTCATGCTGCTCGTCGGCCGTTCGGCGGACCTGCGCAAAGAACGTCGCTGGCATCTGGTGGTGCCGATGCTGATGGGCGCGCTGGGGCTGCTGATCGCGGTGAACTTCGCCGCCAACCCGGCCATCGCGATTCTCGGCCTGACCATCGCCACCATGGGCGCCCTCACCGGCCTGCCGATGTTCTGGCCGGTGCCGACCGCCCTGCTCAGTGCCGGCGCTGCCGCCGGTGGCCTGGCGCTGATCAACTCGATGGGCCAGATGGCCGGTTTCCTCAGCCCGTACCTGGTGGGCTGGGTCAAGGACAGCACCGGTTCGACCGATGCGGCGCTGTACCTGCTGGCGGGAGTGATTGTCTGCGGCAGTCTGCTGGCGTTGCGCATGACTCGTACGTTGCGCGCCTGATCCCCACAAATCCGGTGTGGGAGCGGGCTTGCTCGCGATGGCGGTGGGTCAGACAACAATATTGTCGACTGATCCACCGCATTCGCGAGCAAGCCCGCTCCCACATTTGATTTGATTTGCGTTTGCTCCAGGGTGCAGTTCTGGTATCTGATTGAGCCTTTCCCACCGGTAAAAGGATTTGCTCATGAGCTATCGCACACTGGGTCATTCGGGTCTGCAGGTGTCCACCCTGACCCTGGGCACGATGATGTTCGGCGAACAGACCAGTACCGAAGACTCCCTGCGGATCATCGACAAGGCCTGGGACCAGGGCATCAATTTCATCGATACCGCCGACGTCTACACCAACGGCCGTTCCGAGGAAATCGTCGGCGAGGCCATCGCCAGCCGCCGTCATGAATGGGTGCTGGCGACCAAGGTCGGCTTCGGTCCCGTGGACGGTGTCCCCAACCGCAGCGGCCTGAGTCGCAAGCATCTGTTCAACGGTCTCGACGCCAGCCTCACGCGCCTGGGCACCGACTATCTCGACATCTACTACCTGCACCGTGAAGACCACAACACGCCGCTGGACGTCACGGTATCGGCCATTGGCGACTTGATTCGCCAGGGCAAGATCCGCTATTGGGGCCTGTCCAATTATCGTGGCTGGCGCATCGCCGAAGTGATTCGCGTGGCTGACAAGCTCGGCGTCGACCGGCCGGTGATCAGCCAGCCGCTGTACAACATCGTCAACCGCCAGGCTGAAACCGAACAGATCACGGCGGCGCAAAACTACGGTCTGGGCGTGGTGCCCTACAGCCCGCTGGCACGCGGGGTGCTCAGCGGGAAATACGCGCCGGATGTGAAACCGGACGCCAACAGCCGTGCCGGTCGCCAGGACAAACGCATCCTTGAGACTGAATGGCGCGTCGAATCCCTGCGCATCGCCCAGCAGATCCAGCAGTACACCCAGGAGCGCGGCGTCGGCATCGTCGAGTTCGCGATTGCCTGGGTGCTGAACAACAGCGCTGTGACCTCGGCCATTGTCGGGCCGCGTACCGAAGCGCAATGGGACGCCTACACTAACGCGCAGGCGGTGAAGATCACGGCCGAGGACGAGGCGTTCATCGATGCGCTGGTGACACCGGGGCATGCGTCGACACCGGGGTTCAATGATGTGAGCCATTTTGTGTCGGGGCGTAAACCGCGCAATAGCTGATCTGCCCTTTCCCATGTGGGAGCGAGCTTGCTCGCGATAGCAGATTCACATTCAACATCAATGTTGGCTGGTGTACCGCTATCGCGAGCAAGCTCGCTCCCACAGGTTCCGTGTTAATTGATCGGTCAATATTCGTCTGAAAAAACACGTATCCTCTGCGCCCGTTTCACTCTCACTCAAAATCACGCGAGGACAGCTTGTCTAAAGGTATCGCTCTATCGGTTTCAGCCTCGGTGCTGTTTGCCGTCATGTATTACTACACGTCGCTGCTCACCCCCTTGAGCGGCGTGGAAATCTTCGGTTGGCGCATGCTGCTGACCGTGCCGTGCATGACCGTGTTCATGGTGGTGTCCGGCGAGTGGAAGCGCGTGCTGGAGATCGTGCGGCGCGCCAAGGCCGATCCGAAGCTGATTGGCGCGTTGATCGCCTCCTCTGCCCTGCTCGGCGTGCAATTGTGGCTGTTCATGTGGGCGCCGCTCAACGGCTACAGCCTGGATGTATCCCTCGGTTACTTCCTGCTGCCGCTGACCATGGTGTTGACCGGGCGGATCGCCTATGGCGAACGCCTGTCGTACCTGCAAAAGGTCGCCGTGGTGTTCGCCTGCCTGGGCGTGGTCAACGAGGTGTATCAGGTTGGTGGTTTTTCCTGGGCGACCTTGCTGGTCTGCATTGGTTATCCGACTTACTTCGTTCTGCGCAAGCGGCTGGCAGCGGACAACCTCGGCGGCTTGTGGCTGGACATGGCGTTGACGCTGCCCGTGGCCTTCTGGTTCGTTCAGAGCGGTGCACAGGGGTTTCTCGTGTTTGACCAGCACCCATGGTTGTCGCTGTTGATCCCGCTGCTCGGCGTGATCAGCGCTTCAGCGCTGGTGGTCTACATCATTGCCAGTCGCCTGCTGCCGTTCAGCCTGTTCGGTTTGTTGAGCTACGTCGAACCGGTGTTGCTGCTGGGCGTGGCGCTGCTGTTGGGGGAGAGTATCAAGGCCGGCGAATGGTTGACCTATATCCCGATCTGGATGGCGGTGCTGGTGCTGGTGTTTGAAGGGTTCAAACATCTGGTGCGGCAGCGCAGGCCTTAACCACCGACACAAAACAATGTGGGAGCGAGCTTGCTCGCGATAGCGGTTGTACATTCAACATCAATGTTGACTGACACACCGTCATCGCGAGCAAGCTCGCTCCCACAGTTTTATCGGTGTAATGGTTTAGTCCGTGGACAACACGCCACGACGAACCTGATCCCGCTCGATGGATTCGAACAGCGCCTTGAAGTTGCCTTCGCCGAAACCGTCGTCACCCTTGCGCTGGATGAACTCGAAGAACACCGGCCCCATCAGGGTTTCCGAGAAGATCTGCAACAGCAGACGCTTGTCGCCCGACTCGGACGAACCGTCCAGCAGGATGCCACGTGCCTGCAGTTCGCCCACCGGCTCGCCGTGGTTCGGCAAACGGCCTTCGAGCATTTCGTAGTAGGTGTCCGGTGGTGCGGTCATGAAGCGCATGCCGATGCTCTTCAGGTGATCCCAGGTCTTGAGCAGGTCATCGGACAGGAAGGCAACGTGCTGGATGCCTTCGCCGTTGAACTGCATCAGGAACTCTTCGATCTGCCCGGCGCCCTTGGACGATTCTTCGTTCAACGGGATGCGGATCATGCCATCGGGTGCGGTCATGGCCTTGGAGGTCAGGCCGGTGTACTCGCCCTTGATGTCGAAGTAGCGGATTTCGCGGAAGTTGAACAGCTTCTCGTAGAAGTTGGCCCAGTAGGCCATGCGACCGCGATACACGTTATGGGTCAGGTGATCGATGATCTTCAGACCGGCACCGACCGGGTGGCGGTCAACGCCTTCGATGAACACGAAGTCGATGTCATAGATCGAACTGCCTTCACCGAAACGGTCGATCAGGTACAGCGGCGCGCCACCAATGCCTTTGATCGCCGGCAGGTTCAGCTCCATCGGGCCGGTTTCGATGTGGATCGGCTGGGCGCCGAGTTCCAGGGCGCGCTTGTAGGCTTTCTGCGAATCCTTGACGCGGAACGCCATGCCGCACACCGACGGGCCGTGCTCGGCCGCAAAGTACGAGGCGACGCTGTGGGGTTCGTTGTTGAGGATCAGGTTGATCGCGCCCTGACGATACAGGTGCACGTCCTTGGAGCGGTGGGTCGCGACCTTGGTGAAGCCCATGATCTCGAAGATCGGCTCCAGGGTGTTCGGGGTCGGCGATGCGAGCTCGATGAATTCAAAGCCCATCAGGCCCATTGGGTTTTCGTATAAATCTGCCATGGTTGGCGCCTCATCATTTTTTATCAATTAACTAAGGTTAGTTGTAAGCAATGCTGAGACCGCTGGGTGGCGCACAGGAGATGCCTCGCACACTGCGGGCGAGAAAATCACCGTAGATCAGTTGAAACCCGAATATCTTCATTGTCGACCCAAGGCTCTTGCGGGCGAGGCTTCTGCTGCCACAAGACGATTATTATTGTATGCGTAACCCGATTCTACACAGCGTAAATCAATTTGTCCGCCTTCTGTATCAAATCCCCTTTTTCCTTACCCGCGCAAGAGGTTTGTTGCAGAGGAAAATCCCCGCCAGTATCAGCCCGCCACCCAGGCACATGGCCAGCGTCAACGGCTCATCGAGCAACAGCGCCCCCAGGATCACCGCTGTCAACGGGTTCAAGGCTATGAACACCCCGGAACGCGTTGCACCGATTGTGCGGATGCCATCGTAGTAGCCAATGTACGCCAGCGCCGAACCCAGCACGCCGAGGTACAAAAGGCTCAACCATTGCCGGGCATCCAGTTGGGCGATCGCGCTGACACTCACCTCGCCACGGACGATGCAGGTCATCCAGAGCATGACGGTGCCCAGCAGAATCGAACAGGTCACCGTTTGCACCGGTCCCAGGCTCTGGTTCAGCTCTCTGGAGCACAGCGAGTAGACACCCCAGCCGAGCACGCAGCCGAAAATCAGCAGATCGCCGAGCCAGGCATCGGTACCGGCGGCCAATAATTGCGGGTTGCGACTGACGATCACCATGCTCGCGCCCGCCATGCAGATCGCTATACCGGCGATCTTTGCCCGGTTCAAATGCTCCTTGAACAGCAACCAGGAAGCCAGCCCGATCACGGCCGGGTTCAGCGCCACGATCAAGGATGCCCGTGAAGCGTTGATGTAGTGCAGGCCATAAAAGAAGCACAGGTTGTAGAAGAAGATCCCGAAAAAGCCAAGCAAGACCAATTGCCGCCATTGCCGGGCGCTGGGCCGGAGCAGCGGTATCCGCGCCATTCGTACAAACAGCAGCAATGCCACGCTGGCCAGTAAAAACCGCAGGCTGGCAGCCAACAGCGGGCTGAGGTCGTCGGCCAGAAAGCGCCCGGCAACGAAGGTGCCACCCCATACCATGCTGACTCCCGCCAGTTTCAGATAGACCGGCAGATCCGAGGGTTTTGACAGGGTATGCTCACAGATCGTCATAAGATTCCAGGGTCGGATATCGGAGAGATGATCTATCATTCGACTAATACTTAGTCATCGTAAAATGAGCAAACACTCATGACCCTCACTCAATTGGAGATTTTCTCCCTCGTGGCCGAACTCCACGGCTTCACGCCAGCGGCCAATCGCCTGGGCATTTCCCAATCGGCGGTGTCCCATGCCTTGAAATCTTTGGAGCAAGAACTGGGGGTCGAGTTGTTGCGCCGGCATCAAACCCGGGTCGAGCCAAGCGATATTGGCCAGCAATTGCTGCTGCGCGCCCGCGCGATGCTGGGCCTGGCCAACACCCTGCGCCAGGAAGCGGCCGATGCCCGGGGCATGAAAACTGGCACGCTGCGTATCGGCTCGTTCGGGCCGACTTCCTCAATCAAATTGTTGCCGTTGATTCTGCAGCATTACCGCGTCGCCCATCCCGGCATAGAAGTGCATATTGACGAAGGCCCTGACCGCCAGGTGCTGCAGTGGCTGGAAGAGCGACGGATCGACATCGGCTTTGTGGTGTTGCCCGAGGAGCGTTTCGATACGGTCGCGCTGATCGAAGACCAGATGGTCGCGCTGCTGCCCGCCGACCACCCGCTGACGGTTCACGACAGCCTGAACCTCAAGGACCTGTGCGACGTCCCGTTTGTGCTGACCGAGGCCGGGTCTTCGGAGCTGGTTTCACGCCTGTTCACCGCGGCCCGACTGACGCCCAACATCCGTTATCGCTGCTCACAGCTGATGAGCACCCTGGATGTCGTCGCTCGTGGCGACGGGGTGACGGTAGTCGCCGAAAGTTCGTTGCCCTATCAATCTGACAGCCGCTATGTGAAAAAACCGCTGTCACCGACGGTGGTGCGCCAGGTCGGCCTGGCGGTACTCGATCGACGCCAGGCATCACCCGCGACGCGGGCCTTTATCGAACTGGCCGCACGCCTCGACCTGCATTGAGCGGCATAGCGACCAGCATAACTACCAAGGGCCAACTATCATGGCCCTTATCCGAACTCTTTATGGGAGGCGTATCGCCCTGCCAGTTGTTGAGAGCCTTACTTCTTCGTGACAGGATTCGCGAATGCCGCTGAAAGCCAAAACCCGCAGTCGCAGCACGAAAATTGCTGTCACCCTGCTCTGTGGATTGCTCCCGGTGCTGCTGGGGGCCACCATTCTTTACATACAGGCAGGGCGTGCGCTCAAGCAAGACACCGAAAAAACCGCCGAGGAAGCGGTTCGTCAGTTCGACTTGATGCTCGACAACGCCTCTCAGGCCGCTCGCGAACTGCTGCCGATGGCTGGCCAACGTTGCGATGAGGTCAATCTGGCGCTGCGCGAGCAGGTCACCCGCCTCCCATTCGTGCGCTCGACCAGTCTGGTGTGGGATAACAACCTCTATTGCAGTTCGCTGTTCGGCGACTATCAGGAGACGGTCAGCCCCGGCGATTACACCCAGGGCGCTTTGTGGCTCATGAGCGGCAATTCGGTGACGCCCAACGCCTCCTTGCTGGTGTACCGCCTGAGCGAAGGAAAAAAAGGTGCGCTGACGACCCTCTATGGTTATCACTTGGGCAACGTTCTGCGCTTGATCGGCCGCCAGACTTTGCTGGTGCTGCAAGTTGGCCCAGACTGGATGTCCGCCGATGGCAAGGTTCACACCGGTGCCGCGCCTGAACTACCCGTTGCCCAGAGCCGCTTGGCCTCCGGGCACTATGCCTTTGCCGTGGAAGCCGGTTTCCCCAAAGGCGAAACCTGGCGATACATGAGCAGCGAGTATCCTCCCCTGTTCAGTCTGCTGATTTTCTTCGGCGTGATTGCCGGAGCAATTGGTCACTTCCTGCAAAAGCGCTCATCGGCCCCCACCCAGGAAATGCAACGGGCACTGGAAGCCGCAGAGTTCATTCCGTATTTCCAGCCCGTGGTGCATGGCGACAGCAAACGCTGGTCCGGCACTGAAGTGCTGATGCGCTGGAAACATCCAAAGGAAGGCCTGGTGCGTCCGGACCTGTTCATCCCGTTTGCCGAGCACTGCGGACTGATCGTACCGATGACCCGTTCGCTCATGCGACAAACCGCCGCCCTGCTCGCGCCGCAATCCGCCAGATTCAACAAACCCTTTCACATTGGCATCAACATTACCGCCAGCCATTGTCAGGACCTGGACCTGGTCAAGGATTGTCGCGAGTTTCTCGATGCGTTCGAGCCAGGCTCGATCTACCTGGTACTGGAACTGACCGAACGCGAACTGATCGAGCCAACGGCGATCACCCTGCAACTGTTCGAGCAACTTCGCGAACTGGGCGTGAAGATCGCCATCGACGATTTCGGCACGGGTCATTCGAGCCTTGGCTACCTGCGGCAGTTCAATGTCGACTTCCTGAAAATAGACCAGAGTTTTGTCGCCATGATCGGCATCGACACCCTCTCCAGCCACATCCTCGACAGCATCATCGACCTGGCCGTCAAACTCGACCTTGACCTGGTGGCCGAAGGTGTCGAAACCCCCGAGCAGAGTGATTACCTCAGCGCTCGCCAGGTCAACTTCCTGCAGGGTTATCTGTTCGGCAAACCCATGCCCGGGGCGGAATTCATTAGTGCATTAAGCGACCATTAACTCGAAAATTTAATCGATAAAACAACGACTACAGGCATAAATTTGAATCAAGACACTACTGCCGTTACATGAAGAAAAAGACAGGATTTACTCTTGGCCAATTAACTACTACAATTTTTCCTGCCTGCGCTAATTTGGCAGGTGAGCCACTATCACCGAGTCGCTTCAAGGCTCTTGGCTTATAGCTTTGTTTGCGGTTGGTATCAGCCAAACACACTATTGGAGTAAAGATATTGTCCAGACTCGCTGAATTTCGTGCAGCCGAAAAGGCCCTTCAAGAACAGCTCAAGCAGTTGGAATCCCTGAAGAACGATGCCGGGCTCAAGAAAGAAATCGAATTCGAAGAGAAGCTCCAGGGCTTGATGAAAACCTATGGCAAGAGCTTGCGCGACATCATCGCCATTCTCGACCCGAACCCGGCAAAATCCGGCCTGCAGCAAGCAGCACCGAAAACCCGCCGCGCTCGTGTGGTCAAGGTTTACCAGAACCCGCACACCGGCGAGCTGATTGAAACCAAGGGCGGCAATCACCGCGGCCTGAAAGCCTGGAAAGAACAGTACGGTGCAGCCACCGTTGACTCCTGGCTGCGCGGCTAACTCTCGCGGCGACAAAAAAAGCCCTGCTTATGCAGGGCTTTTTCATGGGCTATCTAAATGCCCGTGGCGAGCACAAGACAACTACCTGGCCGCCAACTACTTTGCGCTTAATCCATTTGGATATCTAAAATTTTTTTTCATGCATCGAAAAAGCACTGTCGCCAACTAAAGTTTCAAGCTGTTACGGGCTGCGTCTATTTCATCCTGGCTCGCCTTAAAAGCCTCGGCCTGCCCTGCGTAGGAAAAAACATAGGCCTTATCGGCATCCACCGCGGCCACCAATGTTTGCGAAAGCACATGCCGGCCGTTTTGCGTGACGGTGCAGGTTGTTTCCAGCGCGGCCAATCGACTCAAGGTAGCCGAATGAATTCGCGTACAAACACTTTGATACCCACCCTGAAAGAAGTCTTTTTGAACTGACTTACGCATTTCCAGCAATACGCCTTCGAGGTTTACCTGATGATCGCTTTGCACCGGGCTCATGGTCAGCTCCATCACCAGGAGCGGCGATCCATCCTGATCATTTTTCACCGCCCGCTGGCGACTGACTCCCGACGCAGCATCCGGGACGGCTTCGACCTGCCAGCCTTGCGGCCAGGTCACCACTGGCGCATCGGCATGAGCAGCACCCACCAGCGAAAACACACTCAGCAGGACAAACAGCAGGTTACAGTATCGGATCATTGCAATCGGCACTCACGGATCAAGCCGTAAAGTCTGGGCCCAGGCCGGCTGTCAGGCAATAGCCGACTGTTTGGGTTTGGCGATGTCCGACCCCTTGCGTATCATTGTCACCATTCGTTAGCCCACATATTTCCCGGAGGGCCCATGAGCCTGCACGAATTGAACACCTTCCCCGGCGTCACCGCCCAACCGGACACCGCTACGCAGAAATTTGTCTTCAACCACACCATGCTGCGCGTCAAGGACATCACCAAGTCCCTGGACTTCTACACACGCATCCTGGGCTTTACCCTGGTGGAAAAACGCGACTTCCCGGAAGCCGAGTTCAGCCTGTATTTCCTGGCGTTGGTCGACAAAAACCAGATCCCGGCCGATGCCGCCGCGCGCACCGAGTGGATGAAATCGATCCCCGGCATTCTGGAGCTGACCCACAACCACGGTACCGAGAACGACCCGGACTTCGCCTACCACAATGGCAACACCGATCCGCGCGGTTTCGGCCATATCTGCATTTCGGTGCCGGACATCGTCGCCGCCTGCGAGCGCTTTGAAGCGCTGGGCTGCGATTTCCAGAAACGCCTGAACGATGGCCGCATGAAGAGCCTGGCATTCATCAAGGACCCGGACGCTTACTGGGTCGAGATCATCCAGCCAGCACCACTCTAAGCCATACCGCAAATCCCTTGTGGGAGCGGGCTTGCTCGCGAAGGCGTCGCATCATTCGACATTTAAGTGACTGACACTACGCCTTCGCGAGCAAGCCCGCTCCCACATTGGTGATGTGCAAAACACAAAAAACCCCATGATCGTTCATGGGGTTTTGTGTTTTCAGCGCCGGGTTTTATGCCGGTGCGGACGTGCGGATCAGGTGATCGAAGGCGCTTAGCGAAGCCTTGGCGCCCTCGCCCACCGCGATCACGATTTGCTTGTACGGCACAGTGGTCACGTCGCCGGCGGCGAACACACCCGGCACCGACGTTTCACCGCGAGCATCGACAATGATCTCGCCACGGGGTGACAGCTCGATGGTGCCCTTGAGCCAATCGGTGTTGGGCAGCAAACCGATCTGCACAAAGATCCCTTCCAGCTCCACGCTGCGCACTTCGTCGCTCTGGCGATCCTTGTAGCGCAGGCCGTTGACCTTCTGACCGTCGCCGGTGACTTCAGTGGTTTGCGCACTGGTGATCACGGTGACATTCGGCAGGCTGTGCAACTTACGCTGCAACACCGCATCGGCGCGCAACTGAACGTCGAACTCCAGCAGCGTGACGTGGGACACGATACCCGCCAGGTCGATGGCCGCTTCGACGCCGGAGTTACCGCCGCCAATCACTGCCACGCGCTTGCCCTTGAACAGCGGGCCGTCGCAGTGCGGGCAGTACGCCACGCCTTTGTTGCGGTATTCCTGCTCGCCCGGGACACTCATTTCACGCCACCGCGCTCCAGTCGCCAGAATCAAGGTCCTGGCTTTGAGCGTTGCACCGCTGGCGAAGTGAATCTGGTGCAGCTCGCCATTTTTGCCGGGCACCAGTTTGTCGGCACGCTGCAGATTCATGATGTCCACGTCGTACTGCTTGACGTGTTCTTCCAGGGCTACGGCCAGTTTCGGCCCTTCGGTTTCCTGAACCGAAATGAAGTTCTCGATGGCCATGGTGTCCAGCACCTGACCACCAAAACGCTCGGCAGCGACACCGGTGCGAATGCCTTTGCGGGCCGCATAGATGGCCGCCGAAGCACCGGCCGGGCCACCGCCGACCACTAATACGTCAAAGGCATCCTTGGCGCTGATTTTCTCGGCCTGACGCTCAATGCCACTGGTGTCGATCTTGGCGAGGATCTCTTCCAGGCCCATGCGGCCCTGACCAAAGTTCACACCATTGAGGTAGATGCTTGGGACCGCCATGATCTGGCGCTCATCGACTTCAGCCTGGAACAGTGCACCGTCGATAGCGACGTGGCGAATGTTCGGATTGAGCACCACCATCAGGTTCAGCGCCTGGACCACGTCCGGGCAGTTCTGGCACGACAGCGAGAAGTAAGTCTCGAAGTTGAACTCGCCTTTGAGCGAGCGAATCTGTTCGATCACCTCGACACTGGCCTTGGACGGATGACCGCCGACTTGCAGCAAGGCCAGCACCAGCGAAGTGAATTCATGGCCCATCGGAATGCCGGCAAAACGCAGGCTGATGTCGGCTCCCGGGCGATTGATCGAGAACGATGGCTTGCGTGCATCATCACCGTTGTCGAGCAAAGTAATCTGGGTGGAAAGACTGGCAACGTCTTTCAACAGTTCGAGCATTTCCTGGGATTTCGCACCGTCGTCGAGGGAAGCAACGATCTCGATCGGCTGGGTGACCCGTTCCAGGTACGATTTCAACTGGGCTTTAAGATTGGTGTCCAACATACGGGCGATTTCCTTTTTGCTTTTGCGAAGACATAAAAAAACGCCCGAGCGAATCTCGCCCGGGCGTTTTTATTGGGCGGTGCAGCTTACCGAGTAGGTGCGGAGTCCCGCCCTGATGGAGCGATCACAGACTTAGATCTTGCCGACCAGGTCCAGGGACGGTGCCAGAGTGGCCTCGCCTTCTTTCCACTTGGCAGGGCAAACCTGGCCCGGGTGAGCGGCGACGTACTGGGCTGCCTTGATCTTGCGCAGCAGCTCGGAAGCGTCACGGCCTACACCGCCGTCGTTCAGTTCAACGATCTTGATCTGGCCTTCCGGGTTGATCACGAAGGTGCCACGGTCAGCCAGGCCTGCTTCTTCAATCAGCACGTCGAAGTTACGGGAGATGGCGTGGGTCGGGTCGCCGATCATGGTGTACTGGATTTTGCCGATGGCGGGCGAAGTGTTGTGCCAGGCAGCGTGGGCAAAGTGGGTGTCGGTGGAAACGCTGTAGATCTCGACGCCCAGCTTCTGGAAGGCGTCGTAGTTGTCAGCCAGGTCTTCCAGCTCGGTCGGGCAGACGAAGGTGAAGTCGGCCGGGTAGAAGAACACGACAGACCACTTGCCTTTCAGGTCAGCGTCCGAGACTTTTACGAAGTCGCCATTTTTGAATGCATCAGCTTTGAACGGTTTAACTTGGCTGTTGATGATAGGCATCGTTGACTCTCCGTCAGGGGTTAAGAAGTTGATGGAGAGAACTTTACCCACTCGACGGACGGTTGGCTCATTGGCAAACCTGATGCCGCTGATTGGCTTTAGCTATTAGCCGACTGTATTTATAGAAGAAAACGATCTCTAGGACTCAATCGGCTTTTCCGTGAGGCGCGCCATACCGAGGAACGGACTGGCTTCGATGTAGCGCATGGCCGACTTCATGTCCTTCCAGCCCACATAACTCATCAGCGACTTCAGATCCCAGCCACTTTGATGCGCCCAGGTCGCAAAGCCGCGGCGCAAGGAATGGCTGGTGTAGAGTTCGCCGGCAATGCCTGCCCGCTCCAGCGCCTGGCGCAACAAGGGGATCACGCTGTTGGCGTGCAATCCCTCCTCGCCCAGACGCCCCCAGCGATCGATGCCTCGGAACACCGGCCCACGCACCAGTGCCGCTTCGGTGATCCAGTCGATGTAAGCCTGCACCGGACACAAACGCTGCAAGGCCGGCGTCTGATAGGTCTTGCCGAGGTTGTCGCGATCGCTTTTGCTGCGCGGCAGATAAAGGCTGATGCCGGAACCGGCGCTGGCCTGCACGTGTTCAACCTGAAGCCTGCACAACTCGTCGCTGCGAAAGCCGCGCCAGAAGCCCAGCAGGATCAACGCCATGTCGCGCCGGGCCCGCAACAATCCCGGTCGGTCGCCTTCGGTCCTTGCGGTTTGCACTTCCAGCTCCAGACGACTGACCACCTGTTCCAGATGCCGAAGCTGCAAGGGTTCGGCCTGTTTTTCCTGGGCCGGGTGCAGCGCGCGGATGCCCTTGAACACCTTGCGCACCACCGGCGCCTTGGTGGGGTCGGCAAAACCCTGGCTGTTGTGCCACTGCGCCAAGGCCGACAAGCGCAGCTTCAGCGTATTGATCGACAACACCCCGGCATGCGCCACCAGGTAGCGCGCCACGCTGTCGCCGGTTGCCGGCAGAAACCCGCCCCACGTGACTTCGAAGTGTTCGATGGCTGCCCGATAGCTGCGACGGGTGTTGTCGCGTGTCGCGGCTTGCAGATAGCGATCCAGATCGCTCATAGGACATGAACCTGTTTTAACCGACTGACTGTAGGAGCGAGCTCGCTCGCGATGATCGTTAACGATGACGCTGGTTGGCAGGTGCCCCGCGGCGGTCTCGTGTTTATCGCGAGCAAGCTCGCTCCTACAAGGGTTTGTGTACGGAAATAGCGCGAGGAATACCTCGAAACTGCCATCACACGGGGTAATACCAGTATATCCCGTGTTAGTGAGATTCAGCATTTAACTTTATCAATTGAATGGTACAATGTGTATTTACGTGGTACGTACCACATCAACAAAACCCGGGAGATCTCATGGCACGCGGCGGTGTAAATAAAGCGGTGGTGCAAGCCGCTCGGTTGGCGATCCTCGCCCGTGGCGAAAACCCCAGCATCGATGCCGTACGGATCGAAATGGGCAATACCGGCTCGAAAACCACGATTCATCGCTACCTCAAAGAACTCGATGACAGGAACGAGACGGTCGAAGCGCCAGCGGAACCGATTGACGACGAACTGATGGCACTGGTGGCGCGGCTCGCCCAAAGACTCAAGGAGCAGGCGCAGGAACCCATCGACCAGGCGCGCACGCAGTACGAGGAACAACGCAAGGCGCTGGAAAAACAGCTCGGCGAAGCGCAAGAGGCCAACAGCGAACTGCACCAGCAATACGAGTTCCAGAGCCTGGCACTGACTCAGGAGTCCGAGGCCCTGCACGAAACCCGCGCCATGCTGCAAACGGAGCAAACCCGTAACGCCGGGATGAACCAGGCGCTGGCCGATTTCGAATTGCGTTTGAAAGACAAGGACGAGCAGATCCGCTCCCTTGAGGAAAAGCACCTGCACACTCGCGATGCTCTGGAGCACTACCGCAATGCGGTCAAGGAACAGCGCGAACAGGAAATGAGTCGCCACGAAGGCCAGGTGCAACAGCTACAGATGGAACTGCGCCAGGCACAACAAAGCGCACTGGTACGCCAGGATGAAATCACCCAGTTGCACCGCGACAACGAACGCTTGCTGACTGAAAACCGCGGCACACTGCGCGAGCTGAGCCTGCTGCAGGAACAGCTCAAGCAAAGCAATACCCGCCAGGATCAGTTGCTGGAACAGGCCACCCGCGTCGACGGCGAGCGCACCCTCCTCCAGGAACGCCTGCGCGTCGCCTTGCTGGAAAGTCAGGCACTCAAGCAGAACGTCGATGAGCAGTCGCAGCTCAACAAGTCACTGGAAACTGAACTGACCAAGACCCGGACGGAGCTGGAAGAACGCGTACGTCTGGCCGCGACCCTTGCGGCAGCGGCAGACGCAGCGAAGGACGATTAACCGGCGACCGGCGTGCGCATGGTGACGAACTCTTCGGCGGCCGTCGGGTGCACACCGATGGTTTCGTCGAAGTCGCGCTTGGTGGCGCCGGCCTTCAAGGCAATCGCCAGGCCCTGGACGATTTCACCGGCATCCGGGCCAACCATGTGGCAACCCAATACCTTGTCGGTCCTGGCATCCACCACCAGCTTCATCAGCGTACGCTCCTGACACTCTGTCAGGGTCAGCTTCATTGGCCGGAAGCGGCTTTCGAAGATCTGCACCTCGTGGCCGGCTTCGCGGGCCTCTTCTTCGGTCAAACCGACGGTGCCGATGTTCGGCAGGCTGAACACCGCCGTCGGGATCATCTTGTAATCCACCGGACGATACTGCTCGGGCTTGAACAGACGGCGCGCAACCGCCATGCCTTCAGCCAGCGCAACCGGCGTCAGTTGAACACGACCGATCACATCGCCCAGCGCCAGGATCGACGGCTCGGCGGTCTGATACAGTTCGTCGACCTCGACAAAACCCTTCTTGTCGAGCTTGACCCCGGTGTTTTCCAGCCCGAGATTGTCCAGCATCGGACGACGCCCGGTGGCGTAGAACACACAATCGGCTTCCAGCTGGCGGCCGTCCTTGAGCGTGACTTTCAGGCTGCCATCGGCCTGCTTGTCGATACGCTCGATGTCCGCGTTGAATTGCAGGTCCATGCCGCGCTTGGTCAACTCTTCCTGCAAGTGCTTGCGCACGGAACCGTCAAAGCCGCGCAGGAACAGTTCGCCGCGATACAGCAACGTAGTCTCGGCGCCCAGACCATGGAAGATCCCGGCGAACTCGACGGCAATGTAGCCACCGCCCACCACCAACACCCGCTTGGGCAGCTCTTTGAGGAAGAATGCCTGGTTGGAACTGATGGCATGCTCGTGCCCCGGAATCTCCGGAATCTGCGGCCAGCCGCCGGTCGCGATCAGGATGTTCCTGGCGGTAAAGCGCTTGCCATTGATCTCGACCTGATGCGGATCGACGATTTTCGCGTGCCCCTCATGCAAGGTCACGCCGCTGTTGACCAGAAGGTTGCGATAAATGCCATTGAGGCGATTGATCTCGCGGTCCTTGTTGGCGATCAGTGTCGCCCAATCGAACTGCGCCTCGTCCAGGCTCCAGCCAAAACCGGATGCCTGCTCGAAGTCCTCGGCGAAGTGCGCACCGTAGACCAGCAATTTTTTCGGCACGCAGCCGACGTTCACACAAGTGCCGCCCAGGTAGCGACTCTCGGCCACCGCCACTTTCGCGCCAAACCCGGCGGCAAACCGCGCAGCCCGTACACCGCCGGAACCGGCACCAATCACATAAAGGTCAAAATCGTAGGCCATTTTCAATCTCCTCGGCAGGCCAACAGCATACCCGTAGACATTTGTGGGGCAAGCACTGCAGACGATATGAGGCCGAAAAGTAAAAAACCTACTCGAGCGATTCGCCGTCCGACCTAATTTTCAATCAATTGTTGTGATCCGGGTATTTTGCCATAGTCAGGAAGTTATCTTTTGCCCCCTATAGCTTTCGGATCAACACAGTAGCGCTCGCAGTCGCGATGACTTGACCCAACTGCTCAAGCTCACCAGAGAGAAAGCAAACCCGTCCTCCGCGCTTGACTACCCGCCCCCTCCCGATCAGAGCCCCTATTTTGGCCGGGGCATGAAAATTAACATTCAGGCTCAAGGTTGGCGCAAACTCACCCTCGTCAAGTGTTGCAGCTAGGGCTGGCCCCATCGTGTCGTCAAGCATCGCGGCAAGGAACCCTCCCTGTATATTGCCCTCCGGATTCGTAAAAGCGTCGATAGCCTCAAACAAGACTTCAACACTTCCTTCATTAGCATCAACTTTTAAGATTTTTATTCCTAGTGTTTCAGCTGCTCTCGGTGGCGGCAAACGCCCCTCCTGTACCATCCAGAAAAATGCTTTCCTATCCATTACGTATTCTCCGAATTTATACCATTAACCGGTACAACGTTGAGCCATAAAGGAAACAAGCTCCACTCTATTGCTTGCAGACAGTTTTTCCGACGCATTGTGCAGGTGATTTCTAACAGTATTTGAACTAATACCAAGGATGATCGCTATATCCGCGTTAGTTTTACCTTGACTTACCCAGTAGATAACCTCTTCTTCTCGCTCCGTCAGGGCCACCGGCTTTTTACTATCCACCAGATGAAATTCGCGCCCAATAGTTTGAGGAAGCTCATGTAATGCAGAATGAGTAATAGCTGCAATAGCATTGAGAAGGTCGACCACCCTATCATCACTTTCAGAGATATAGTTGTAAAACCCGAAGATAGAGACCGTTCCGGCTTCTCTATCAGAAAAGCCATGGATAACCATATTTCTATATCCATGAGCAACGAAGTTTTCCTCCCATGCTGAACATAATTGGCTGGGTATCTTTACCAACAGTGGCTTACCCGAAGCAAACCAAGTCGACAGCGGGGGACTTTGCACACCCCCTGCAGTCGTTCTGATACCCTTTCGATATGATAGAGGCAGGTTATGGGTAATTTCGCGATCCAACGACACACCGAGAGCATGCAACACACCACACCCAAAAAAACACGCATCATATCTAACGGCTTGATCAGTGAGTCGTTGAAAAAATCGGAGAAAGTCCCAGCAATTACGCATTTTCCCCCGAATCAAGCCCAATGATGGACTTGAACAATCTGATAGAGGCATCGCGCTATCAAGTAAACTCTCGGGCAATTGATGCGTCATATATAACTCTTCTTTTTATTTTATTTATTATTTTTAATATGCAAGTTATCAATCAGAGTAACGCGAATAAGATAGCACCCAGGCATGACGCGTCAACACAAACTTGTAACAAATTAATCCTTTTAGCTTTGGAGATAGTTTGCCTGGCGAAATTCGGACTCCTAGACCTCTATCCCTGTAGCGTGAAGAAACCATAACTCAGAATAGCGAGGAGGAGCACGCAGGATAGAGGCTACGTGTAGACGAATATGGGCAACAGGTCTCATCAATGGGTCAATGGTACATTTTTCCTATTCTAGCGCTCAGAAATGGCGATTATCGTAAGGATTCCAATCGCCAGGAGAGTCAACATGCACAAGTTTGACTTGATCGTACAGAAGACGAAGAACGAATATAAACAGTTCGTTGAAACCAATCCACTGTTGAGAGTCGTTGCGAGCGGTGGCATGACCAGCGCTCATTACGCATCTTACCTTCGTGAGACCTATCACTTAGTACGTCACACGTCCCGAATGCTGGCCTTGGGTGGAGCGCGCCTGAGCGATGATCGTCGGGGGCTTCGCAACTGGTTTTTTGAACAAGTTCTTGAAGAGAATGGCCACGATCTTTTCTGCATCAAGGATCTGAAAAATATTGGCCTTGATTCGGACTTCCTTCTTAATTCCCAGCCTTCTGCAGGCGCTTGGGGCTTGATTACCCAGAACTATTATATGGCAACCTATGGCAATCCCGTTGGCATCCTCGGGGTCGCGACGGCTACCGAAGGGCTAGGAGCCGACTTCGGCACCATGTTCGCAGATGTCATGACGGAACAATATGGGATACCAAGTAACGCAGTGACATTCTTGCGCAGTCATGGAGGATTCGATGCGAAGCACCTACAGGAAGCAATTGAGGCAATTGAGTTCGTTCATGATAACGAACTGGAGTACGTAGTGCATGCACGCCGTATGACGTTCCGCTTGTACGGTCAGTTATTCAATGACGTATTGACGGCAGATACAGCCGACGTGCCGCCTCTAAACTCTGCATTGGCGTAACGCTCAGATCGGAGAAGTGCATGAAAGATTTTTATGACCTGAGAAATTACTCAATTCGAGAGATAGATCGATCAGATCCTGACTCAACGTATCAGTATGAAAAAATCCTCAGGCAATCCTACGAGCCGCTCGGTTTTTTCACATCATCAATTTTGCCTGGACCAGACACCAAGTGCTTCGGCCTGTACTTTGACGAAAAAATGGAAGGGACACTTGGCCTATGCGAAACCCTGTATTCCGAGGCAAATCCTTACTTTCGATACCTGCCCGATATCGGGTACAGACCAAGACTTCTAGAAGCAACTAATGTTGTTTTAACGCCGAATTTTCGCGGCAACATTGCGATTGGCATTCTACTCCAAGAAGCTGCAACTCGAGCAATCAAAGACAATTTCGATTTCATAGTCGGAATAACTCGATATCAAACACTTAGATACTTTGTGGAGTTTGGCTTGGTTCCGATCGATCACCCCCCTCTTCACTTGCTGGGGCGTGATGATATCGACGATTGGATCATATACTACCAAACAAATGAGAGTTCCGCGGCGCTCTATCTAAAGGAACGGTCTAATCGGTATTTTCACCAACAGAAAACGATGAGAGCGATTCGTCAGCGGCGAAAGCATGTCGAGTTTCTTCAACCCGAGTTAAAACAAAAAAGCTTGTCACATGATACCATTTGAAGAACAGCTCGCTGCCTATCGCCAACAGCATTTTGGCTTTGTTGACAGACTAATCTATCGGGAAAAGGCGGAAATTCTTGACCTATTTCCTGAAAGTGAATTGGCGGCCGAAGTTGTCAGAGATTTGGAAGCACTCGCAAATGCATCTGGACTCAAGCGAAAGCTCACCGACTTCATACTAAAAAATATACGAGCTCAAGCAGCGGGTAGTGTATCGGTTATTGAAGTTTGTGGAGGAAGTTGTTGGTTGCTCAGGAGTGTGACATCGCAAGTTGATCATGGTGAATTTCACATTCATGCCGTAGGAAGTGATCTTTCACAACGCCACATAGAAACCAACACAACAGCCTTCAGACATATGAACATTGAATGGCTTGTTGCAGACGCCACCAATCTTTTATTCTCAAACCTGAAATTTGATATCGCGCTGAACTGCCAGGCACTGCACCACTTTCCAGCGGGTATTGTTATCAAACTACTTCGGGAATTAAAGAGGATTTCCAAAAAAGTGATAATTTTTGATCTACGGCGCACTTTTTATGGGCCTGCACTCGTACAGTCTCTATCGCCTTTTTACTCCAGTAGCTTCATCAGTGATGGAGTAGCGTCACACAGACGAGCCTATAGCATCCAAGAGATGGAATTCATTATTCGGATTGCCGACTTACCATACAAGGTCACCCCCTTTACCCCTGTGGGCATGCTTGTGGAGTCAATTTAATGGTTCGTGATTGGGCGTATTGTCTAGCCTTACTTCACCCTATGTCTGTCGGACTAGGTTTATGGAACGGTGGCAACTGGATCTACATCACTATAATTCTTGGCACTGTGGTTTATCCTGCTATCGAAATATTAGGCAAGCCAGTCGCCCCAACAAATAAAAATGCTTATTTTCCAGCAATACCAGAGTTCATTTCTCGACTTACCGCTCTAATTGTAATTGCCGTAGTAGCCAGCACGATCATTACCATTCCATATGAAAAATTTACATCTTTCGAAAAAATCGTACTAATCTACAACTGCGGATTAACAACAGGAATTATTGGAATTGTTTTAGCCCATGAAATGTTTCATAGGGGAACGTCCATAAGCAAGCACTTAGGCACCGCCCTCATGCTTCTATCGAGCTATCCCCACTTCAAACTGCAACACCTGTACAGCCATCACCCCAACGTAGCAACAGAGAAGGACCACTCATCAGCACAACACGGCCAGTCCCTATACAAATTTTACATCCGATCAATTTTTTTTGGTGGCATATCTATGTTGAAAAGAGAATGTGCTCGATCTGCAATATTCTCAGGCCATCAGTATCATCCCATTCACAACCGCGCTATAAGTCTGTGGATTATTCAGAGTCTCCTTTACATAGCTATACTGCTTCTTCTTGGACCAATTGCGCTTGCTGCATTTATAGCTCAAGGTGTCATTGCAGTGCTTGTTCTTGAAACAGTGAATTACATGCAGCACTACGGGCTAAACCGGAACGGAGGCAGTCGCAAACCAAGCTACTCAAGCTCTTGGGACAATTACTCACTGACCAACTATGCATTATTTAATCTAGGACATCATTCAGATCACCACGTCCATCCAGCCAAACCCTTTCATGCCTTGAGCCAACAATCCGATGCGCCTGTTATGCCATATGGATATTTCACCATGGCAATAATTGCGCTTTTTCCACCACTTTGGCGATGGATATTGGACAAACACTCCCCTCACCTTACAACCGAAAAAACAAGACCGAGGTAATCATGGATGCACTCCCGGAAACGTATAACAAAGACCCTGACGGGTATGAGCCTTTCCCCCAGCTATTTTCCTATGATGGCTTTGAACAAACGGTTGGCCCTTTGTTGCACAAGAACGAGGCAAACGCTTGGTCATTCAAGTTCCAAATTGATCAGAAACACTTGAATTCGCTGGAACGTCTGCATGGAGGCATGATTATGACCTTTCTCGACCACTCCTTGGGCGGTACTGCCTTTCATGCAACTGGAAATAAACCATGTATCACGGTGAGTTTACACACCGACTTTGTTGCTGGGGCAAAAGCTGGTGACTGGGTTATAGGTACTGCAAGGGTCAATAAGATTACCGGCAACTTGGTATTTGTATCCGGCGAGCTTCGAGTAAGCGAAAAACTCATTGCCATAGCAAGTGGCGTCTGGCGTTCGATAGAACTCGGCACAAGCCAAAAAATTTAGATATATAAAGCTAAAATTCTCCCCATATAAAATAGCAACATGCCTTTCAGGCATCGGCATGTCTTACTACGATATAAAAGCAAACGCCCCGAACGATGTCGGGGCATTTGCTTTGTCTATTACTTTATTTAACACTAAATCAAGTAAATTCTCACAAGAACCTAAAACGCTATCAGTAAGCCTTGCCCGTCTTGTAGAAGTTCTCGAAGCAGAAGTTGGTCGCTTCGATGTAGCCTTCGGCGCCACCGCAGTCGAAACGCTTGCCCTTGAACTTGTAGGCCATGACGCAGCCGTTCTGGGCCTGCTTCATCAGGGCGTCGGTGATCTGGATTTCACCGCCCTTGCCTGGCTCGGTTTGTTCGATCAGGTCGAAGATGTCCGGGGTCAGGATGTAGCGGCCGATGATGGCCAGGTTCGACGGTGCGTCTTCCGGCTTTGGCTTTTCAACCATGCTGTGTACGCGGTAGATGTCGTCACGGATCATCTCGCCGGCGATCACGCCGTACTTGTTGGTTTCTTGCGGGTCGACTTCCTGGATGGCCACGATCGAGCAGCGGAACTGCTTGTACAGCTTGACCATCTGGGTCAGCACGCCGTCGCCTTCGAGGTTGACGCACAGGTCATCCGCCAGTACCACGGCGAACGGCTCGTCGCCGATCAGCGGGCGGCCGGTGAGGATCGCGTGGCCCAGACCTTTCATTTCGGTCTGACGGGTGTAGGAGAACGAGCATTCGTCGAGCAGCTTGCGGATGCCGACCAGGTATTTTTCCTTGTCGGTGCCCTTGATCTGGTTTTCCAGCTCGTAGCTGATGTCGAAGTGGTCTTCCAGGGCGCGCTTGCCGCGGCCGGTGACGATGGAGATTTCGGTCAAGCCGGCATCCAGTGCTTCTTCGACGCCGTACTGGATCAGTGGCTTGTTCACCACCGGCAGCATTTCTTTGGGCATGGCTTTAGTCGCTGGCAGGAAGCGAGTACCGTAACCGGCTGCTGGGAACAAGCATTTCTTGATCATATAAGTCCTTGAAAGGGCTGTGTGTACGAGTTTCGGCGCAGTCTAATCAGGCGGCGTGCACCTTACAATGCCCCCGCGCTGGCTAACTGATGCCAACATAGAGAATTATTCTGGCGGATAGTTCCCTGCGAGGTTGCACAGGCGATTGCACAGCCTCTTATGCATAGCAGAGACTGGCGCAAATGCACGGCTTTCTACCGCCCGCAACCCATCACCATACGCTCATCGGCACCCGTTGCGTGCGTTTGCCGGTATCATGGCGCGATTGAACCAGACAACGAGGCAAATAGATGTCGGAAGCAAAAAGCGTCAACGGATTCCTGATTAACAAGATGAAAGACGGGCAATGGTGGGTGGCCAGCGTCGCCGGTGAAAATATCGCCGGGCCTTTCCCTTCCGAAGCCCTGGCAATCGAAGTGGCCTCGGTGCTGGAGCTTGAGCACCCGGAACCCAAGCGACGCGGCAAGGACAAGAGCTGATCGACGCCCCTCTCGAATAGCCCTGTCTTAGCACAGGGCTTTTTTATGGTACTTCACGGAATCCCGGGGAACACTGTAGGAGCTGCCGAAGGCTGCGATCTTTTGATATTGCTTTTACGATCTGGAGATTGCTGAAGATCAAGATCAAAAGATCGCAGCCTTCGGCAGCTCCTACAAGGGTCGGGTTGACCTTACAACCCCGACTTCAACCAGCTGACCGCCCGGATCAAAATGATCGAGATCGGCTCGGCATGTAGCTGCCCACCGCGGTCCCTGTAGGAGCTGCCGAAGGCTGCGATCTTTTGATCTTGATCGGAACACCGAAAAAGAAGTGGCCTTTGGCTATAACCTTTTGAATCCGGCGCTGTCTCAGCCTTAGCCCACCCCACTGACGATGATCAAACCATGAATAAAGTTTTGCCTTTGCTAGCAGTATTGGCCCTGAGCGGCTGCGCAACGTCGAAAGAAACCTACCTGGGCAACGGAGAGCAGGGTCTGACGATCGATTGCTCGGGAGAGGCGAATTCCTGGGCCGCCTGCTACGAAAAGGCCGATGCCTCCTGTGCAGGAACCGGCTACCGGATCGTCGGCACCGACGGCACGCCAGCGCTCAAGGTCAGTGAAAAAACCCTCGGCGCCGATATCGGCAATTACAAGAACCGCAGCGTCGTGGTGGTCTGCAAATAAGGGGCTCGGCCCTACAGATGAATTTCGGCGAACCTGATCCCGAGTCCACGCACTGTTTCGATCAAATCGTCGAGCTTGCCGAAGGACTCGACTTCGTCATTGTCATCCACCAGGAAATAGCTGCGCCCGGCGCTTTTCTTGAAAAACACGATCCATTCCCCCAGCTCCGCCGGATTCTGGATCACATGGGTGGCAGAGATAAGTCCCTCTGCATGGCGCTCCCGGACCTGCTCTCGTTTCATAGTCGACTCCAGAAATGACGATGCCGCCAAAAACAGGCTTTGGCGGCATCGGTGCTGTTGGTCGATAGTTTATCAGCCGGAAATGCACTCGGTGGCAGCCTTCTGTACATCCTTTGGACGCACCGGGACATTGGACATGCTCTCGTGCAGCTTGATGCTACTGCCGCCCGAGCGCTCTTCAATGTCGAATACGGCTGACGGCCCCGTGGAATACTTGAGCGGCACGATCACACGCAGGCCATCCTTGTGCGGTTCGATTTGCAAGGCACCACGACTGTCGGCCAGTTTTTCGCTGAGGCATTGCGCATATTCATGGGGTTTCTTGCCAGAAATCACGCTCATGGTCGGCAGTGACTCGTTGATGTCAGAGACGTTCGCACAACCGCTCACCAATGCCGCCAGCGAAACAACCCACAAACCCCACTTCATACAAAACCTCCGATAAAGAGGCTCGGACAACGCAGATGCGTTTTTTCTCCGAGGCAAACTGCTTTATCGCTCATCAAAGGTGAAATTAGCGTTTTTAATTGTCAAAGCGACCGGATAATAAGGCCTTCGGGCTGATAAACTGCGCCCATCGCCCATGCTATCGTTTTGATTTTGTAGAAAAAGCCCTTCTGGAGGCGCCCCATGAAATTTATCCATCAGCGCGAGCACCTCAATGAAGACGACATCGTCGTCATTCAATGCTCCCAAATGTGCAACATCCGTTTGATGAACGACGCCAACTTCCGCAGCTTCAAGAATGGCGGCCGTCACACCTATCACGGCGGTGCATTCGACACGTTTCCGGCGCGCATCACCGCCCCCAGCACCGGTTTCTGGAACATCACGATCGACACCGTCAACCGCCGCGCTATCAGCGTGACGCGCAAGCCCACCCTGACGCACTCGATCAAAATCATTCGCCGTTCCAGCACGAAACTGAGCTGACCGGCAAACCCGAAACACGAGACAGGCAGATACGACCGTGGCCCAAACGACCAAGTACGTCATCAAATACAAACTCAACGGTGAGCGCCGCTTCGAGTTCGCCCAGCTTGAACACGGCACCGCAGAAGAAGCCAAGGCGGCGCTGGATGCCATTCATGGACAGGACGACGTCATCAGCGAAATCAGCGTCAGCAAAGCGCTGTAACGCAATCCGGAGCGACAGTGGACGTCGGCTCCCGTTCGCAGTTCGACCGCAAGCGCCGGAGTGTCTGCTGCATTCAAGTCTTCCAGACTGGCCACCTCAACCCCAAGAGGCCCGGCAATGAGCGAGCAATATCTGGACCGGCTGGACTGGCCCCGGCTGGAACAGCAACTTGACCTGGACGGTTACACCGTCATCCCTTCACTGCTGAGCCACAAGGCTTGTGATCAGGTCAGCGCCCTGTACCCCCGGACCGAGTCCTTTCGCTCGCACGTGGTAATGGCTCGTCACGGCTTCGGCCGCGGCGAGTACAAGTATTTCAGCTACCCGTTGCCGGACCTTGTGGCGCGCTTGCGCAGCGCGCTCTACCCGCGCCTGGCGCCCATCGCCAATCGCTGGCATGAACAAATGGGTTTGCCGCAGCGTTTTCCTGACACTCATCCCGCCTTCCTCGAGCGCTGTCATGCCGCTGGTCAGAACCGTCCGACCCCCTTGTTGCTGCAATATGGTCCGCAGGACTACAACTGCCTGCATCAGGATCTGTACGGTGAGCACGTTTTCCCGTTGCAAGTGGCGATTCTGCTGTCGGACCCCGATCAAGACTTCAGCGGGGGCGAATTTGTCATGACCGAACAACGCCCGCGAATGCAGTCACGGCCTATGGTCATCGACCTGAAGAAAGGTGACGGGCTGATCTTTGCCGTCAACCAGCGGCCGGTCAAAGGCACTCGCGGTTACTACCGCGTGACCCTGCGCCACGGCGTGAGTCGCCTGCACAGCGGCAAACGGCATACCCTTGGAATCATCTTTCACGATGCGACATGAGCCCATGAACCCGCTGACGTTCGATCTGTTTGCCGATGCAGAGCCCGAGCAAGAGCCCAGGCGCGAGCAGATCGGCGAACAATCCTGGGTGCTCAGAGGTTTCGCCCTGCCCTGGTTCGAGCGTTTGCTGCCCGCCCTGGAGGCGGTGCTGCTGGCCGCGCCATTTCGGCAGATGGTCACGCCCGGCGGCTTTACCATGTCGGTCGCCCTGAGCAGTTGTGGCACATTCGGCTGGACCACGGACCGCAACGGATACCGCTACACCCGTCACGATCCCCAGACCGGTCGACCCTGGCCAATGATGCCCGAGGTGTTTTTCCAACTGGCACAAGCGGCGGCGCAGGCTGCGGGGTTCAGCGGTTTTGTGCCAGATTCCTGCCTGATCAACCGCTACATCCCCGGGGCAAAAATGTCATTGCATCAAGACAAGGACGAACATTCCTACGCAGCTCCCATCGTTTCGGTATCGCTGGGCTTGCCGGCGATGTTCCTGTTCGGTGGCTTTGCACGCAGTGACAAAAGCCAGCGCATCCCCCTGCTGCATGGTGACATCGTGGTCTGGGGTGGCGTGGATCGCCTGCGTTATCACGGCGTATTGCCGATCAAGGACGGCCTTCACCCGAGACTGGGCGAGCAACGCATCAACTTCACCTTCCGCACCGCCGGATGAAGACTTCGAATTTGACCGCAAGCGCCGGAGTGCGTGGGAATTGCCCCATGGTTAATGTGCAGGCAACTCCTCAAAGGACGTGACGCCATGACAACCCAATCGACCAAGATCCTCACCGAAAACGATCCGCGCTGGGCCGCCGTGGTCGCGCGCGACCCCAAGGCTGACGGGCAATTTGTCTATGCCGTGAAGACCACAGGCATCTACTGCAACCCCAGCAGCCTTGCGCGCCTGCCCAAGCCACAGAATGTCGAGTTCTTCGATAGCGCCGAACAGGCCCGGGCCGCGGGTTACCGTTCGAGCAAGCGCGCGGCAAAGGATCAGAGCGAACTCGCCGCGCAGCATGCCGCCACCGTGGCCGCTGCCTGCCGCCAGATTGAAAGCGCCGAAACGCTGCCCACCCTGGGCGAACTGGCCGAGGCTTCGGGATTGAGCAGCTTCCACTTCCATCGCGTGTTCAAAGGCGTCACCGGCCTGACGCCCAAGGGCTACGCCGATGCCCATCGTTCACGCAAGGTGCGCGAGCGCCTGGCAGACGGCGGTTCGGTGACCGATGCCCTGTATGACGCCGGCTTCAACTCCAACAGCCGGTTTTATGAAGCGGCAGACCAGCTGCTCGGAATGAAGCCCGGGGACTACCGCGCTGCCGGGCAAAACAACGACATTCGTTTTGCCGTGGGCCAGTGTTCGCTGGGGGCGATTCTGGTGGCGCAGAGTGAACGCGGGGTTTGCGCGATTTTGCTCGGTGATGATCCGCACCAACTGGTCTGTGATCTGCAAGACAAGTTTCGGCGAGCCAATTTGATTGGCGCCGATCAGGCGTTCGAAGCGTTGATTGCCAAGGTCGTCGGCTTTATTGAAGCCCCGGCGATTGGCCTGGACCTGCCATTGGACGTGCGCGGCACCGCGTTCCAGGAACGGGTCTGGCAAGCACTGCGGGAGATACCCGTTGGCAGCACGGCGAGCTACGCCGATGTCGCGCTACGCATCGGTTCGCCAAAAGCCGTTCGCGCCGTGGCTCAAGCCTGCGGCGCGAACAACCTGGCTGTGGCGATCCCGTGCCATCGCGTGGTGCGCAGCGATGGCAATCTCTCGGGCTATCGCTGGGGTGTCGAACGCAAACGCCAGTTGCTGGAGCGCGAATCGCAGTAATCAGCGATTCACGTCCACCACCACGCGCCCGCGCAACTGCCCGGCAAGCAAGCGCGGCGCGGCCTCGATGGCTTCGCTCAAGCCGATTTCGTGACTGATCAACGGCAACAGGTTGAAGTCCAGGTCCTTGGCCAGGCGACTCCAGGCCTCCACGCGCTTGGCTTTGGGCTGGGTCACGCTGTTGATGCCGGCCAGGGTCACACCGCGCAATATGAAGGGTGCAACGGACGCCGGAAAGTCCATGCCCTGCGCCAAACCACAAGCCGCGACGGTGCCATTGGCCTTGGTGCTGGCGCACGCATTGGCCAGGGTGTGGCTGCCGACCGAATCGATCACGGCCGCCCAGCGCTCCTTGGCCAAGGGTTTGCCAGGCTCGGACAAGGTGGCGCGATCGATGATTTCGCTGGCGCCCAGTTGCTTCAGGTAGTCGTGCTCCGAGGTACGCCCGGTGGACGCGACCACCCGATAGCCGAGCCTGTTCAGCAACGCGATGGCGAAACTGCCGACGCCACCGTTGGCGCCGGTGACCAGGATTTCACCCTGCCCGGGCGTCACGCCGTTATGTTCCAAAGCCAGGATGCACAGCATGGCCGTGTAGCCCGCCGTACCGATGGCCATCGCCTGGGCGGCGGTGAATGCCTTGGGCAGCGGGATCAGCCAGTCACCGTTCAGGCGAGCCTTCTGCGCCAGGCCGCCCCAATGCCCTTCCCCTACGCCCCAGCCGTTGAGCAGGACTGCGTCACCGACCTTGTAGTCCGGATGCCCGCTGACCTCGACCACACCGGCCAGGTCGATGCCCGGCACCATCGGGAATTTGCGCACCACCGGACTGCTGCCGGTGATCGCCAGGCCATCCTTGAAGTTCAGCGTGCTGTAGGCAACACGCACCGTGACATCGCCCTCGGGTAACTGATCGTCCTGGATCTCTTGCAGTGTGGCCCGGTAACCGCTGTCGTCTTTGTCGATCAAAATACCTTTGAACATTACGGCCTCTCAATGGAATCAGTCTGGTTGTGGTGCATTTGAAATAACACATGGCAGCAGATTGTCGTACCCGACTTTAAGCCAATCAGCGACCCCAGCGAGCGCCGAAGAAAGCCTGGCGAACTGAAAAGACGACTGGCCTTGCGCCAATCGTTGCGTTACAAATCCTGTTCTACCGTCCCTGCCCTGCTTCAACGTCGGAGAACACAGCACATGAACCCATGGCCAGATACCCGCATTCTTGACCTGCTCGGGATCGAACTGCCGATCATTCAGGCGCCGATGGCCGGAGCCCACAACTCGGCCATGGTGATTGCAGCCTGCAATGCGGGCGGCCTGGGCTCGATGCCCGCGGCGATGCTCAGCACGGATCAACTGCGCGAAGAGCTGAAAACGATCCGCCAACACACCCAGCGCCCGATCAACGTCAATTTTTTCTGTCATCAAACTCCAGCCCCTGATGAGCAACGCGCGCAGGACTGGAAAAACCTGCTGCAACCCTACTACCAGGAACTTGGCGCTGATTTCGATGCGCCAACACCGGTGTCCAATCGGGCACCGTTCGATGACGCGGCCTGTGAAGTGGTCGAAGCGTTTCGCCCTGAAGTGGTGAGCTTCCACTTTGGCCTGCCGGAAAAATCCCTGCTCGACCGGGTCAAAGCCACCGGTGCGAAGGTGCTGTCCTCGGCCACCACCGTCGAAGAAGCGGTGTGGCTGGAGCAGCATGGCTGCGATGCGATCATTGCCATGGGTTTTGAGGCCGGAGGCCATCGCGGGATGTTTCTCAGCAATGACCTGAGCAGTCAGGTGGGCACTTTCGCCTTGGTGCCGCAAGTCGTCGATGCGGTGAAAGTGCCGGTGATTGCCGCCGGCGGCATCGCTGACGCACGTGGCGTCGCCGCCGCTTTCATGCTGGGCGCTTCGGCGGTACAGGTGGGAACAGCGTACCTGTTCACGCCAGAGGCCAAGGTCAGCCCCTCCCATCACAAAGCCTTGCGCACCGCCAAGGAAAGCGAAACGGCGGTGACCAACGTGTTCACCGGTCGCCCGGCTCGGGGCATTCTTAATCGGGTGATGCGCGAACTGGGGCCCATGAGCGCCAAGGCTCCGGCCTTTCCCCTGGCCGGTGGCGCGTTGATGCCGTTGCGGGCCAAAGGTGAAGCGGACTTCAGCAACCTTTGGGCCGGCCAGGCATTTACTCTCGGCGTTGAATTGACCACCGAGGCACTGACTCGAAAACTGGCCGAAGAAGGACTGGCGAGGCTGCTGCGCCACCCCTGAGCATCATTTGCGTTAAAATTGTATACAGTTATGTGACTGCACATTCCGTTCAAAGGCAATTCGCTATATATTTCTCTACATAACGATTTACCCTTGCTGCAATTGCCTTTGACGGAGCCGTTTCATGACCCTTCGCGTCTCACGTTTTGCCCCTGCGTGCCTCACGAGCCTGCTCGCCGTATTCGCCTGCGGCTCAGCCCAGGCGGACGAAGTCCAGGTGGCTGTCGCTGCCAACTTCACCGCGCCCATCCAGGCCATCGCCGCTGATTTCGAAAAGGATACCGGGCATAAATTGGTCACCGCCTTTGGCGCCACCGGCCAGTTCTACACCCAGATCAAAAACGGCGCGCCGTTCGAAGTGTTCCTCGCGGCAGACGACAGCACCCCGAAAAAACTCGAAGCCGAAGGCGACACCGTCAAGGGTTCGCGCTTCACCTACGCAGTCGGCACCTTGGCGCTATGGTCGGCCAAGGAAGGCTACGTCGATGCCAAGGGCGACGTGCTGAAAAAGAACGAATACCAGCACCTGTCCATCGCCAATCCGAAGGCTGCGCCTTACGGCCTGGCAGCGACCCAGGTGCTGGCCAGGGAAGGTCTGACCGACAAGGTCAAGGACAAGATTGTTGAAGGCCAAAACATCACCCAGGCCTATCAGTTCGTCTCCACCGGCAACGCCGAACTGGGTTTTGTCGCCCTGTCGCAGATCTACAAGGACGGCAAGATCACCAGCGGTTCGGCCTGGATCGTTCCCGCCAGCCTGCACGACCCGATCAAGCAGGACGCCGTGATTCTCAACAAGGGCAAGGACAACCCGGCCGCCAAAGCATTGGTTGACTACCTCAAGGGGCCGAAAGCGGCAGCTTTCATCAAGTCCTACGGCTACGAAATCTAAAATGTCGCTATCGAGTGCCGATTTTTCCGCCATCTGGCTGACCCTGAAACTGGCGTCCCTGACGACCGTCATCCTGCTGATTGTCGGCACTCCGATTGCGTTATGGCTTTCGCGCACCCGCTCCTGGTGGCGCGGTCCGGTCGGGGCGATTGTCGCCCTGCCTCTGGTGTTGCCACCGACCGTGATCGGTTTTTATCTGTTGCTGGCGCTGGGCCCTCACGGGTTCATTGGCCAGTTCACCCAATCACTCGGTCTTGGCACCCTCACCTTCAGTTTTGCAGGGCTGGTCATCGGCTCGGTGTTGTATTCGATGCCTTTTGTCGTCCAACCGCTGCAAAACGCTTTTTCCGCCATCGGCACGCGCCCGCTCGAAGTGGCCGCGACGCTGCGGGCCAATCCCTGGGACACCTTTTTCAGCGTGACGTTGCCCCTGGCCCGCCCCGGTTTCATTACCGCCGCCATTCTCGGTTTCGCCCACACCGTCGGCGAGTTCGGCGTGGTGCTGATGATCGGTGGCAACATTCCCGAGAAGACCCGCGTGGTCTCGGTGCAGATCTACGATCACGTCGAAGCCATGGAATACGCCCAGGCCCATTGGCTGGCCGGGGCGATGCTGGTGTTCTCGTTTGTCGTCTTGCTGGCGCTGTATTCCAGCCGGAAAACCAAAGCGGGCTGGAGCTGACCGATGATTCACATGCGCCTGAAACTGGATTACCCGGGCTTCGCCCTGGACGTCGACCTGCAACTGCCGGGCCGTGGCGTCACAGCGCTGTACGGTCATTCCGGTTCGGGCAAGACCACTTGCCTGCGCTGCATCGCCGGCCTGGAACGGGCCGATCAGGGTTTTATCCAGGTCAACGATGAAGTCTGGCAAGACAGCGCAAACAAGGCTTTCGTCGCGCCGCACAAACGCGCGCTGGGCTACGTGTTCCAGGAAGCCAGCCTGTTTCCTCATCTGTCGGTGCTGGCCAACCTGGAGTTCGGCCTCAAGCGCATCCCGAAGTCGCAGCGGCGGGTCGACATGGCCCACGCCAGCGAATTGCTCGGCATCCGCCACTTGCTGGACCGCCATCCGCAACACCTTTCGGGCGGCGAGCGACAGCGCGTCGGCATCGCCCGCGCCTTGCTCACCAGCCCGAAACTGTTGTTGATGGACGAGCCCCTGGCGGCGCTGGATACCCAACGCAAAAGTGAAATCCTGCCTTACCTGCAGCGGCTGCACGACGAACTCGAGATTCCGGTGCTGTACGTCAGCCACTCCCAGGATGAGGTCGCGCGGCTGGCCGACCATATCGTGTTGCTCAGCAACGGCAAGGCACTGGCCAGCGGTCCGATCGGCCAGACCTTGGCGCGCCTCGACTTGCCTCTGGCCATGGGGGACGACGCCGGTGTGGTGATCGAAGGCCGCGTCAGCGCCTATGACGCCGACTATCAATTGCTGAGCCTGCAATTGCCCGGCACCAGCCTCAACATTCGGGTACCGCATACGCCCATGGATGCAGGCCAGGCACTGCGCTGCAAGGTCCAGGCGCGGGATGTCAGCCTGAACCTGCACAGTGCCGGGCACAGCAGCATTCTCAATCGCCTGCCGGTCACCGTGGTCAGTGAAATGAACGCCGACAACGCCGCCCATGTGCTGATTCGGCTGGACGCCGCCGGTACACCGCTGCTGGCGCGGATCACGCGTTATTCCCGCGATCACCTGAACGTCCACCCTGGCCAGCAACTCTGGGCACAAATCAAAGCGGTCGCGGTGCTGGCGTAAATCCGTCGGCACGACTGCAGCGGGGCGCGGTCCATGGCTGTAACGCCCCGTGATTCCTCGCCCAGGACGCCTGTCATGCTCGATGAACTGCCACCTGACCTGCATTATGTCGATGACACCCAGCCGGGCATCACCCGCCGGAAACTGCGCGGCAAATTCGCCTATTTCGACCCGGCGGGCCAGCGCATCACCGACCCGGAGGCAATCAAACGCCTCAATGCACTCGCGGTACCACCGGCCTATACCGAGGTGTGGATCTGCGTCGATCCATGCGGGCACCTGCAGGCCACCGGCCGGGATGCCCGGGGTCGCAAACAATACCGTTATCATCCGCGCTGGCGGGAGGTACGCGACGCCGACAAATACTTGCGCCTGCGTGAGTTCGGCCTGGCCTTGCCGAAACTGCGTCAACGACTGGAGGCCGAATTGGCGGCACCGGGATTCAGTCGCGACAAAGTCATGGCCACGGTCATCACTCTGCTGGACACGACGTTGATCCGTATCGGCAACAGCCAATATGCCCGGGACAACCGCTCCTACGGCCTGACGACCTTGCGCAGCCGCCATGTGGAGATCAACGGCAGTGCCATCCTGTTCCAGTTCCGCGGCAAAAGTGGCGTCGAACACCAGATCACCGTGAAAGACCGGAGACTGGCGCGGATCATCAAACGCTGCCAGGACATTCCCGGGCAGAACCTGTTTCAGTATCTGGATGAAAACGGAGACCGGCACACCGTCAGTTCATCCGACATCAACAGCTATTTGCAAACGCTCACCGGCGCCGAATTCACCGCCAAGGATTACCGCACCTGGGCCGGCAGCGTCCTGGCTCTGGCGATGTTGCGCAAACTGCAGTGGGAGCCTGAAACGGATGCCAGGCGGCACCTGGTGGACATGGTCAAGAACGTTGCCAGGCAGCTCGGCAATACCCCGGCGGTGTGCCGCAAATGCTATATCCACCCGGCGGTGCTGGACGGCTTTCTTCTCGGTGATCTGGCGCAACTGCCAAAGACCAGAGCGCGCAAGGGGCTATCGGCCGAAGAGGTCGGGCTGGCGATCTTCCTTGAGAGAATGCCCGCCGCGCCTGAACCGACGAATTGACCTGCCTATTTTTTGCACGATCACCAATGACTTCTATAGTTGAACTGAACACGAATCCGCTGCGGAGACGCCATGGAAGACATTTTCGTCGTGAAGCGTTGCAACAAGATCATCATTCATGGCCGCCGTGCGGGTGAAAATGACCATCTGCCTCCGGATGCCGCGGTCTGGTATCGCATCGCCGATACCCGCACCCAAGGCTTTATCGGAGATGGCTACGACACTGAAGAAGACGCTCTGCGTGTTTGCCGGCAGTTGAACGCAAAATCACAAGTGACAGCCCGACAAGGTTGAGGGCCTGTCACCATTTTTTAACGGGTCTATACTGAAATGGCTGAAGGAACAGCGACCCCAACGGCAGAAAGCTCGCTCCCGGCGGGCTTTTTGCTGCCACACCAGGTTTCTTGAACGGAGGTGTCTCCCATGTCCGAAAAAGAGTCCATCACCACCCTGCTCACCTTGCTCGACTCCCGTCAGGCGCGCCTGGCTGCGGCCTGCAAGGAAATCGCCGACTGGGTCGATCATCAAGGCGGACACCCTACCGCCCTCAGAATTCGTGATCGCCTGAACGACATCGAGAAGGACACGCCCCTGATCCGGCACACGCTGTCTTCTCTCCAGCCTGTCGACCGGCCTCTGCCTCGGTTCAGATGATCCGCCACGGACTCGCGGTACGAGGACAGACCCGAATCGGGCAGCATGACCGGTGGCACTGACGCCTCCGGATAGCTGTCTGCCTGCCGAGTTTTCAACCTCTCTTGCAGCCCGACCTCGTGCCGGGATTTTTTGTTGCGCAAAACCAATCGAACGTCACCGCTCACGTGGGGTCAACCGATCACACGTCACCAAGGAGACGTTCCAATGGTCACTCATTTCAAAGTCAGCGGGCACCTGGCCTGCGGTCACCACGGCAACAACCTGGTATCGACCCGCGAACTCAATCGGGTCAAATGCAGAAGCTGCCGAAACACCGACGCCTACAAAGAAGCCCGCAAGACTGAACGCAACGCTGCCCGCCGCGCAGCACGCAAAGCCAAAGCCGTGCACACCGCCGATAACTGGCGTTCAGCCTGGACCGAACGACTGACCGCGATGCCCGGCCTGCAACGACTGCCACGGGGATTTGCCGGCCAACCTTTCGTTTAGGCAGCGTTTACTGCGATCAGATGTCCCTGCACGCTGGCTCCATGACCTCGCGCAGGGACATGCGCTTGAACGCCTCGACCAGCGCGCGCCCTTCCTCTGGCGTACAAGTGACCGCCAACCGCATGGTCGCCTCGCCCAGGTGCCAGATCAAAAACGCGGATTGCCGGACCTTCAGCTCATCGCTTTGCGGATACACACGAAGCATGGCTTGGGCCAGCATTTCTCCGGCCACCCGGCTCTCCTCCAGCTCCAGCTGCAACAACTGCTTGTCGGCCTGCATGCCGGACCAGATGTCACGCATCACCGGTGTCGCCATCACGATCTCGTAATACAGGTCGAGCAACTGCGAATAGGCGGCCTGCAAACCCTGGGCATCCTCCACAGCCTCCATTGCCTGTGCAATGCAACGACGGCTCTCAGCGTTGTAGCGTTCGGCGAGCGTTCGGATGACGGCGCTCTTGTCGGGAAAATACTGATAAAGGGAACCGATCGAGATCTCGGCGCGCTCGGCGATTTCACTCATCTTGAGCTGATCGCTGCCCTTGTCCGCAATCAATTGAGTCGCCGCGGTCAGAATCCGCTCCTGACGCTCGCGACTGCGCTGTTGCGTGGGATTACGCCGAACAGCTTCTGCAGCAGGCTGTTCGAGGGCTTCAGGGGTCTTTTGGCGCACGAGCGAATTTCCCGATCAATAACGTGACATGTACTCACCTTAGCATCGCCCATCCCCACGCCAAACAACAGATGCCCACACGTCGGGCAATTCGACCTGATGGGTTGACGTACAAACATGAGGATCTATCATCTTTTAAACGTGAGCATTACTCACATTATCCGATGGAGATGAACGCGATGAACACCGCTCAGCAAACCCTGCTGGTCCTCGGCGCCACCGGCAAAACCGGACGGCGAATCACTCAACGACTCGAAGCGGCCGGCCTGCCCGTCCGCCAGGGTTCCCGAGATGCGAATCCGCCTTTCGACTGGGAAGATCGATCGACCTGGGACGCGGTAATCGATGGTGTTCATGGGGTCTACATATCCTTCCAGCCCGATCTCGCCGTTCCAGGCGCCGTTGAAACCATCCAGGCTTTCACCGACCTGGCGGTGAAAAGCGGAGTGCGCAAACTGGTTTTGTTATCCGGGCGCGGTGAAGTCGAAGCGCAACAGGCCGAACACGTCGTACAGGACAGCGGGATTGACTGGACGATTCTGCGGGCCAGCTGGTTTTGCCAGAACTTCAGCGAGGCGCACTTTCTTGAACCCATAGTGCAAGGTGAACTGGCACTCCCCGTCGGCCAGGTCGCCGAACCCTTTGTCGATGCAGACGACATCGCCGAGTGCGCCGTCGCCGCATTGACCCAGCCCGGGCACACACACCAGCTCTATGAATTGACCGGTCCTCGGGCGTTGACCTTTGCCGACGCCGTGACCGAGATTGCCCGAGCCACCCATCGCAATATCGAATTCGTGGCCGTACCGGCGCACGCCTATCGACAGGCAATGGAACAGGAACAACTTCCCCCGGCGTTGATCGATCTGGTGCTGTACCTCTTCACCACCGTGCTCGACGGCCGCAACACACCGGTGACCGATGGCGTACTGCGGGCACTGGGACGGCCGGCGCGCGATTTCAGCGACTACGTGCAGCGCACTGCGGCTGCAGGCATCTGGGGAAAGGGGCGTACGATGTAACGCATTGGCGAGAACAGGGTACGTCGACTAGGGTCTCTTGCGTATCGAACTGCGGCGCCTTAATTGGCAGGAGCCTGATCAAGGAGAAAACGCATGTCACTCAATCGTAGTGCCGAACAAACCTACCGCCAGTGGTCCACCCCGATCCTGCTGGAACTCAAGGAGCGAGAGCATCAATTGACCCCGTCAGACCGCCAGGCGTTGGAAAACGTGTTGCAGGAAAGAAGGCTGATCAACACCGGCAACCCGACCGGCAGCGATCGTCGCAAGGCAGGCCCTTGATCCCGCATAACGCCAGTGAGCGGTGAGCGGTGAGCGGTGAGCGGTGAGCGAAGTCTTTACCGCGCTAGAACCACCCACTGCGATCATCTTCCAGCGCCTGACGACACTGCTTGAGTTGGGCGTTGTAAATCTCCGATTGCTTTTGCACTTTCTGGGCAACCTGCATCAGCCACGGTTTACTGCGATAGGAATTGCGGCTAAAGCCCCCACGCCCCTCGTGATAAGCCAGGTACTGATTGTAGGTGTCCCATTTGGAGATTCCGAGCTGACGTTGCGTGCCCGTGGTGTACCAGCCGATAAACATGATCGCGTCGTCGAAACTGTCACGTGAACCGCCGTTGCCAGTACTGTCCTTGTACTCACCCCACACCGGGTCCTGAGCCTGCGCATAACCATAGGCCGAACTGACTCGCCCCCAGGGGATCACCCAGAGCAGGTAGTCACGCGGCGGCAATGCGTCCGCCACGTAGCTGCTTTCCTGCTTCATGATCGCCATGGCCACATGCAGTGGTGTCCCATATTCACTCTGCATTTCCAGCGAGTCCTCGTACCAGTCGGGATACTCACGGTAAATGCTGCAGAGATTGTTTTGATCCTTGGGTGGCATCGTCGTGCAACCTGTCAAAAACATGAACAACAAAGTCAACAGCAAAAAATTTCGTTGTGTCATTCATCACGCTCAAAAATAAGGTTCTTCGCACAATCCCGGGAAACTACTGTAGGAGCCAGCCTGCTGGCGATGGACTCCAGTACGCCGCGTTCATCCAGCTCACACGCGTAATCGTTAACGACCATCGCTGGCAAGCCAGCTCCCACAGAGGACCCTGCCCACGCTGAAACTGTAGGAGCCGGCCTGCTGGCGATGGACTCAAGTGCGCCGCGTTTATCCAGGACACCCGCGTTATCGTTAACGACCATCGCTGGCAAGCCAGCTCCCACAAAAGACCGTGCCCACGCTAAAACTGTAGGAGCCAGCCTGCTGGCGATGGACTCCAGTGCGCCGCGTTCATCCAGTTCACCCGCGTTATCCTTAACAACCATCGCTGGCAGGCGCCGGATTCAGGCAGGTGCAGGCAAAAACGTCAGAAGACTTCCAGCTTGATCACGTCACCCTTATTGAAAGGGTTCTTTGTAAATCCCTGTTGCACGACGAGACCAGAGGGGGGGATTCAGGGTTTCGATTCAGAGCATCTTCTCCAGGCCGACCTTGTCGCTGAGCCAGGCTTTGAAGCTGCGCCATTTGCCGCCGGGTTCCTTGCGCAAGGTATGTTGACGGCCGTCGTCCTCGGTGAGCCAGACGACTTCGCCGTTTTCCAGTCGGGCCTGGTAACTCATGGCTGGCGCCATGCCATCAAGCGCCGCCTGGCGCACGTAGCCGGCCAGTTCGGGACTGTCGACCAGCACTCCGACTTCAGTGTTCCAGAACAGTGAACGCGGGTCGAAATTGAACGAACCGATGAACACTTTCTGCCTGTCCAGGATCATGGCCTTGGTGTGCAGGCTGGAGTCCGAGCCACCACTGAGTCCAAACGAAGAACTGCGGCCGGTATCTTCCGGCTGACGCCGCAGCTCAAAGAGTTTCACGCCATGTTCTAGCAGCGTCTTGCGATACGGTGCATAGCCGCCATGCACCGCCGGCACATCGGTGGCTTCCAGTGAGTTGGTCAGCAAGCGCACATCAACGCCGGCATCGGCACGCCCCAGGAGATAGTCCATGCCCGACTTTTGCGGGACGAAGTAGGCCGACATCATGATCAGCTCGTTGCTGACGCCATCGAGTTCAGGCCGCAGTTGTGTGGCCATCAATAACGCGCGTGCCGGTTCGCCGTCAGCCAGGACCTTGCTCGGAGCATCCCACATCGCCGTGCCATGGGCCCAGATCAGCTGCTTGCGCCAGGTCTCGAATTGCGGTCGAGTCTGGTAGGTCATGAGATGGTCGTACAACGCCCTGTGCTCGGTACGTGAGGACTGGAGCGATTGCTCCAGACGTTGGCGGCTCTTGAGCAAGTCCTGTGCTGTCGGCTTGTTGATCTGGAAGTCACTGATCGACTGGCTTAGGGCGCTGTTCCAGTACTGATCGAAGCTGTGTCCCAACTGCTCGGCGACCGGTCCGATGCAAAGCAGATCCATGTCGGTGAAATTGAGATCGGGCCTGGCGTCGAAATATTCATCCCCCAGGTTGCGCCCGCCGACGATGGCTGCGCTGTTGTCAGCCAGCCACAGTTTGTTGTGCATGCGTCGGTGTTGTTGGGAAAGATCAAGCAAACGGCCCATGGTTCGAGTCACCACGGTGCTGCGACCCAGATGCAAAGGGTTGAAGACGCGGATATGGATGTTCGGGTGCACCGCCAGGGTAGCGATGACTTCTTCCTGGCCGTCGGTGGCTGTGTCATCGAGCAGCATACGTATCCGTACGCCGCGATCGGCAGCCAACAGCATTTCATTGACCAGTGCCCGGGTGCTGAGACCGTTATGCACGATGTAGTACTGCAGATCGATGGATTTCTGCGCATTGCGGATCAACTCGGCGCGCGCCCGGAATGCTTCACTGCTGTTGGGCAGCAAGCGAAAACCCGAGCGTCCCTCATGCGCGGCAGCCTGAGTCTGGATCGAACGCCCGAAAGCCGATTCGCTGGCGGGGATCGCCTCGCTGAAGTCGTGGGGCATGCGCGTGGTGGCGCAACCGACGAACAGCAGCGCGTACAACATGACGCAGAGGAACCGGGACATGGGCTGGCCCTCAACCTCGACGGGTTTAGATGTGGACCCGGCATCCAGCCAGTACCGGCTGCCGAGAACAGGCAGCCCTCGATAATCCGCACGACTTGTTCCAGTAAAGCCCGTTTCAGGCAGCGTGTCGAAATTTACCGGTTCCCTGCAGTGCATGCAGCCGGGCAGTAGCGAATTGCGGAGAAGATTGTTTGATGGCGCAAAAAGCTGGTCTAGCCGAACCCCCATAAAAAAACGACGCCACTCTTCAAAGGAGGGCGCCGTTTTTTTAAAAGCCTTACGCCACGCCGACGAAATCGCTCGCTGTCAGGGCGACATGCCCGACCAGATCGATTTGGAAATCAGCGCCATTACCGTTGTTGACGTTGCCCTCCACATACGTGTGATCAACCCCGCCGACATTGGCGAAGTGGTACTTCATTTGCGCTTGGTTACTGAACTCCGTGCCGACACCATTCCACTCGCCGAGGAAGGCAAAGTCCTGATTACCGGCGGAACCTGCGCCGGAGGTCCGGGCATCGATCTGAGACAGATCGATGTGGTCAGTTCCCTGCGCAAAGTCGGTGATCACATCGCGGCTTGCGGTCGAAGTGCCCGAATCGTTGATGGCGCTGAACATAAAGATGTCCGCCCCCGCTCCACCGGTCAAAATGTCGCGGTTGCCATTGCCTGTCAGCGTGTCAGCGCCATCTCCACCACTGAGGGTGTCGATGCCGCCTTGCCCGGTCAGGGCATTGTTGGCGTTATTGCCGGTCAAGCTGTTGGTGCCGTTGCTGCCGAGAACATTCTCGATGCCGCTCAAGGTGTCGTTACCGGTTTGCGAACTGCTCGCCAGGCCAGTAGTCAGATTGACCGTGGCGTTGGCCGAGGTCCCCGACAGGTCGTAGGTATCGCTGTCGCCACCACCGTCGTAGCTGTCATTGCCGTCATTGGCCGACGCCCGGAAGGTGTCGTTGCCAAGACCACCAAACAGGCTGTCACTGCCTTGCCCACCGATCAGCGTGTCGTCACCGCTGCCACCGTCCATCCAGTCATTACCGCCCAGGCCCTGCAGCAGGTTATTCGCGCCGTCGCCCTGGATGTGATCATTGCCGGAACTACCGGTGACGTTCTCGATGCCGGTCAGGGAGTCGTTGCCGGTCTGGGTGCTGGTTGACGTGCCGACGAGCAAATCGACCGTGGCCGACGCCGATGTGGCCGATAAGTCATAGGTGTCGGTACCCGTGCCGCCGTCATAGTGGTCGTTGCCGTCATTCAGCGATGCCAGCAGCGTATCGTTGCCTGCCTCGCCAAAGACGGAGTCGTTGCCGGCCATGCCGCCAAGTTGGTTGTTACCGGTATTGCCGTGGATGACGTTATCCAGCCCGTTACCCGTGCCGTTACTGTTGTTCGACCCCAGCAATGTCAGGTTCTCGACGTTGGCACCCAGGGTGTAGCTGACCGAGGACATGACCGTGTCGGTGCCTTCGTTCAGATTCTCCTGAACCGTATCGCCATTGGCATCCACCCTGTAGATATCGTTACCGGCGTTCCCCCGCATCGTGTCGTTACCGCTGCCGCCGTCGAGCAAGTCGGAGCCCAGGCCACCATTAAGGACGTCGTTGCCCGAATAGCCCATCAGGATGTCCTGATAGTTGGTGCCATTGAGCGTATTGCCGAAGAAGTTGGTGCCTTCGATGAAGCGCCCAACCGCTTCCGAAGGGTCGGACGTCAGTTGTTCCACTGTGCCGTTGTTGTCGGTGTAAGTGGTGATGACCCGTAGCTGCTGGCCGAACTGCGTCGAGGTGGGCGCAAAGGTCGAAGCATTCGCCCCGGTAATACTCATCCAGGCCGCGCCCACCAGTGCTTGCCATTGGAAGCTGAACCCGCTTGGCCCAGGCAAGCCGTCGGCGTCCTGTATGGTCGAGGTATTGGCGGTCAGCCGGTATTGAGCCGGCACCGGACGACCAGGTGTGGTCGGCGCAGTAGCAAACCCCGACAGCACCACATTGCCGGTTGGCAGACTGTTGGTGATGTTCAGGTTGACTGTGCGGTCGGCGAAACGCAGTTTTTCAATGCCAGTCACGATGTCGGTGCCATCGATATTCGCCGCGCCGACCCGCAAATCCACCACTTTGAACGCCGTGATCAACTCGCCACCCGGCCGGGTGTCGGTGAACTTGGTGATGCTGTATTCGGCAAAATTGCCACTGTACAGCGCTTCATCGGCTGCGCCGTCGGCCGTGCCTGGAGCTGCGTGATTGTCACCCAGAATGAAGTCCGGACGGGTCGCTTGCAGGCCCGTAAAGTGCTGGGCAACCCCCTGACTGGCGAGCAAGTGATTCAGATCGGCGAGTTTGATCGAGTCACCGACGATAACGTCATTACCGCCATTACCTTGGGAGACATCATTGCCACTGCCGCCAATCAACCAGTTTTCCGTGGCATTACCGATCAGACCCGCCAGAGGGTTGGCCGGGGTCGTCGTGTTTGGGCGGCTATCACTGAAGCGTGAACCGATCAAACCCTCAATGTCTGTCAGCAAGGCGTTGAACGGCTGGAACAGCACAGCGGTGCCCGGCGCCGCCACGATGTTCTGGTTGTTAAGGTCTGCGGCCGCATCCAGGGCAATGTTCACATCACTGAAGGCTGCGATATCGAAGCCCACATCGCCAATGGCTTCATCGCCGTCACCTTGACCCGGAGCGCCACCCAGGCCAGGCAACAGAATGTCGTCACCGACACCTCCGAACTCCTGGTCACCCGTGGAACCGCCGGAAATGATGTCATCGCCATCCTCACCGAACAGAATGTCCGGGCCATCGCCACCGTAGATCTCGTCGTTACCGTCTCCGCCATGCACCAGATCAGTGTCGCCGCCGGCATCGATGTAGTCATTGCCGGCGCCACCGTACAACTCGTCGATCCCGGCTTCACCGTAAAGGTGATCGTTACCGTTACCGCCAATCACCACATCGAGGGCACCTGCGCTAGTCCCGGCATAGATGGTGTCGTCCCCTTCACCGCCATCGAGGAAGTCTTCGATATCACCGCCGTAGATCACATCGTTGCCGTCACCGCCATAGATATGGTCGGCACCGGCCTTGCCATCGAGGATGTCATCGCCACCTTCGCCATAGATCGTATCGTCGCCATCGCCAGCGTCGAGCCAGTCGTTGTAGTCGGTGCCAGACAACACTTCGTGCGAGTTATAGCCCACTGCCGCAGTGCCATCAGGGTTCAGGCCCTGGTCCGGACGGTAGTCACGGATATAGGTTTGAGCGGTATGCGTTTCCGGATTGGTCAGGCTGACCAGCAAGCCGTTACCGCCAATCCCGCCCGTGCCACCGGTTGAGTAAACGCCGACATGGTTCGCCGCAATCAGCGTGCCGTATTTGTGCTCGCTCTTGTACGCCGTCGCACTCGCGCCGGAATCGGTGTTGCTCAGTTCGATGTAGCTGTCGGCGTAACCGAATACATCACCGGCCAGGTGCCGGGCATCGGTGGTGCGTTCAATGATGTCCTTGAATTGCTCGGTCACTACCTGTTCGTTGAGGTTGGTCATCGCCGGCAAGCCGAGGTCGAGGCGGAACAGGTAATAGAAACGGTCGCCATCCATCAACCGTTCCATCTGATCCTCGAAGATAGCGTTGAAGGTGGTGCCCAGTTGCCCGGTGTAGACGTGTTTTTCCGCGAGGCCACCGATCCACAGATCAATCGCGTTGTAGCCGTCGTAACCGGCCACATGATTGCCGTTGGCATCTGCCGCACCGGAAAGGAAGTAGGCCGCCTCTTCAGCCGTGACGCTGCCCCCGGCATAGTTGGTGGTAACACCCGAGGTATCGGCATCGATGATGGCTTGGGCATGGGCCACGTCACCATCAAATGAATAGGCAGCGATGAAGTTCACCAATGACTCGGGGTGAATCATGTTGTTGGCGAAGTCACTCCAACTGGTATAGGGCGTCAAGCCATCCACGATCAGGTTCGTGTGATGCTGCGAGCCTGCCGGTGACGCCCTTTCCTCGATGAGCGCATCGTGAATCTGCTGACGCGCCTGGTTCAGGGTAGGCAGGCCCAAGTCGCGACCACGGGCCAGGTTGATGGTCGCCAGGTCCAGCGGCTGACCGAGCAGGCCTTGTTGCAAAGCCGGGGTGACAAATTCGTCGATCTCATTGCTGATCTGCCGGGTCATGCCCAAGGCAATGGCCGTCGGCCCTACCTCGGCAAAACCGCCGGGATTGAGGAACGCCTGCTCCAGTGCATAGTGGGTGATCGCACCGGTCAGGTCATAACCGCCACTGGCATTTTTCTCCAGGGCATCGATGGTTTCGCGCAGCTGCGAGTGACCGAAACGGAACGCTGCCTGGCCGTACTCAAGCGAAATATTGGCGTTGATGCCCGAGTCATAAGTCACGAACTCTGGCAAATCCGGGGTGATCAGCCGGGCGTACTGGTCAATCGCAACGTGCTGGTATTCCATTTCCACGGTCAGTTTGGCGGCGTAGAACAGCTTGTCCTGGTCCCAGGACACCGTAAGGCCATCCGCCTGGGTGAAATTGCCGTTGGCATCGGAATAAAAACCACCACTGCCATTGCTGACCTGCACCTGCCAGTTGTGACGCACGTTAACGTCAGTCTGTGCCAGCACTTCGTTTTGCAGATTGATCAGTTGTACGTTGTGGTCTTCATGGAAGACGTGATGGATCGCGGTCAGGCCAAAGTTTTCGTTGACCCTGCCGTCACCGGCAATGTAGTGGTCACCCACCGATTGCAGCAACAGTTCGTTGGCCACCGCGTAATCGGCACTGCCCGCAGCGGCACTGATGGAGAAGTCGGCAAAATTGACAAAACTGAACAGGTTTTTCGGTCCGGAATTGTCGTAGTTGATGACCATCCCGAAGGGGTTGTTCGCGTCGAAGGTAATGCTGGTGATATGCGCATCCAGAGACATCAGTTTCGCTTGGTCGATATGCAGATCATCGAAGTGCGGATTCATGTCCAGAAGGATCGCCTCACGGGTGTACACCGCTTGCACGCCGGGAGTGCCGGGGTCTGCATCCAACACATGACCATTGGCATCACGCACGCGGAAGTTGGCGATGTCATCCCAGGTCAGATCGTCACGGCCGGTTGCCTGGACATGGGCGCGCAGTTCGCTCAGGGTTGGCAAAGTCTGGTGGGTCACCACGCCATTGAGGGTCCAGGCCGCGTCGTTACTCAAGGTGGTGCCATCGAACAGCGCTGCGCCAGCAATGAACTGTCCTGGATGATTTGGATCCGCCACCCACTGACGCAGCAATTGCGTCACCGCGTCATTGGAGCCATAAGTCTGGTTCTGGTCGATGTAGGGCGAGTCGAGGTTGACGTATTGCGCCTGTCCCTGCCCGTCCACCTCGCTGACGGAGGCCCGGTGTACCTTGATCGAGTACACAGGCTGCCCATCCGGACCGATCGAACCGTACAGCGGGTCGTCCGGCGCAAGGGGAATAGTGATCGTTGCGTTTTGATTGGGCTTGTTGATGAAATCAAGCCCATGATCAAAGAACTGTCCAAACAGGGTGAACCAGCCAGTGGTCGACGGGTCTCCGCCGACAGTATTCTGGTTGCGGATGTAGTACTGGCCGGAGTCCGGCGACGTGGTATCGACTTCGCCAATGGTACCCAGGATTCCCGGATCCGTGACGATCGCAACACCCGTGGCAGTGTGCTGTATATGCCCGTTGGCATCAGTGGCAAACGTCACTCCGCCACTGACGATGGTCTGGCTGATCATCCGTGGCGTGTAGTCCACCAGTGAAGCTGTCGGATCGCTATACAGTGAACTACTGTCAATCATGGGCGTAGCGCCCACAGGGACACCCGCCCCCGTCAATGCGGAATTGCTCAGGTTCTGCTGGACGTAATGTGTGTAGTCCGAATGGGTCAGGCGTATGAAGTTCTGGCCGAAACTGCCCCAGGCCTGCCCATCCAGGGTCATGTTATTGAAGTGCCCCGAGACGTTGCGCAAGCCGATCGGGTCGCGGGCACCGTTGTACCAGATGGCTTCACCAAGAGGCGCGTCAAGCGGATTGAAACTTCCCAGCACACCGAGCACATGGACACTACCATCCGAGCCCTGATAGCCGTAGAGCGGATCTCCGGCGGTGTTGTAACCGACGACATGAATGGTCGGGAAGGAAACCTGCTGATCAAGAAACGAAATATCTTTTTGATTGAGGGTGAAGCGCTTTAGCTCATACATGGCAATCTCCAGACGTACTTTGAGTTGCAGGGATTTCCAGCCGACATATCACTATGTTCAGGGAACCAACCCGATGGAAAAAGATGCAAAAGTCGAATCAAAAAACGAGACTTTCATAGCGGACGAGACTGAGACTTTGGTCGGACCAGCCGCTGGTTCCGATGGGGCTCGCAAGGGAATCTGGCGCACCCGGATAAAGGCCCAGACGCGCAAGCTGAGTCGCTCGGCCCAATTTGTCATTGCCGCTGCGGTGATCCTGGGGCTGACCATGTTCTTTGTCGGCAAACTGGTGAGCGAACGAATAGAAAGTGCTGCGGTGCAAAGCGCGGCAGAAGCAGGCGCCCACTACATGGAAGCGTTTCTGGAGCCCTATGTGCAGGAGATGGGGCGGGACGAAAGTCTCTCGGATGAAAGTGTCAAATCCCTGGACCGCCTCATGGAAAACAGTTCGCTGAACCAGCACATTGTCTCGATCAAGATCTGGCGAGCGGATGGCACCGTCGTCTACAGCACGAATAAAGCCATCACCAATCGCGTATTCCCAACAGACGAGATCACCGAGGCGCTCAAGGGAAACGTGGTCACCGACCTTGAAGAGCTGAGCCAGGATGAAAACGAGTTCGAGCGCAAGCTCAACCTGCCGCTCTATGAGATCTACGCCCCCCTGCGGGATTTCAACACCAGGAAAGTGATCGCGGTGGGCGAGTTTTATGAAAGGGCCGAAAGTCTGGAGCGTGAAATCAATCGCGTCCGACAGCAGGTGTGGATGGTCGTTGGTGCCGCAACGTTGGCGATGCTGACGCTGCTTTTTTTCATCGTGCGACGCGGCGACAAGATTATCGAGCAACAACAAGTGGCACTGCGCTTACGGCTGATGGAACAAACTCGCCTGCGCATCAGCAATGCCGCACTCCAGCGCAAGATGGCGACGGCGACCCAGGAGTTTTCCCGGATCAACGAACTCAACTTGCGACGCATTGGTGCAGACCTGCACGATGGGCCGGCGCAGTTATTGACCTTGATTCTGATCTGGCTCGACGAATTGGCCGATAACGGCTCGGCTGTCGATCAGGAGGCGCTGGAAACCATTCGTGGTGCCGCCACCGACGCATTGCGGGAGGTCCGCGATTTATCACGAGGCCTGGCACTTCCGGAAATCAACGACCTGAGCCTGGTGGAAGAGTTGCAGCTAGTGGCGCAACGGCATGAGCAACGCACCGGCACCAGGGTCACCCTCGCCCTGGGGCCGCTACCAGAGGCCACGCCGCTGCCGCTCAAACTCTGTTTGTACCGTTTTGTCCAGGAAACCCTCAACAATGCTTACCGTCATGCCAACGGCGAGGGTCAGGTCATCCAGGCGCAATACATTGATCAGGTATTAAACATCAGCGTCAGGGACAGTGGTCCGGGTATGGCGGCGGACGCCATGCAACTCGATACATCCGGCAGAACCCGATTGGGGCTCGCCGGTTTGCGTTATCGCGTTGAATCGCTGGGCGGGTTGTTCAGTATCGACTCTTGTAACTCAGGGACGTCGGTCAATGCACAGTTCAAACTTTAGTCAGAAGCGGGTCCGGGCATCGACTGATGTTTTCCCTACGCCTATGTGAAATCGCCCGAGAGCTTCGCGCTCCCTGTAATACCGTAGGGCCGCGACCGCTTCGACACGATTTCGGGCATGCAGTTTCTGCATCACACAGGTCATGTAGTGCTTGACGGTTTTTTCGCTGATCAACAGCTTTGACGCGACCTCTCTATTGGTCAGTCCCTTGGAAACTTCATAAATAACCTGTTCCTCGCGCAAGGTCAGATCAAACGTGTGAATCTCTGCTGCGTGTGTCTTGAAGTTACTCAGCAGCTTGTTGACAAAATCAGGGGTGATATAAGTCTGCCCCTTGGCAACCAACCGGATCGCCAAGACCAGCTCCGGTCCGCTGACACCTTTCAACACATACCCGAGCGCGCCGGCCTCCAGCGCCAAAAAGGCGTCATTTTCGGACTCTGAAACCGTGAGCATCAGCACCTTCACATCCGACAGTTCAGTGGAAATGAACCGCACCGCGGCGAAAACATCACCCGGCATATTGACGTCCATCAGCATCACATCCGGACGCACCCTCTGGGCAATTTCCCTGGCCTCATCCGCGTTGGCGCCCTGCTCCACGACCTGCAGGTCCGCCCGTCTTTTCAATATGTTGGCAACGCCCTCACGCAACAACGGGTGGTCGTCGACAATGCAAATACGAATGAACGGATTCATGACGCGCTCCCGAAAGGATTAGCACTCGAACTACAGATCATTGATTAATAGCAGGAAACCCGGGATCACACCGGTCACCCGTCGAGTGTCCCAGGCTCCGGGTGTTCGAAAATCAGACTTAAGTCTGATAAAAATCGATCGTCAACAAACAATCGTCATTCCAAATACACAAGCATTTACACCGCAACCCATTGTTTTTAAACACTGATAAAAACGTCAAAAAAAAGACAACCTCATCAAACCCGGATACATCTTTATCCGACCAACAGTCACTCTCCTGCGCTCAGGATTCAGTGCGACAGGCACTCCACAAATCAAATTTTTCGACATTTTGCAGGTCAGGGATCAGCCTGGGCATACGATCGTGTATGACCGAGCAATACATCTGTAGCCGAAAGGGAGAAAACGTCTCGCGAACCAAGTGAATTGCGGAGCAAGTCAATAATTGCGGACCAGAAACGAACAAGGGTTTGCTCAGCTTTCGCCCGCAAACCCTTGATATATGGTGCCCGAAGCCGGAATCGAACCGGCACGCCCTTACGAGCGGGGGATTTTAAGTCCCGAGGGAAAATCAATCAGACTGGGGCTTCCAATAGATTTTCCGGACCGCAATCAAGCCTATTGGCTTGCCCTACAGCCCAATGTTTCCGCATAACCTTAGAAGATTGCGGTCCAAAAAAATCCATGATTCAAGCATCGAAAATGTGCACTCAAGCAGCGTGATAACCATCAGTCGTATGCCGATCACGCATACTTCACGCGCTCTACTGGTGTCGTCTCGCCCCAAGCATCCATGTCCGCAGGGATCATGCATCCCCCCTTTGTAATGGCCATTTTTACTGGCGCTAGCTGCAACCGACTGCCTACAAGAGCTTAAAAGTGCGTGAGAAAGTCACGCACGCCTTTTCGCCACCCTCCCCGGCGTCCTGCCGACCGCCCCCCTTCATGCACTATCTCCCGATGCTACGCTGAAATCTCCACGGAGGATTCGCGATGCCAAACTCTGACCTGCTCCCTTCCCTGCTGTTCAAGATCAACGAAAACCAGCTTGCCCTTGAAGCCGCTATCCTGGAGCTTTCGAGCTGGGTCGAGCAGCGCGGATCGGCCGATGTCGCCGACAATGTGCGCGGCGCCCTTGAAGCTATCGACAAGAATGAGGAATTTATCAAGATGACGCTCGCGGTGATGATGGCGCCGGAGTGACCGCTACCGGCCGATTCTGTTGAAAAAGTCGGTTTTCTCAACCGCTCGAATATTGACGGGTAAAAACACATTTTTTGCCCGCTGCTACGTAAAATCCGAGTCTGGACACCTCTGCTGAAAGCAAGAAATTCAATCTCAGACGCGTACTTTTCTGTCGTGAGAACCAAGCCATACTTTTTCAACAGAATCGGCCAGAAGCTGACGTTCGATTTTTTTTGGGAACCTCAAAGTCCTTTGATGAAAACACTAGATGTCGCAGTGGTTCCGCGGCCAGTTTGACCAATCACTTTCGGATTGAGCCTTTTACAACTGGAGAACTAGGCAGCCCCCAAGGCCTCTCGCATAAAAGCGAAGCCCGGCGACCGCTCACGTGCTTTTTAGTGCTCCTGATCAGCCATATTGCGTGGATTTTCGACGCCCTCGATGCTCCTCACGATATGCACTCCTCCGTCCATCTCTAGAAATTCCGTCCCAGCAGGCAAAACTGCGCCGGTGCGTGGACATTAATCAGCTAATGTCCGTGGTCCCGACGCACCGTCCCAATATGCTAATAAACTGTCCCGCCGCGCCCATAGTCTCGTGCCCGAGATATCTACTATAGGACCAGTACCTCTGCCATCAGCGGGGGCCTGTTACCTATACCGGATGCACATCTTGCGCATCGCCGTACAAGCACGGATTGGAGACAACAATGACAAAAATCGCCGACATCCAAAACACCCCTTCACCAGCATCGCCCTCGGCACCGGCCATCATCCGGTCGTCGGTGCGACAGCATTCGATCAAGGTAGAGCTTTGCACACCCGCCATCGGCGCCGAGCTCAGCAACGTCAGCCTTGTCGATGCTGCCCAAGATCCAGAACTGATCGCGCAAATCCGGGAGCTGTGGCTCAAGCACAAAGTGTTGTTCTTTCGCGACCAGAACATCACCCCAATGGAGCAACAGCACTTCGCCGCGCAATTCAGCGAACTGGAAGCCCATCCCTTGGCGCCGAGCCATCCGGAGGCGGACAAGCTGCTGATGCTGTACCGCAATCTCGATCCGAGCAAGCCCAAGAGCTATGTGGAAAAGGCTAGTCGCGAAAACCTCTGGCATGCCGATGTCACCTACAAGCAGGCGCCGCCCCGCGGTGCGGTATTGCGCTGCGAACTGGGTCCGGAGACCGGCGGCGATACGCTGTTTTCCAACATGGTGATGGCCTACGAAAAGCTGCCCGAAAGCATCAAGCAACGGATCGATGGCTTGTATGCCAAGCACGGTGCCGAGCAGACCTTTGGCGCCCAGTTGCCACGCGAAGAACGTCACGCGATGGCCCTGAAGACGCCCGGCGCCGAGCATCCGGTAGTGCTTGTGCATCCCGAGACCGGCGAGAAGGTGCTGTTCGTCAATTCCGCATTCACCACCCATTTCTCGAACTTCTTCAACTTCGAGGACATCCGCTACGGCCAGGACTTCATGCCCGAGGCTCATCACCTGATGAACTACCTGATCTCCCAGGCCGCCATCCCGGAATACCAGGTTCGCCTGAAGTGGCGCACCAACACCGTTGCCATGTGGGACAACCTGCAAATCCAGCACTACGCCGTGGCTGACTACGGCAACGCGCCACGGAAGATGCTGCGCGCAACCTTGGCGGGAACCCCGCTGACCTGACCCTGACTGCCAGACAGACAGCCCGGGCACCCGACCATCCGTGATGGTCGGACGATCCCGGCCGCCGAAAAATTCCCGATCAAAACAACAATCAACGGAGATACCTATGCTCTACGAACACGTCGACACCGCCGTCATCGATGGCGAATCCCTGCCCTGGATTCCGTTTACCCCTTATGCCGATAACGTCCTGCTCAAGTACTTCAAGCTCGACCCGATCCGTGGCGAATGGATCGTCATGATGAAGGCGCCGATCGACATGCAACTGCCCAAGCACCACCACACGGGTACGGTGATGGTCTACACCTTCGAAGGCCAGTGGAAATACAAGGAGCATGACTGGGTCGCCGGCCCGGGCAGCATCGTGTACGAGACCGCCGGATCGACTCACACCCCAGAAGTCGTCAGCACCGGAAATGGCGACGGCTATGTGCTCACGCTGGTTCAGGTCAATGGCGATCTTGCGTTTCTGGATGAGAACGACAACATCGTCGCGCTCGAAAACTGGAAGTCCGGGCTCAAGCGTTATCTTGACTATTGCGAACAGCATGACATAGCGCCGAAAGACCTCACGGCATTCAACTGATCCGGTTCCAGGAGAACTCCCGGTATCCCTCGATTCAAGGGGGGCCGGGAAAGTAGCCTGATCGCAAAAATCCAGGGGAGGAAAACAGGCTGTCCCGGTTCGCGGTCTTGACGTGGAATCTGACAGAGGGCCCTGCCCGCTCCCCGATCACAGACTTTCGAACGGAGCGATGCCATGCATGGCTTGATGATGCACAAGCAGCTGTTGATTTCCTCGCTCATAGAGCACGCCGACCGCCATCACGGCGATACGCAGATCGTGTCCCGCAGGGTGGAGGGCGATATCCATCGCTACACCTTCCGGGACTGCCACCGTCGCGCGCGCCAGATGGCCAGCGCGCTGACCAGCCTGGGTGTCCAGCCCGCCGACCGGATCGGTACGCTGGCCTGGAACGGCTATCGTCACCTGGAGTTGTACTACGGCATTGGCGGGATGGGTGCCATCGTGCACACCATCAACCCGCGCCTGCATGAAGATCAGGTGGCCTACATCGCTAATCATGCCGAAGACCAGTACATCTTCTTCGACATGACCTTCCTGCCGCTGATCAAGCTCATCGCTGGCCGCTGCCCAACGGTCAAGGCGTTCATCGCCATGACCGATCACCTGCCGACAGACACCGGTATCGACAACCTGCTGTGCTATGAAGATCTGCTGCAACAGGGCGCCTGCGATTACGCCTGGCCGGATCTCGACGAGGATGCCGCCTGCACGCTCTGCTACACCTCCGGCACCACGGGCAACCCGAAAGGCGTGCTGTACAGTCATCGCTCTTCGCTGCTGCACACCTATGCCGCCGCGCTGCCGGATGCCCTGAACTGTTCGGCGCGCGACGTCATCCTGCCGGTTGTGCCCATGTTCCATGTCAACGCCTGGGGGCTCCCGTACATCGCGTGCATGGTCGGGGCCAAGCTGGTATTTCCCGGCCCTGCGCTGGACGGCAAATCGCTGTTCGAACTGCTCGAAGCGGAGCAGGTGACCCTCTCTGCTGGCGTACCCACGGTCTGGCAAGGGCTGCTCGGGCATCTGGAGCAAACCGGCGAGCCTTTCTCCAGCATGAAACGCACCATCATTGGCGGTGCAGCCTGTCCCACGGCAATGCTGAACAAGTTTCAGGAGACCTACGGCGTGGCGGTGTTGCACGTCTGGGGGATGACGGAATTGAGCCCGATCGGCACCATTGGCACCCTCAAGGCCAGGCACCTTGGCATGTCCCCGGAAGAGCGTAATGCTGTGCAGTCCAAACAAGGCCGCGCAGTGTTTGGTGTCGATATGAAGATCGTCGGCGCGGACGGCCTGGAACTGCCTTGGGACGGCGCGACCTCGGGTGACCTGATGGTGCGCGGCCCCTGGGTGGTACGCGACTATTTCAGAAATGAAAGCGACTGTTCGCCGCTGCTCGAACACGCCGGCCAGACCTGGTTCCCCACCGGCGATGTGGCGACCATCGATGGCGATGGCTTCATGCAGATCACCGATCGCAGCAAGGATGTGATCAAGTCGGGTGGCGAGTGGATCGGCTCGATCGATCTGGAGAACATTGCCCTGAGCCATCCCTCAGTCGCCCAGGCGGCCTGCATCGCCGCGAAACACGCGAAGTGGGATGAACGGCCCTTGCTGATCATCGTCAGGAAAGCGCAGGCAGCCCTGACCCGGGAAGATCTGCTGGCCTTTTATGACGGCAAGATTGCCAAGTGGTGGACGCCGGATGATGTGGTCTTCGTCGACACGATTCCACTGGGCGCTACGGGCAAGGTGTTGAAGAACCGCCTGCGCGAGCAGTTCGGCGATCATCTGCTGGTCAAGGCTGCCAGCTGAGTAACAAGGAACAAATCCAGCCCTGTCCATGTGCAAAGGCAGGGCGGACGTTACGGCAGATGCCGGTAGCGTTCGCCCTGCCTTTGCATTTCCGCTATCAAGGGGTTTAGCCAGCCGCTGGCTCAGAGGTCGGGTCGCCGGACATCAACTGCTCGAGAAACTCCAGCAGCAATTCGTTGACCTGAGCCGGGCTTTCCTCTGCGGCGCTATGGCCTACACCGGGTAGCAGCACCTTTTTGCGCAGAGCGGGCAGGTAGGCGTCCATCTGGTCGTAGAGGCTGCGGATTTCCACCGGCTCCAAGGAAGGGTCGGCAGCACCACCGATGAACAGGCTTGGCTGGCTGACCTTCGCGCCGTCGAGAAACGCGGTGATTTCCCAGTTGCGGTCGCGACAGCGGTAGTAGTTCAGGGCACCGGTAAACCCCGTGCGCGTGTACTCGGCGACGTAGTAGTCGAGCGACCGCGGGCTCAGCCAGGACGGGAACGCTCCCTTCGGCTCGGTAAAGGCGTTGAGAATCGGCTCACCGGCCTCGACAAACAGACGCCAGCGTTCGGCTCCGACGGCGCTGCCGGAGATCGAGTAAAAGACGCTGCTCAAGGTCTTGCGCGGATCAGCGGCCAGCTCGCGATCCGGCTTGGTGAGCTGCTGGAAATACAGGTGGTGGTAGACCCGGCCTTTCGCCATGGCCTGCAAGCCCACGGTTGGCTTGACCTTGCCCCGCGGCGGTACCGGGGTATTGAGCATCACCAGGCCACTGAACAGATCCGGGCGCAACATGGCGGCCGCCTGGGCCACCCAGGCGCCCAGGTCGTGGCCGATGATCACCGCAGAGGTTTCCCCCAGGGCCGCCATCAAACCCACCATGTCGCCGACGGACTGGCTCATGTCATAGGCTTCGATGGCGTCGGGGCGGTCCGATTGCCCGAACCCGCGTTGATCGGGCACCACAACCCGATAGCCGGCCTCGGCCAATGCCACGATCTGGCGCCGCCACATGTACCAGAGGTAGGGGAAGCCGTGCAGCAGGATGACGAGCGGGCCCTGGCCCTCGTCGATGTAGTGCATGCGGATGCCGTTGACGTCGGCAAAGCAGTGGTTGAATGCATCAGGATCGTCGGCATCCACCTGCGCCATTGCAGCGAGCGGCTGACCGATACGCATTGAAGTGCGCGTATCCATTATCTACCTCCATCTTATTAGTTGTGGGCTTGAAGGTAGCTCTGAGAGGGTGCCCCGCACTGAGCTTAGCAGGACACAATATTGTGAAATTGGGACAGAGCGAAAGACTATAGAGCTGCTTCTGCCGCCGCCATTCTTGGCTCGCCGATAGTGTCCCAATATGCAAAGAAATTATCCCGCCATGCCCATAGCGCCGCGCTCGTGTTCCCTACAATGGGACCGCGCTTCCTGCTCTGCACTACGCCAGACCAAGGTTGAAGATCGCTAGCGCTATCAGTACTTCCACAAGCGCCGTCTTCTCGTTCAATACATCTTCGATGAAAAAAGAAACGCCGCCATCGGCCGAGGGAGATCCTATACATGCCCAAGCTTGTTCGCGCCGCCGTCTTGACCAAATACCTGGAAGTCACCCAGGACCTGGGATTCAACCCGCGTGACGTGCTGGCAGTTGCCGGCCTGAACAAGGCTCAGCTGCAAGCCCCTGAATACCGCATTCCCATCGATGCCGCCGTACGTCTGCTGGAAGATTCGGCCGCCGCCAGCGATTGCCAGACCTTCGGCCTGCGTATGGCCGAGTCACGCCAGCTTTCGGACCTCGGTGTAGTCAGCTTGCTGCTCAGCCAACAGCGCACCCTGCGCGACGCCTTGCAGGTGATGGAGCGCTACCGTCATCTGATGAACGATTCCCTGGGAATCTTCGTTGAAGAGGCCGGCAGGATGGTGATCATTCGTGCAGTGATGGTCACCGAGACACTGCTGCCCAATCGCCAAGCCACGGAGCTGGTCATTGGCGTGCTGTTCCGCTTGTGCTCGACACTGCTCGGCTCGAAGTGGCGCCCCTACAGCGTCAACTTCATGCACCAGCCGCCAGACAGCCTGCACCTGCATCAGCGCCTGTTCGGCTGCAATCTGGAATTCGGCAGCGAGTTCAACGGCATCGTTTGCTCCGAAGCCAGTCTCGATATGATCAATCCCAATGCCGACCCGTCCATGGCCCGTTATGCCCAAGACTACATCGATTCGTTGCAGGGTGATGAAAGCACCTCGATGCTGTTCGAGGTGCGCAAGGCCATCTACCTGTTGTTGCCCATGGGGCGCGCCACCCTAGAGCAGATCGCCCTGTCACAGGGCATGAACGTGCGTACCTTTCAACGCCGTCTGCAGGACGACGGCTGTGCCTTCAACGACCTGATCAATGACGTGCGCCGTGACCTAGCGCTGCGTTATCTGGAGAACCCGAACAACTCGATGAGCCGCATCGCCGACATGTTCGGCTTCTCCATGGCCAGCTCCTTTACCCGCTGGTTCATCAACCAGTTCGGCATGCCACCGGCGGCGTGGCGCAGCGCGCAGAAACAGTCCGGTCTCTGCGCAGAGAGTGCCGCAGTCCCTAAATCTTTCTGAGTACAAGGCAAAAAAGGTTTTTCACGCAATTGCCGGAAACTCAGAAACAACAGCGCCGATTTGACTGATGATGTTCGTGCGAGCAAACACATCTGACAAATCGGCGTTCTTGTGCGTGATATGAGTATTGCGAATTCTTTTTCAAGTAGATCGCGTCTTTCCCGACCATTCGTGATGAACCAAAAAAAACGGCGACTGCTGGTACAGTCGCCGCAAAAAACCGATGTTTGTGGCACCGGTGGTGAGCTTCACTGTAACGAGGAGCCAGCCCAGTGAAGCCCTGCCATAAACCTGAGTGAAGCCTGTTTTCAGAGGCCCCAGTGCAGCAACAGCAGTACCAGCACGACCAAGAACACCGTCTCACCGACCATCAGCAGGATCGGTTTGATGCCGACCGCCGCCAGCTCCTTGAGCCGAGTCTTCATGCCCAGGGCACTGATGGAAATCACCAGGCACCAGCGCGACAACTCATTGACCCCGCCTTGCACCGCCGGAGCGATCCAGCCGGTGCTGTTGATGCAGGCCAGAATCAGAAAGCCCACGGCGAACCATGGCAGCAGCGGTGGGCGCTTGCCGGTCGGGTCAGCGCCTTGCATGCGGGTGATCATGGCCGCGGTGACGATCACCGGCAGGAGCATGGCAACGCGCATCAGCTTGACCACCGTGGCCGTGTCACCGGTCTCGGTTGACATGCCGTACCCAGCACCGACCACTTGGGCGACGTCGTGGATGGTGGCGCCGAGGAACACCCCGGCGATCTGTGGCGACAACGAGAACCAGTTGGCAATCATTGGATAGACGATCATCGCCAGGGTGGACAACGCCGACACGCCGATCACCGTGAACAGGGTCGCGCGCTCTTTCTGCGGATGGTTCGGCAACGCCGCCGCCAGTGCCAAGGCTGCCGATGCGCCGCAGATGGCCGTGGCGCCACCGGTGAGCATGCCAAACAGCCGCGAGAAACCCAGAAACTTCGCGGCGATCACCGAGGCAGCGATGGTCAACACCACCAGGATCACCACCAGTACCATCGGCTTCCAGCCCAGTGCCGCCATTTGTTCCAGGGTGATGCGCATGCCCAGCAGAGCGACGCCGATGCGCAGTACCGTGCGGGCGGTGAACTCGACGCCGACTTTGCAGGGACCGTCGTCGGCAAGAAAATTCAAGGCCATGCCCAGCAACAAGGCGAACAACATGACCGGTGCGCCGTAGTGCTCGGACAAAAACGAGGCGGCGGCGGCCACGATCAGGCTGACTATAAAGCCCGGTACCAATTCGCGTGTGCGGGTTTGGATGCGGGTTAGAGCAATAGCGCTCATGGCGCGGACTCCTCGAAAAAGGTGGTAATGAACGCCTGGCCGTCGATGATCCTGGCCGGGTGGTTATTGACTTTGAGTTGGGTGGAAATGAACAGATAGCCGCTCTTTGTATGGCCCCCGGCCGGCGGGCTTTTGTCAGTAGGTACAGACATGAGCCGGGCATGCCAGTTACCGCTCGCGATCACTTTCGCGCAGCGCTTCACTCATGGAGGCCAGCAGCGCATCGGGGGGTCGTGAACCCACCCCCGTCCTCTGCCGGCTGAACTGCACACTAGGCACGTCGAAACTGTACCTGCGAGTGTTCCAGTTGGCGCTCGCCGATCAGGCACCAGGGGCAAAAGAAATCGAAAAACACATCAATACGCAAACGACGAGTCACAACCTCACCTCTAACCCGGCTTCACTGACAGGGTCAGGCACGCTCTGCCCCTGAAGCCGGGCGATATCTCTGTGGTAATGACACTTGGCATAAAAGAACACCGCCGCTGCCGCGAGGCTGACCAGCGGCACCAGTTGAAACGCGGCATGCAAACCGATGAGGTCGGACACCCGACCGGTGATGAACGGCCCCGGTGCCAACCCCAGCAGGTTGTTGGCCAGGGTCAGCGTGGCGAAGGCCGTGCCGTGCACCGAGTAATGGGTCAGGTTGGCAACCATCGCGCCGCTAGGGCCGGTGGTACCGGTGGCAATCAGCATGCCCAGGCAGATCAGCAGCAGTTGCACCGGCCCCGCCTGCAAGGCAAAGGCTGCCGACAGCAACAGACAACTGCCCAGACAAAAGGCGATGGCCAGGCTGACCTTGCGCTCCGGTGAGTGGCGACACAGGCGATCGCTGAGCATGCCGCACAGAATCATCCCCACACCGCTGCACAACACGATGAGCGCCGCCATGCCGCCGGCCTTGTCGGTGGGCATGTCGTAGTAGCGGTTGAGGTAGCTGGGAATCCACACCATCACCGTTCCGCCGACGAATAGCTGCAAACCGCTACCCACGTACGTGGCGATCACCGAATGGCTGGACCACAAAGTGCGCAGCGGACGCTTGACCGCGGCAGCCGTCTTGTTCGCAATCTGCGCGGCACGTTGTGGCGCAATGCGTGCTTCCTTGACGATCAGCGGATAGAGCACCGCCAGCACCAGGCCAAACAGAGCCATGCCGGCGAACGACCAGCGCCAGCCCAGCTTGGCCGCGATAGCACCGCCCAACGCCATGCCCAGCACGGCACCAAACAAGCCACCGGCCATGAAAGCACTGGCCAGGGTGGCGCGCATATGTTTGGGGAACACCGAGATCACCACGGCGATGCCGACGCTGCCGTAAGCCGCCTCACCGACACCGACCATAAATCGCGCGATGAACATCTGCTGGTAGTCCTGCGCCACCGCGCAGCCCAGGGTCGCCAGGCTCCAGAGCAGCGCCATCAACGCCAGGCTCTTGACCCGGCCGAAGCGGTCGGCCATCAACGACAGAGGGAACGTCAGCAGGCCAACCATCAGGGCAACGACGCCGCTGAGCAGACCGAGCTGGCCGTCGCTCAACGCCCACTCGCTCTTGAGCAGCGGGAACACCGCGTTGAGCACTTGGCGTGACATGTAATCGGAAATCAACAGGCCGAACGTCAGCGCGAAGACAATCCAGGCATATTTACGCGCAACGCCGACTCCACCGGAGTCGTCATCGTCGGCGGCGATTGGGTGAAAGGCCATGCAGCCTCCTCAATGTGGTTGTTTTATTGTTGTTATCAAGCGTGTAGCCGCTACGGCTTACGAAAGTGATTTCAATGCCCACACGCGTGAGCATCCCCATGACCAAGGGCCGTGCTGTTGAACCGCAGTAGGTTCTAGCGCGTATCCATTACCTTCCGCTCTCTATTTTCGGAAGCCTGAAGGTAGCTTTGACGGGGCATCCTGCACTAAGCTTCGCAGGACTCAATCTTGCGAAATTGGGACACGAGGGAAATCATGTATACCCTGACGCGGAGTGCCAGCCTTACCAACTATGAACAGGTTGCCCGTTCAGAGGGGCTCGATCCTTTTCGTATGCTGCGGATGGCCAAGCTGCCGGCCAGTGCCCTCGACGATCCAAATATCATGATCAGTAGCGATTCGGTCGGGTGGCTGCTGGAGGAGTCAGCCCGATTGTCCGGTCAGGAGGCTTTCGGTCTGCTGCTCGCCGAAAAGAGACACCTTTCCAACTTTGGCATGCTGGCACTGCTTATCCGCGAAGAGCCAACACTGCGCGCCGCCTTGCAATCTTGCTTTCGCTATACGCGACTGCATAACGCCGGTGTGCAATTGTGGCTTGAGGATGTGGGCGATCTGACCCTGCTGCATGTGGGGGTGAACATGCAGGGCCATCATGGCGTCTGGCGCCAAGCGATTGAACAAGCAACCGGAATTATCCTCCGCACGTTGTGCATTCTGAGCGGTTATACCTTCCGGCCGGTAAGGGTCAGTTTTACTCACGCCCCCCCCTCCAGCCTTGAAGTACACCATCGTGTGTTGGGAACCGCGATCGAGTTCTCTCAGGAATTCAACGCCATCGTTTGCCGCGGGGGCGATTTGGATATGGCCATACCTGAGGCGGACCCCGCGCTGCATCGCGAAGTGAAGCGATCGCTGGACATGCAGTTGGCTAACCTGCGCGACGAGCCGACGCAGCGGGTACGTCAGATCGTCAAGATGCTGCTGCCAAGCGGACTGTGTTCTGTCGATGCGGTTGCCCAGCATCTTGGCATGCATCGACGCACCCTTAACCGCCACCTGGCAACTGAGGGTGAGAGTGTCACAACGATCATCAACGCTGTACGGGCTGAACTCGCCGAAGAGTATTTGGCCAACAGCAGACGCCGATTTTATGAGGTGGCCGAACTGCTCGGCTTTTCCACGGCCGGTGATTTTTCACGCTGGTTCCGCAGCCAGTTTGGCAAGACACCTTCGAATTGGGTTGCTTCCTATCGAGAGAGCAAGGCGCCCCCCGAGCCCCGCCGCCTGAAAAAATAGAAGGAGAGATTCAAGGGCGACCGACAAGCCTGTTGGCCGACCAACCTGCCTGAAACTGTCATTTCTTCGACGCGGCCATTATCGGCGACAAGGCGTTTTCACCAGCCAATGAGCAGGCAGTTTGGGCGGACCGACTTTTTCAACAGAGTCGGTCGATAGCTGTCACGTCAAAACAGTCCTCCCAATGCTGCTGGCTCCCAGTTCATGATCACCAGTTCTCCACTGACCTCGGCCTTGCCCTGCCGCTGGTTAGTCGTGGTGTAGCGGATGTCCAGCGTCTCAAAATGAAAGCCCTCGAACACCCGGCGGATGTCCGGGTGGTCGTTAATGCTGACCATCACCCTGCCCTTACAGCGGCGCATAAAATCGGCCATGCGTTCGTAATTTTCAAACGGAAAATCCACCCCATACCCTGCGGTCTGCCAGTACGGCGGGTCCATGTAGTGGAAGGTGTGTGCCCGATCGTAGCGTTCGGCGCATTCCAGCCAAGGCAGGTTCTCCACGTAGGTACCGGACAGGCGTTGCCACGCGGCTGAGAGGTTTTCCTCGATACGGAGCAGATTGATGGCCGGGCCGGTGGTCGCGGTGCCGAACGTCTGCCCAGAGACCTTGCCGGCGAAGGCATGGTGCTGCAGGTAGAAGAATCGCGCGGCGCGCTGGATGTCGGTAAGGGTTTCCGGGCGGGTCATCTTCTGCCACTCGAATACCTGACGCGAACTGAGCGCCCATTTGAACTGACGCACGAACTCTTCGAGGTGATTTTGCACCACACGATACAACGTCACCAGGTCACCGTTGATGTCGTTGAGGACTTCAACCGGCGCGGCCTGGGGTCGCATAAAGTACAGCGCGGCGCCGCCGGCAAAGACTTCGACGTAGCATTCGTGGGGAGGAAACAGCGGAATAAGGCGATCGGCCAGACGGCGTTTGCCGCCCATCCAAGGGATGATAGGTGAAGACATAGATAGCAAGACCTTTACTGTATAAATAAACAGGTGCTAGGCTCGCTCTGCTTTGTGCACAGAGCAGGAGCCTTGGCGGGACTTGCAGGGACAATCTGCGGGGACGGTGGCCAGGCTGGATGTTGACGCATCCAGACTGGCCGCTCCTTTTTCTTTGATTTTTGAAACTTCTGACTCGGGCCGATTTATGCGCCCGCGCAATTAAACCGGCACCTCGAGTACGATTTTCTGCGGCTTGCCTGACGTCTTGGCTTTGCCTTCTTTGCCGCCATTGCACTCCGCCGACACTGTCCAGCCGGACGGGGTAAAAGTGTGATCCACCGACTCCACCAAATACTCACCATCGAGGCCACGCTTGAAGCCTTGGGCCTGGATCATGACTTCGGCAAACAGGTCGGTCCGACCCGGCAGGTCGAGACGTACCGAGGCGGTGGAACGATTGAACGCCGCCAGACGGGCCTTGGCCGCTTCGTCGGCCGCTGTGCGATCCGGGTAGAGATGGCGATCGGTATGCACCGGCGGCAGCCCTTCGGGCACGTTGGGGTTGTCCAGGTGCGAAATCAGCAGCTCGCCGCTGGCCGGGTCCTGGTACTGGGTGTTGACGCCCTGATGCGTGCTGCGGTCGCTCAAGCGAAACCGCCAGCGGGTGATATCGCTGCGCTGCAGGGTGATCACCGCCAAGGCCTTGCCACTGGCGCTCTGCCCGCCCTGTCGCGGCAAGACCAGCAGCTTGCCGTCAGCCACCTTGGCCGTGCAGTCGTGCTTCTTGGCCACCCGGGTAATGAAGTTGAAGTCGGATTCATTGAGCTGGTCCATGCGCGGCACCCGGGTGTCGACCGGGCACGATGGCTGCCAGCCATTGCGGGCCGCCACGTCACCGACGATCTGCGCCAGGCTGACATCTTCCCAACTGCCGCTGCGCGTGGTTTTGCCGCTGCCACGCATGTCGCTCGCCTTGCCGCTGATCACCAGCGTGTCCGGTGGGCCAGAGACAGCGACATCGTCCACGGTGTAGCGGCCCATGCGCGTCAGGTCGGCGCCGGCATAACCCAGGTAGACCTCGATGCTCGCACCACGGACAGGCAGCAACACTGCACCATCACGGTCATCAATGCGCAGCTCGAACGAATCCGAGGCCATGCCAGGCCGATCGGAGAGCTGCAGCGAGACCAGCCGATCATTGATCAAGGTGGTGATGTCCGCGCCATCGGCAACGATACGGAAAAGCGGTTGCATGTCGGCGCTCCGAACAAAAAAAAACCCGCACTCGGCGGGCTGGGTAATGGGATTAATCCCACAGTGAAATTACGCTGTCAGTCTCCACCACCAGGTCCGGCAGCGTGATCAGCACACCGGCCCGGAACGGCTGCGGCTCATCGGCCAGGCCCTGATTGGCCGCCAGCACCGCCTCGACGCTGCGGTTCAGGTGGCCGTAGTAGTGGTGGCACAGGGTATCGAGCAAATCCCCGTCAGCCGTTCTGCAGGTCATCGCCATAACGGACAAACTCCAATGAAAAGCCCTGCTTGCGCGGGATCGCCCCGGGCAGCAAGGCGCTTTGTTCCTCGTCGATGTTGGTCAGGCACCAGTTGCCCAGCACCTCGCCATAACCCGTGGTCAGGTTCAGCGGTAGCAACTTGGCACCGATGCTGCGCAGCGTATCCAGCTGCTTCAGCCCACCTTTGAAGCTCGGGTAGATTGCGCCTTTGATGGTGATTTTCTCCTCGCCTAGACCTACGGCCTGTTGCGCCGGGCGCCGGGTCAGGCGCTCCTGCGCGGCCCAGCGAAACGCCGTCTGCCGGCGCAGTTCGTCGAAGGCGGCGGTGTCCAGGTTGAAGTAATACGGCCGCTCATTGGCCTTCAGCGGGTAGAGAATCAGCAGGTGCGGGAATGGCTTCACCGCGTCGGGAATCGGCGTCATGTCGCCGGCAAACCACTCCGTCGGGAAAATATTGCCCAACGCGGCGTTGGCCTTGCCGGCCACCTTGTTGAACGCCGCGCCAAAGCGGCCGATCTGCTCAGTCAACGCGGAAAAATGCTCATCAAACTGGGCCAGCGCACGCTGGGTCTGATTGTAGATACTGGCGACCTTACCGATCTTGGCCTGGGCCGAGTTTATTGCACTTTGCAAACGCCGGGTCTTATCGCTCAGGTCCTCGCTGATAAAGGGCAAACCCTCCAGCGCATCGGCTGCCCCGCTGATTTCATTGAGCGCGCCATTCATGGGCCCGGTCATGGACTCCAGGTCAGTACGCCCGGCCTCCCCTGCGTCGACCATGTATTTCAGCCCGCCCTGCAGGTGCTGCAGGTAGGTCTTTTCATCCGCCATAACACTATTCCTCAGCCCACGTGGGGTGCATCAAACAACTGGCGGTCGCGCGCTTCCCGGGCGAAGTCATCAAATTGACGGCGCAGGTACGGCATCAATTCCTGGACCAACTGTGCCGGGTCTTTCACATCGCCGTGCACCTGAAACACCGGGGCCGGGGCGAAGGTGAATTGCTGATCGACCTTCGGCCATTCGGGTGCCTTAACCGCGGTGCTCGACATCAATGCCGCCGCCGTGACCGGCGCGACGGGGGCGTTGTCCATCGAGCGCACGACCGCGCCCACCCCTTGGCCGGCGGCCATGGGAAAGAGGCCGAGCGGTGCTTTGGGTACGATTGGCGTGTCCGGCCCACCAAACAACGCCTTGCCCATGGTCGCGCCCACGTCGCCGCCGCCCCACGCCCCGAGCCAGGCACCGATCATCCCGCCCACTGCGGTGCCCAGCAGCGGGATGACCGAACCGATGGCCGCTCCGGCCGCTGCACCGGCCAAACCACCGGCAAGCCCACCCACCGCCTCGCCGTAGCCTTCGGCCTTTTCATCGCGAGTGGTCGCGTTCTGGTAAGTCTCCAACACCTGAACGCCGGCACCGAGCGCCGCCAGCGCCCCACCCACTTTCATGCCACGGGACGGCCGACTTGCAGGGCCTTTGCCCTTTCCGCCCCTCCCTTCTTTGCCGTGATCCAGCCCGTCGTGATCGCCGTCATCCGCGTTGGTCACGAATACCCGCTGGACGATGTTGGACCGGTCACCGGCCGAACCACGGGCAATGTTCACCAGCCCCCGCCCGATCTTCAGCGCGGCCCAGGCCTTGCCCGCCAACAAGGCTCCGGCACTCAGCGCCGCCAGGCCCAGCACCACCTTGGGCGTTTCCTCGGACAAGGCGGTCAAGCCACGCGCTGCCGCGCCAATGCCGGTGGCCAACGCATCCGTCGCCGGCCGCAGGGCATCCCCGATCGCGCGCAGCGAATCGTTGAACGCCTGACCGGTTTCGGCCCAACGTTGCGACGAGCTCTCGCGACGTTCGTTCAGGTTTTTGTCGAGAATGTCCTTGCGCGGGCCGTCGGGGTCCGAAGCGCCTTTTTTCAGCTCCGCGTAGAATTTTTTGTTCTGGGTGTACGCCATCAGGGCCGTCTTGACCTGCATGTCGGCAAACAGATCGCCGGTACGCAAAGTGGCGGCCAGGGCATCGGCCATCGCTTGCGCCTTGGCCGGGTCCGTCTCCTGGCTGATCTGGGTCAGGCCCTGATCCAGCTGTTTGGCCTTTTTCGGATCGGTCTTTTCCACATACCGGCGCGCCAGTTCGAAGCTGGCCTCGAAGGTCGACAAGCCCTTGGCAATGGCGGCGTTCATCGAGCCCTGATAGTCAATCCCGGCATCGGCGTAACCTTTGACGGTTTCCCCTGAACCGATTTTCGCAATCCAGTTTTTCAGGTTGTTCGCCGCCTCATCAGCGCTGCCGGCGCTCTTGATCTGCACCTGCAACATGGCGCCCAGCTGGGTCACCGCCTCCTGACCGGTGATGCCGCTGCTGGTCATCTGCGCCAACAACTCCGGAAACCACTTGGCCATGTCGGCCGCCTCGAAGCTGCCTTGCTGGCCCAGCAGGGCAACTGACGCCAGGGCCTGTTCCATTTTTTTGGGGTCGGTGATCTTGGCGTTGTTCTGCATCGCCAGAATCATTTTCGCCGTGTCGGTGCCCGACGCGCCCTGCCCGACCGCAAACTTTGCGGCCACCGGGGCGTACTTCAGCGCTTCGGTCAACACCATGCCGCCACCGACCAATTGATTCACCAGGTCGGCCACCTGGGTGTTGGCCATGCCAGTATCTTTTGAGGTCTGCACGATGTCGCGGGCGGTGTCCATTTCCTGCTGGGTGTTGGCGGTGCCGGACTTGATTGCGATGTCGCGAATGATCGCCTGAAAATCCGCGCTGACCTTGGTCGGTACCGCGGCCAGCGTGGTACCGGCCACCGCCGTACCAAATCCGCTGCGCAGGCTCTCCCGCCCCTCTTCGATTTGCCCCATGCCTTTGGCTTTGAACTCGGCACTGCGCACCACCTTGCCCAGCGCCAGGTACTCCTGACGCAGGCGTCCGACTTCGACACCCTGCTTGCGCAAGCTGTTGGTGTTGGTTTCCAGCTTTCTGAGCAAGGCGTCAGCATTGGCCGCGCCACTGTCGTGGGCTTTTTTCCATTCATCGCGCAGACGCATGGTTTCGCCGATGACTTTCTGCAAACCTTTGGCGCGGGTGGTTTGCGCCTCAAGCTTTTTCATTTCGCCGCTGACATTCTTGAAGGCAGCGCCCAGGGAGGAATCGACGGCGCCGCCAATCACCAGCCCGAGCGAGAGTTTGTTCGCCATGCAGGGTACCTATATGCAACGGGGGTGGGCTCAGTCCGTGAGCCACCAGACCATCTCGGAAAACGACAGGCTCTGAATCTCGGCCGCCGAAAAATTCAGCTCGACGGCCAAGCGTTTGGCCAGGGCCTTTTGCAGCCGGGGGTTAAACCCCGTCGTCTGCTCCCAGACGAAAATAGGCGGTCTGCAAACGACGGTAATCACGCATCAGCAGCCCCTCCAGATCGCCGCGGCCAATGCTCGCCAGGCTGCAGAACAAGACCATCTCCTGCTCTTCTTCGTTGGTACCGCCCTGCAAGGTGGCAGCGCGCATTTCGCGCACCGTCGGTTCGCGCAAGGTCAGTTTGTCGACCTGAATGCCGTTGGCCTGGCTCGGCTGGGACAGGGCCACGGTGGCAATGCCATCGCCCAGTTGCAGCCACTTGGGCAGGACTTTGTCTTTCACGTTGCTCATGGTGTGGCTCCTTACATGCCCAGGGCAGACCGCACAGCGGCCAATTGGTCGACGCCGTCAATGACGCGAATTGAGTTGAGCGGGTCGATTTCAAACATCACGCTGCCGTCGATTTCCAGCTTGTAATAGGTCACCGCGACGGCGTACTTGAACTCGCCTTTTTCACCCGGTTTCCAGTCCCCCGGATCGACTTCCTTGAGGCTGCCACGCAGGGTGGCGACCACCGACTTGACCGAACCTTTCTGGCCCTTGAAGGCGCCCCGGAACGAGGCGTTGAACCCGGTCAGGTCGGCCTGGCCGAAGAACTTCAGCACCTCGCGGCGCACGCCGTTGGTGATGAAGCTGGCTTCGAGCTTTTCGGTGCCCATGTCGATCTCGACCGGCGCGTCCATGCCGCCGGCGCGGTACTCGTCGGTCTTGAGGGTCAACTTGGGCAGGGTCAAGCTCGGCACGTCGCCTTGCAGGCTGATGCCGTCCACGAACAGGTTGGTGTTGTAGAGCACTTCCGGAATCATAAAGCGGCCTCCTTAGGCAGCGGTGTCCAGCACTTCAGTGATCCACTGATCGGTCACCTCCACGCGAAAGTTCGGGTTTTCGGCCGGCGGCACATCGGTGAAACGAATGTTCCAGTACACCTTGCCGTCGCTGAGTTCGCTGGAGGTGTTCAGCTCTTCGTCGGCATAGACCTCGAAGTTGATGATCGCGCCCTGATTCTTCAGGTCGCGCATGAACGCCTGCAGGCCTTCGGTCACGTCCTTGACGTAGGTCGCGGTGATCGAGCGGTCCACGGCCCACTTGTGCGCGTAGAGGATCGCGTCCATGACGATGTCCAGCGTGCGCACCCGGGTGACGAACTTCCATTTCGAGTCGCTGGACAGCGTGCGGTTACCCCACAAGCGATACCCATCGTCCCGAATGATCGTGGTGATGTTCGCGTTGTTCAGCAGGTTGGCCCGGCAGGACGCATCGCCGTCGAGAAACTCGATCGGCCGCGTGGTGCCGGTGACGCCGACAAACTCCTTGTTCGACGGCGAGGCCCAGAAACCGTAGGTGGCATCGGTCCAGGCAAACAGGCCAGCGGTCCAAGCCGAAGCCGGTGCATTGACCGTGGCACTGGTCCCGGTGTCCCAGAATTGCACGCCAGGGTCGACCATGTAGGCGTGTTTGCTGCCGAAATTTTCGGCATAGGTGATCGCGGCTTCGTCGGTGGTGTTCGGCCCGTCGAGGATGGCCATCGCCCGCATCTTGTCGCCCAGCGCCACCAGCTCGGTGGCGACCGCCAGCGTCGCCGAGTACCCCGGAGTCACCAACAACCGTGGCTGGGCGTTGAACTTGCTTTTACCGTTGAGCAACGCCTGCATGCCGGTACGGCTGCCGTCAGCCCAAACCCCGCCGATGATCGCGGACAGCTGCTCGGCCGGGTCGTCCAGCAGCGGCACCCCGACGGCGACAATCACCGCCTTGGACCGCTTGAAAATGGCCTTGCAGTCCTGGGTGATCGCGGCGTCCGGGCCCCAGGCCGCCACCGCTTCGCTTTCGCGGGTGATCAGCAGCAATTCGTTGGCCGCCGCGGTCGCCGGCGGCGCCACGGTGAAGGTGTTGCACAGGCCGATGATCGACGCGGACGGGGTGGCGATATGCCGGGCGCCGGTGTCCACCAGGGTCACGGTGACGCCGTGAAAAAAACTCATAGAGTGATGCTCCAGAAACGAAAGAGCCCCGCGCGAGCGAGGCTGTGAGTGACGTGACGCGTAACGGAAAAGAAAACGCCCCGGCAATGCGGGGCGTCAGGACGCGGTGTTGCTCGATCCGTCCGGCTTTAGCGGCCGTTTATCACTGACCGGAAAGTCCGACGATCCTGGCCAGGCCCGCAGCTCGTTGCGATAGGTGCGCCAAGCCTGCTCCGTGTTGAGCGCGGCTGGGTCAGCATCCAGATGCTTGTCGATCTCTCTGCCCGCCCAATGCAGTTCATTTTCGATCCATGACCGTTCTCGCTGGCTTTGAATCGCCAGATCGCGCGCGGCATCGAGCACCCAAACGAAACCATCCCAGAGATAGGCCGCACTTGGTCGCGGCAAATTCGTCAGCTCGGCCGGCAGTTCGCCAGGCATCGAATGCGTCACCTCGGCACCATCGGTGGTGCGGTAAGCCACGCCTCGGTAGTCGGGCACCACCAACCACCTGCCATCCCTCCAGACCACCACCTCCCCGTCCCCGGCTTCGGGCGGTTCTTCCAACGTGGCGCCCGCTGGCAGACCGCAGCCACAGCTGACATAGGTTTCGTGTTGGCCGAGGTATTCCGTGGTGGTTTCACTGAACGTGTACACCTCGATCCAACCGCCCTCTTCAAAAAAACCATTCACTAAATTCGGCATCAGTACATCCTGCAAATGTAGTTGTACGCCACGTTACGCATACGGGTTTCCGTACTCACACGGACGACGGCTGAAGGATTGAAAACGACTGAGCGGTAACCCGTTGTAGTGACTTGCGGTGCAGCCGGCGTAATGGCCGTGCTGTGGTTACCACCCGTAAATACGCCAGTCGCGGTGTTCACCAGTAACGCCGAGTCGTCGTCTTGCAGGACGAGCTCGCCCGTCATGTTTTGCAGCGTGTCGAGCTGAGCGCTCAACACGGGGCGTCCCGAATCGGGGTCAACGCCACGTCCGCCATCCAGACCACGAATCGACTCACCGCGCAGATCTGGCAGGATGCCGCTGGGATACACGGCCAGCAATGCTGGGTACCACTCGACATTGAACGGCTGCCCCGTCATTACGACGCAGTTTTCTGGCGGCATAGCGGTTGGCCATGGAAACGGCACGCCGACAGGGACGGCAAATATGGAAGCAGGATCAAAATTGCTTTCGGTCCAGATCTTCCCGAAGTCGGATGCATCAACCTGTAAACCCACATCGCTCGAGGCGGGTCGATAACCAATGTAGACCTTGTTCGACGCCTGACCCGCACCACCGCCTTGCTGCACGGGAGTGAAACCCAGTGCCGCCTGGTACGCAGCAGGGTCAAAGTTACTAGTGTCCCAACCCGTTACCCACGCACTGAATACGAATCCCTCTGGGCTCCGAACACCGCCACGAGTAAGCGTTGTACCGGTGTTATAGCCGATGATTTGTTGCCAGAGGGTGTCTTGACTGACCGCAACCAGCATGGGGGAGAATTGACCGCCCTCTGGAACGTTCGGGCCGGGGTTCACCCGGTAAATGCCCGCGGTGGTGACTGTGTCTAAATCGGTGCCTTCGGGAAGGACAATCCCCCCCTGGCCCCAGCCATAAGCACCCGTGAGCAATACACGGCCTGGTGTGTCATCTTGGGGAGAGGTTTGTTTAACCAGATCGGTTGAGTCCCAGGTGCTTTCCCATTCGCTCCAAACACCGGCAGTCAAGGCCCGGCGGTGTAGGGTGTGGTCGGCATTCCCATAAATCTCCTGAAAGGCGTATTGACCTGGTGTAATCGCCGAAACGCGAACCCAACCCTCAAAGGGCGCGCCACCTGGCCCTCCCGCGCCATTGCTGACGAAATAGAGGGCCGTCACCGCATTCAGGCTACCGATATCAACATCACTGACCGCATAGGCAGCCCCACCCCAGCCGAACGCTCCGACCTTCATCAGCGCATCAGGCGTTTCATCGTGAAGATGGACCTGCACAACAGCAGTCGCGGCGGTGCCCAGCCCGAGGTTATTCCGAGCCTCGACCACATCCGCAACATCGCCCAAGTTTTCACTCACCGCAAGGGCATCGGTGATGCCGTAGCCGGCCAGGGTGGTCGGGTTGGTACCGGCGACTACACGCCCAAGGGCATCGACGGTGACACTACGAAAGGTGCCTACGCCTACCCCACTGCCGCCGGCGATCATTTCAAACTGCAAACTGGTGGTGCCCAGCTCAATCGGCGCATCCGTGACCAACTGCCAGAGGCTGTCGCCGTTGGTCGTGCCCTGCTCGACGTGGATAAACAACCCCGGTGTCACTTCCAGGCTGTTGTCGGCATCGGCGGCCCGTGTCCAGCTTTCGGCGCTGACGACATACAGGCCGTTGTCCTGGGCTTCTGTCTGAGCGGTCACCAGCACCCGTTCACCGACGACCACGGCCACGTCATCGATGGTCTGCACATTGCTCAGGGCAATGGCGACGGTGGCCGCCACCCGCGCTGACTGTTTGTGGTCCAGTTTGGCCAGCTCCTCCTGGATCTTGAGGTCCACGTATTCACGCGTGGCCAGCACCACGGCCGGATCGATCTTCAGCACGATGTTCGCCGAGCTGCTGACGATGAAATTCATCCGCACCACTTGGGTCTTGCCACTGCCCTGGTCCAACAACGGTTTATAGCTCGGCGCGCAGTTGGCCACCGCCACCAGGTCGCCGTCGACATCGTACAGGCCGATCTCGCGAATCCATTCACCGCCGACTTCGGGAGGAATGATCTGCTCGGTGATGACGGTGTTGGGGTTGGCCGGATCGACGCGGATCTGGTTGATCGGCGCCCGGCGCCATTCGTTGATCAACTGGGTTTGCAGGCGGTCGGGAATCGGGTCGGTGCCGTTGGCATCACCCAGGCCCATCTCGCTAAACATCCAGTCCAGGCCCATGGCGATGGCATTGGCGTGTTTGGCTTCACCGACCGCCGTGAGAATGGCAAAAAACTGACTGGTTTTATCAATCATAGGGATAAACGTCCAAAGTATCGGTTTCATCGACGCACAGCGCCGGGCCAAAGGTGCCGGTCACGTCGATGTCTTTCGGAGCTGGGGGGTACACGTCGATCTCTTCGCCCTCTTGCACGCACACGGCAATGCCCAACACCCCCTCGGTCTGCAGGCTAAGCGCCAGATTGGTCATGTGCCGGCTGACCGGACGCGCGTCGTCGATCAACCACGCCAGTTCCTCGTACAGTTCCTCGGTGATGCCGGCGTCATTCAGGCCGACCTCCAGGGCGAAGGTGCCGGGCTCGCCTTCCGGCACGGTGTCGAACCATTCCACGACGTCGATCAGGTAGCCCAAGGGCTCGACCACCCGACGCAATGCACCGATGGTGCCTTTGCGTGCATGCACGTCGTACGCCGAACGGATTGCCGTGCGCTTGGCCTCCTGCGTCCAGTTGTTGTTCCAGCGGTCCACCGACCAGGCCGACGCCAGATACGGCAACAGGTGTTCAGGGCAGGTGTCGGCGTTGTACAAACTGCGCAGCGGAATCAGCGTTTTTTCGTAGTTGGCCGCCTCCACGGCCAGTTCCAGCGGCGTGCTGTTGAGCGGTAACTGGCTGCTCATGTCAGGCCCCCAGCGTCACGCTATAACCCGTGCAATACGCCGCCTCGGCCTTGCTCGGTTTGAGGTCGGTCCAGCCCAGCAGCTCAACCCGGGCGATGCCGGGAACGTGCAACTGCGCATCGACGCCCGAGCGCGCCACCTCCAAACCCAGGCGACGGCGCGGGTTGATCCACTCGCTCAGACGTTTCTGGCTTTCGGCCAGATAGGCTTCGTTCTCCGGGCCGGGTGCCTGCGGATACAGCACCGCTTCAATACGGTAGTCGATGACCATGGCGCTCTGCACCGTGAGCCGGTCGGTCACCGGTCGCACGTCCTCGTCATTGAGTTGCAGTCGGACCTCCTCCAGCAGTTCAGGCGAGGCGGCGCCGCTGCCGTCGAGGCTGAGCACGGTGACCACCACCACGGCGGGCGACGGGCTTTCCGCCGTGGCATCGGCCACCAGGCCCGAGGCGTTGCGTGCATGCAGGATGTAGCTGTTGCGCGGCCCCGCCGTGGTCAGTCCCTCATACGACAGCTGAACCCGCTCGCGCAGGGCATCGTCCTCTTCGAGCACCTGCGGCGTCGGCGGCACCGTGCTTGGATCTCCGGCCTGAATCACCAGGCGCTGCAGGTTGACGTTGGCGGCCAGGTGATCGAGGTCGGCCCGCTCGGCATGGGCCAACAGCAAGGCCTTGCCCGCGTCGTTGACCCGCGCCCGGTTCTGCAAGGCGCCATAAGCGGCCTGTTCGATCAGCTTGAGCACCGGGTCGCTTTCCAGCTCCGCGCTCCAGTTGTCGCCCATGCTCAGACGGAAGGCTTCCAGCTTCTCCTGGTAGACCGCTTCAAAGTCGAGGTCCTCCAGCACTTGCGGCGGCGGCAGTGCCGCCAATTCCATGGTCATGCGGACACCTCCAAGGTCACGTCGCTGCCCAGGTACTGCCCAGTCAGCTCAAATGTGATACGTCCGTCGAGGATGGCCACCGCGCGCACCCGGCCCAGCTTCAGACGCGGCTCCCAACGCCCCAGCGTGCTGGCCACCTCCGCCTGCACGGCACTTTTCCAGCCGTCATTGACCGGCAGGTCGACAAAGCGCCGCAGCTTGCTGCCGTACTCCGGGCGCATGCGTCGGCTGCCCAGCGGCGTGGACAAAATGTCCTCGATGGACTGGCGCAGGTGATCGAGGCCGGAAATGAGCTGGCCGGTGCGGCGGTCCAGTCCGATCATCCCGATCATGGGATCAGTCCTCGACCGCGACAAAGTCCTTACGGCCGCGCAAATACTCAAGCGCGACCGTGTCATCTGAGGCCACCGCGACCTGGCCTTTTTCGACTTTCAAGGTGCGCTCGGCGTCCAGCAGAATCAGCACCCGCGAGGTGTACAGCGTGTCGCGAAAGAAGCTCAGCGTGGCCGGCGCGGGCGCTTCGGTGGCGGCCGAGACTTCCTTGGTTTTACTCGTCATGGTTTTTCTCCAGGCATGAAAAAGCCCACGCGCGGTGGGCTGAAGGTGAATGTTCACTCAATGCGAGTGGTTGCTGCTGTTGCCTTCGGCGTCCATGATCGTGCCGGCGCCGGTGATGTCGCCGGATACACTCAGCGCGCCGTCGATGCTTACCTCACCCGACAGCGTGATCTGGCTGGCCGTCACCCGGACTTGCTCCGGCGTCACTTCAAACTGCGAACCCCCGACCGTGATCGTCGCGCGGCTGCCGGCGGGCAACGCGATGCTGTAGCTGCCGGCTTGCCAGTCGTAGACCAGCGAGCCGCCATCGTCGAAGTACCAGGCTTCGACGTGATCGCGATTGTCCGGTGGCGCCCCGGCGTTGCCATACAGTCCCGGGATAAAGGTGCCCATGGCCGGATCACCGCTGGGGCTGAACAGTGCGCCCTGCTCCCCCGGACTGGGCGCCCGCCAGTGACGGGCTTTGCCCGCCGCCAGGCTGTGCCAGCGCACCCAGGCGCTGACCCAGGTACCGGCCTTGACCCGCACCCGACCGGCACTTAGATCGACGCCGACCACCACGCAGGGCATCAGCATCGCCGCGATCATCCGGTCATGTTCGGCGCTGGCGTATCCCATGCCAGATCCTCCGGTGGAAAGTAGTGATCTTCATTGCCGGTACCGGTGCAGCCATCGACATTCAGGTACAGGGTGCCCGGGGGCTCGACAGGCCACAGCCACTCAACCTCACCGAGGTAGATCTGCTGGGTCCACTCCACCGTCCACACGGTGTAGCCATCCAGTTCGGGTTTGGTCCAGTCCTGACGCGAGGCCACAAACTGCGCCTGTTCGACGTTGTCCAGCCCCCAGGTCTGCGCTCGCAACAGAATGGCAAGCTGTGCCGCCAACTGCGCACCCAGTTGCTGATGACGGGCCAACTCGGGCGCGACAATGACCCGCGCTTCAAAGCGCTGGATCAACACGGTTTCACCGGTGCCGATGTCGGGCCCGGGCTCAAACTCAACCGGCTCGAGAAATACCGCCGGCAACGCTATCCGGTCCTGAATGTCCGGACAGGTCGCCACAAACCGCACCGAGGGCAAAGCTTGGCGGATGTGGTCCTCGATCGCGGTGTACAACGCATCCAGCGAAAAGGCAGGATCAGACACGGGCGCTCCCCTTCAGGTATTTGTGCAGCTCAAAGTTCATCTCCTGTTTGAACACGACCAGCAGACGTTCATCGGCCTTGTTGGCCCAGGTGTAAAACGGACCTTCAACGTCTTCGAGTGAGACTTTGGCCTTGGCCAATGGAAAACGGTTGTCGTTTTCCGCGATCCAGCCCGAACTTGTACCTCCCCCCGCGGACGCACTGCCGGGATAGTCATCCGGGTTGAAATGTTTGCTGGAGGTGCGAATCCAGATATCCGCCTTGTTGCCATACACGCGCTTGTAAAAGGCGCCCTGGTAGCGCCGCCCCGCCACCGAGACACCGGCCTTGCCCTGCCGGGGATTACCAATCCGGCTGGCCTCCATCGGGTTGGTGCCGAACCAGAGTTTGCCCAACTGGCCCTGGCCTTTGATGGGATAGCTGCGCAAGCGCTGGCGCACCGCGCGGACGGCAATCCGCTCCTGCTTGCTGACATCGCGCGCCATGTATGTGGCCAGCCAGCCCAACGTCTTGTTGATCGCCCGCCGTTGCGCCGCGGCAGCGGCCTTGGGCACCACCTTGGCCAGCTGTTTAAAAGCCTGCATGTCGTCTGCGGAAAACTGCAGCGAGACCGACACGGCACTCATGCTTTTAACCTCAACGACAAGGCCACCAGACCATCACCCGCTGGCTCCAGGTGTGTCAGGGTGTACTCGCCGCCACCGTCCAAGGCTGGTAAATCGATGTGCACCGTCTGGGTTTTTTCAACGCCCACGGCATCGGCCACCCGAATGTGAAAGCACGGATCGCGCAGACCGGTGTTCAAGCGGCCGATTTTGGGCTGCAACCAGGGCGCCGAGAACATGCCCAGCACGCGCCGGCCTTCGATGAAGCCGACATCGGCCAGGGTGTCGAACACCACGCTGTCGATCTCCGCGACCAGGTCTCGAAAGGCCATGATCAGAGCGTCAGCAGGATCTGTGCCCGTGGACGCGTGCACAGGTGCAATGGGTTGGATTGGGCTTCACCGGCCATGCCCTTGTTGAACGGCAGTGGTTCCAGCTTGCTGTAATACGGCAGGCCCTGGGTGTTGGCCGTTTCCATGTAGTCCGCCGGGGCGAAACAGGAGATGTACAGTTCCGGCACGCCTTCGGGAATCAACAGGGCTGTATCGTCATGAATAAACGACACCCCGGCGATCCGCCCGCGATAGCGCTCCCAGACGATGCCGCCCAGCTCGAAGCTGTCCCGCGCATCACCACGCAATTCCGCGGCCTGGATCGTATTAAGGTAGGTTTCCTCAACCGATTTGTGCGTGATCAGCTTGTTCCAGAAATTCTTGCCACAGAAGGCTCGCGCGCCCGAGCTGGTGACGCTACCCAGTTCATCGTCCTGCATGTCCAGCGCTTCGGCGCACTTGACCCGGATCTTCGTCGCCGAGTCGTTCAGGCCCATGGACAAACTTTGTTGCTCCACACCAAACGCCTGATAGATGTTCAGCAGGACCGTCGAGCCATCCGCGTCCAGCACCAGGCCGTTCAGCGCGCCCATGCGCTGGAATTCATGGGTGGCATCGAGTTGACGCTTGGCCTTGCTCAGGCGCGTGTTGACCACGCCCTGCACGGCCTGCAGTTCGGTGGTCGTACCAAAGGCGCGAATGCCCTGAATTTCGTCGGCCTTGATGGTGAAGCGCTGCGGCAGGTGCACGGTGTTGAACGGGATCATCTGACGCTTGCTTGCACCCACGACCAGACCCGAGGTACCACGTTCACCCGCCGGCACCAGGGCCAGGGTGTTGCCGTCCTTTTCAATCTGCACGGTCAGGGTGCTGATGCCTTCCTCGCGAAACAGGCCCAGGCTACTGATGCGGCCCGGCAAGTACTCCTGCTCATTGATCGCCGCGGTCAGCGAGGACACGGAAAAAACATCGTCGGTAAAAATGCCAATATCGGCCATGAAGGAACTCTCCAGAAAAGCAAAACCCCGCTCAAGGCGGGGTTTGGATGAAAGGGAAATGCCTTAGCGGGCAATCACAAACTGTGCCGCCAAGGCACCCTCGGCCTCAGCATCAAAACCGGTCAAATGCACCTCGCTGACCTCGGCCAGCCGCACCACGGCACTGGCGCGACGCTCTTCGGTCGATTCGCCCAGTGGCCCGTAGAGGATGCAGGCCGCCACTTCGGTGCCGTCAGTAGCGGCGGGATCGTAGGGGGCAAACTCATTGGTCGCCGTGACCAGCCCCAGTACCTGGCCAGCATTCAGTGCGGCACCGGCAGCCACCAGAATGGATTCACGAGAGATCTTCCCGGCCCCTTCCGAGAGCAGAAACTCGCCGGCGTGTAGCGTTTCGTACTTTACGGTCATGCTCGTGCTCCTTTTGCACTTTTGAGTTGCCCTGCATGGGCGGCCTGACGGGCCGCCCAGATCGAAGAGGGATTCGGTTGTTTCGCCAACACCTTTGGTGCAGGGTCATCGTCGAGGGGTACGCTATTGTCGATTTCGAAACCGTTGCCGCTGCTGACGATCTTGTCGAACAGCCGCGCGCGTACCGCGGGCTCATCCAGCCCCGCGGCCACATACTCGAGGCTAAGTTCTGGCAGTCGTGCCGCGACACACAGGTCATGCACCGCCTTGGCCCGGGTCAGCCCCGCCTGGACGATTTCTTCGCTTTCAAGCTGGGTCGAACTGAGCAATGGCGCGACCAGGTTGCTGATCCCCGCCTCCGCGCAACGTTGAGTGATCAACAACGCCAGCTTGGCCGAATCCATCACTGGCTTGGGTGGATCGTTTGGCGCCGGCGCCGGCTCCGGATCTGGCTCAGGCAACTCATCGAGCTGGGCCAGCAATTCAGCTGGGGTGTGCTGATAACGCTGCATCACCCCGCCCTGCCCCAGACACGCCTTGACCTGCACCCCGTCGCCCACCTCATCGGCCAGCCCCAGAGCCACTGCCTCACTGGCTGTCAGCCAAGTTTCGGCGGCCACCAAACCCCGTAACTCCACCTCATCGATGTCCGGTGCCTTGGCCTTGTAGGCCGCGATGATCGCCTCCATGGTTTGGTCGAGGACATCCGCCACCTTGCGAAAGCTCTCGGCGTCGCCAGCCGCATAGGTCCACGGGTTGTGGATCATCAACATCGCATTGGACGCAATCACCACCTTGTGGGCACCGCACACCGCGACACTGGCCGCACTCGCCGCCAATGCATCGACACGCGCCGTGCAACGTTCGCCCAGCCGCGACAAGGTGTTGTGCATGGCCAACCCGTCGAACAGGTCGCCGCCGATGCTGTTGAACGCCGCGATCACCGGCGACACGCCGTCGTCGACCGCGCGCAGATCCTGCATGAACTGACTGGCAGTAATGCCCCAGGTGCCGATTTCGCCATATACAAAAACTTCGATTACACGCTCGGTCGCTTCGCCGCTGGCGTGTACGGCGTACCAGCTTTTATCCTGCACCGGCACTTGCTGGCCGGCCTTGTTGTAAATGCGCGGCGGCGTTTTCTTGCTCATGTCTGCTCCTTGTCGTCGAACGCCTGGAGCAGTTCGACGAGCGTGCTGTAATTAAGACCTTTACCCCGAGCGCGCTCGGCATCGGCGGCGTTTTCTTCGTCCACCGTTTCGGCGTCATAACCGGTGCGCAGAACCATTTCGCTACGCGAGGCAAAGCCGGCGTTCACTTCCATCGTGCGTGACTGAACATCCTGAACCGGATGGATATACGCCCAGCCTTGTGGCACCCAGCGTGTACGCAGGTACTCACGGCGGCGTTGGGCGTAGTCCGGCAACAGCACGGCGCCACTGAGCACGGCCATATCCATCCACGCGGCCCGCACTGGGCGACATAACTGGTGCACATACACACCAAATTGCAGCTGCTCAAGTCGACGCCGGAACTCGGTGAGCACCACCCGTAACGCACGGTCGTTCACTTCGCGCATGTCGCCAGTGAGGATCTCGTACGGCATTCCGGCGCCGGCCGCCGCTGCCATCAATTGCTGACGCATGAAATCCGGGTAGTTGTTGCCGGCATCTGGCGGCGAGGAAAACTCGACCTCCTCGCCCGGCAACAACTCCTGCATGGTCCCGGGCTCCAATGCCACCATCGGTGTGAAGCCATCCGAAGCGAGGTTCAGTGGCGCTCCGGTCACTGGGTCGACCGGGGTCTGGATGTCATCCGGTGATGGCTTCTTGATGAAGCCGGCGAACAGGTTGGCCACCTCTTGGCGGAACAACACCGCATCGTCGTAGTTGTCCAGGCTGCGCAGGCGCTTGAGCACCGGCGATAAACGCGGCAGACCACGCAGCTGACCCGGTTCGACCGGCTCAAAAATGTGCAGCACCTGGCTGGCCGGTACGCGCACCAGCTGGTTGTAGCCACTGTTCAACGACGCAGCATCGCCGGGATGCGAGCGATACATCCAGTACGCCACCCGGCGACTGTCCGGGCTGAACTCAATGCCGGCACGAATGACGTTGCCGTTACGGGCCATTTCGGACTTGTCGTGTGGCACAAACTCCGGCGCCAGCACCTGGAGTTGCAGCGGCACCACCAGCCCCTCTTCGAGGCTGCGCGGGCGCAGGCGGACAAAACATTCGCCAGCCGTTTCCACCGTCCGGGCAATCAACGCCTGCTGTCCGTAGAAGTCGGTCAGGCCATCGGCGTCGGACTCTTCGGTCCAGTCGGCCCAGAGTTCCTGCAGCAGATGCCGAAGCTCGTCATCCTGGGTTTTCGGCCGCGGCGTGATGCCGGTGCCGATCAGGTTGCTGACCCGCTTGTCGATAATGTTGAAGGCGTACGGGTCGTTGCGCACTGCTGCGCGGGAACGCGAGCGGAGATTTCGTAACGCCGGAATGGCAATACTGTTGAAGCCGGCGTCGGGCGCATCCCAGCTAGCGGAACGGCGCCCTTCGGCCGCACCTTCATAGCTGGCCTTGATGTTCGACGGAATCAAGAATCCGCTGCGGCCCAAGGTGGGAAAGTGACGAGCCATTACAGTCCCTTGCCTCCATGGTAAAGCCGCACGATGCGCGAACGAGGTCCGGCCGCCGCGATCAACGAGCTACGAATTTCGTCGCGTGCTCTGAGCAATTCGTCGATGTCGCGGTACTCGACGTTGCGATCGGCGTAGCGCACGATTTTCTCGCCGCGCGCAATTGCCTTCTCGACCGCATCGAGTTGCTGCTGGGTAAAGGCCATGGGGATCGCTCTAAAGAAAAAAGACAACGTGGAGGACAATGCCGCGATTTCATTCAGCGTCTTTTTTTGAGGTAGCCGCTGCTGGAGCTTCGACGCTGTGGCGGCCGTGCAATCGGCAGCGGTGCTATTACCGGCTTAGCAGGTGGTGGCACGGGGTCCGCCGGTTGCTGCGGAGATGACACCGGAGCGCGGACGCGTTCGACTGCAATAGCTTTTTCACCCGGAGGCACCGCCTGCATCAGGGCGCTTCTCACCCGTTCCCAGTCGTGTTCCTTGTAGCGATTCAGGCCCAGGTAATGCGCCATCGCCAGGCTGTACACCATCAAGTCGAGGGCTTCGTTGCGCTCCGCCTTGCCCTTGACCCATTCGATTTTTTTGTAGCCTTTGATGTACCGAGTCACCTTGCGCTCAGCGACGCACTGGGCGAAGAAATCATCCGGCAGGTCGTTGGCAAAGTGCAGCGCGCCGGGACCGTCCTCCACCGGATAGCGGTTGTAAATCCAGTCCTTGGCCGTGTCGGTACCGATGAACCACAGCTCGACACCTTTGCGCTCGGTCAAGCCTTTCCAGGTGACATCCATCATCGATGGCCGCTGCGCAATCACCGGCCGACCGGACTTGCTCGCGCCCTTGACGGCGAAGATGTTGCGCCAGCGCCGCAGCCGGCAGAACTGGTACACCTCGTCGGTGTGGTTGCCACCGGAGTCGATGCCGGCCGCGCGAATCGTTAATTCCGCACCACACGGGTGCGGATAACGCGCCTTGAGTTTGTCATCGAGCACTGACCAGGTGCGTTCATCGGAAGGGTCGCCCCAGATGACCTGATAGTCGATGATCCAGCGCTCCATGCCGGCGCCCCAGCCCACCACCATGAACTCCAGCCGGTTAGCTTGAACATCGACCGAGGCCGTGAGCATCAGCACGGCGAACGGCATCGAACCCAAACCATAGGTTTCCAGGCGGGCCCGAGCCATCAGCACATCCGCTTTGGTCTGCTCTTGGGCGCTGTCCCAGACCTTGGCCAGACGGGTGTTGTAGAACACCTGCATGGGTTCCAGATCGCCGCGGGACATGGCGGTCTTGGCCTTCTCGAACTGCTTGGCCAGCGCGGCCCAACCAGTCCAGCCGGGCGGCGAGTACAACGCATTGAGGTTGAAGCCGACGGTTTCACCATCGCCCTGGGCATGGGCGCGCCACTCGCCCTTGGCCAACATCTCACCCTTGTGATGTTCTTCGATCAGCACGTCACAGTCAGGCCCGGCGCACTCATAGTGCGCCCGTTGGCAATCTGTCGAGTAATGCAGGCGTTCCCATTCCAGGACTTGCATGTGCCCGCAATTCGGGCACGGCACGTAGTAAAAACGCTGGTCGCTGGTCTCGAACAAATCGGCAATGCGCGAGGCGCCCCGGATCGTCGGCGAGCTGGAAAAGTAAAACTTGGCGTTACGGCCAAACGTACTGCCCCGGGTTTCAGCCAGCTCAATCGGGTCGCCCTCCTCGCCCACGTCCACCACCCAGCGATCCACCTCATCACCGTAGATGTACCGGGCCGACAACTCCGACAGGTTCGCCGCTGAGCCCGCGGTGGTGACATACAACGAACCACCTTCGAACTCTTTGGTGTCCATGGTGTTGCGCGCATCCCGCGAACGGTTCGCCGCCACTCGTTCGCGCAGCACTGGGGTGGCCTTGATGGTCTTGCCGATGCGCGACGAGACTCGTTTGGCCAACCCCAGGCTGGGCAGCAGCGTGAGAATGTTGGACGGCGCCATATGGATCAGGCCGCCAATCCAGTTCAAAGCGATCTGGGTTTTCATCAACTGCGAGGCGACCATGGTCACCACGCGCTTGCAGGGGTGCGCCGGTGACAGGCAGCGCATCGGTTCGCGGGCATACGGCGTACGCGCCGTGCGGTACTGCCCGGGTTCGGCGGCCCCGGCATCCCGCGGGATGCGCATGAACTCGTCAGCCCACTGATCGATCCAGACATCCGGCTCTGGCCGCAGCCCGCGGAAATACGCCTCCCGGTACACCGCTGCACCGTCGGGCATTTCCGCTGACATGGATTAGCTCGCTGCAGTCAAAGAATGGATGAGGTCTGTCGAGGACATCCGTTCGGCATCGTCCAACACCCGGCGCAAGGCGGCAGTGAGATGCTTCTCGATTTGCCAGTGATCACTCATGGCGGCCAATTCGGGGGCCAACTGTGGCGGCATACCCAGCAACAGATCCCGTAACATCCGCCCGGTCGTGTACGCCGCCGTTTTAACGGCCTCCAACTCGACGTGGGCGCCACGATTCTTGTGAAACTCGCTCTCGGTCAGGCGTGACTCATAAAACTCGCGATAGGCGCGCGACTCCTGAAAGTCCGGGATGCCCTCGCCGGCCAATGGCGCCTGGTGCGAAAGAACGGCTGAAGGCTCGTATTCGATCTGGGGGCCCGGGGTATTGCCTTCCGGCCTGCGCTGTATCCGCTCGCGCTCATGTCGCGCCGCCACATTGGCTTTGCTCGGATCCGCAGTGCTGAACAGGAGTCGGTCCGTGGCCTCGACATCCACCATGCCGTCCGCCAGCAGAACCAAACGACCGCTCTTGGCCAACTTCGACACATAGGGTTTCGACCAGCCTTGGCGAGCGGCGAACTCCGCTTTGGTGAGTGCTGTCATGTCGATGCCTTACGGTTAACCCGGCGGGGCCGAGAGTTAACCGAGTAAATTAGTCGGTTAACTCCTAGGTTAACCACCTCAAGGCCAGGGCCTGCCTGGCTTTCAGCCAAATTCATGACCGTTTTTTAATCGCTTAGTTAACTCTTGGTTAACTGCCTTAGTTAACCGGGCTGAAAGCCACGGCCCGCCTGACTTTCAGCCGACTCGACAGTTGGCTGAGTTAACCAGCTTAATTCGTTAGTTAACCGCCCTGTAAGCCACAGCCCATAAGGCTTTCAGCTAAGTTAACCGAGGGAGTTAACCAGTTAACTAACTCTGGAGGGGTGCCGCTAACGCGTTTGCGCGAGTCTTATGCCCCGTGTTCCTTGGAAGTTGCCAGGGTCCCCGGTGCTTTTTGGAAACCTCGAAGATCCACACATTGTCAGGCCGAACTCAATCAATCGGCTTACCACACGGACGAAGATCCCACGTTGGTTGAAGATCGCGTTTGAAACGGAGGCAGTCGAAATCACTTGTTTGAATCTCAGACTGGTAGCGCTGCAATCTGGCGGGCAATCTCGTCATGGATCAGTTTGGCTGACCAGGTATGCGCAATGAGGTCAGTGCCAGCTTCCAGCAGCGCGGCATCACCCTCGGCTGGAATGGCTGGCTTATCACTCAGGTCGTTGTAACTACCCGAGAAATCCGACGTCCCACTACCTATAGCAGCACGAGCAGCGACGGCATCAACACTCACCAGCACAGCCTTACCGACATCCGAGGCGTCCGTGATGCTGTCCGAGGTGATATCGCTTGGCGCCCCCCCGACATTGCTCGATCCCTTAACCACAGCCTGAAGCACTTGAAAGCCTTCGGTGATGGAGACAGGGCTACCGTAAGGCTGCCAACCATCAGTCAAGGACTCAGCCAGTTTGGCCACCAGGTCCTCGGGATTGTCGGCAACAACTGCACCATATTGGGTGTAGGCCATTATCTAAACCTCAAGATTGAATGATTGAGCGGTGAGTGGCTGACATGCAGGCGATTCACCACAATGGATGTGGCCCGTGACGGCATAGGCCATCAGAAGTACAAGCGGCAGCAACCAAGGACAGCGCTTCATGGTGTCGGGCCCGATTTGGGAAACTTGCTTTCGGCTATTCGATCAGCCCAGTGGGCAACCTTCTTCACTCCGAGGAAGCCCACCCAAATACCAACCGGTTGGGCCAGCGACGGCGACAAGCCCATCAGCTCGAAGCCCCAGATAATGCTCAGGGAGAGCAAGACACACATCGGGCCTTCGATCAGTGCATCCTTCCAGGTTCCGCCTGTATAGAACACACGCAGCACGGTCATACACAACGACAGAAATGCCGCCCAAATGGTTTGCGAATGCTGACTGAGCCACATGAAACCAATGGCCCAAGTGTCTGGTTTGTCTGGCATTGGTTTCATCCAATATCCTCCCCTGATCAGGGAGCAGAAATGAAAAAGGCCCACCGGTATGGTGAGCCTTTAAATATTTGTTGTGCGCCCTTCATCGGGCGAGCGGTCTAGACGACTTTAGAAGAATGGATCCAATCAAGAAAAGCTGCTATCAAAACGAGTGGCAATCCGCCACTGAAGAAAGCAGGTGAAACACATGGTTTGGAAAAACGACGACAACAAGAAGTACCGCGGGAAGATCGATCGAATTTACGTATCGATGACTGAGACCTGGGAAGTGGAGCACTTCATCGACCGATATCTGAGTACCCGTGGTTGCGGACTAACCAACGAAAACCAGAGCAAAGTTGCCCATAAGCTAGAAGGCGCACCGGGAAAAGCTCCGCACAAGCGGGACGAACTAAACGCTTGGCTCGATAAAGAATGGGGCCTCAAAGCCAAGTAACCAAAAAGCCCGGACCTTGTGGCCGGGCTTTTTCTATGGTGTCGCGCTGTACAGCTGAACACGTTGCTATAAAAACAGAGCTATTCCATATGGACAACTGTTTTTAATAAATATTCGAAAAAACCTATTTCTTGGCGAAAGCGACACTGCTTGACCGGTTACTTTCACTGCCGCGGATGAGACGTTCGTACCGGCCGATAACGGCCAGAAGCCGGTACTCTGTCTAGGGTCGAAATATTCCCTGCGAGACTATAACTTGCGCAATATTTTCCCATCATCCGCAGGAAAAGAACGCATAGTGTAGGGGCTACCACCTAATGCTTTAACAAGCACGTCTTCATCTTCTGAAGTTGCAAGTATGATTTGCCCCCGCCCAGCACATGCTGCGGCAGACTCTTTCAAAAGCTCCGTAAAACTGACTTTTTTTGCTTCTTGCTGCCTAGGTTCGTCAAATATCAACACTTGTGGATGATTGGTTTCATAGTTTTTTGATAATTTAAAAAGACCTATTAAATAGCTCCAAATTATTCGAATTCCATCACTGGCAGACGTGTCAAATCCAAGATCGAACCCTTCGCGCGTCGGCAGATATGTCTCTTCAGATATTTGTATAAGCTCTGGCTTAAAGCTGGAAAATCCGAAGCTTTTCAATAGGTTGACCACATGCCCCTGAAGTCTTAAGAGCTTCTCGGAGTCAAGCGTTGAGAGAATATTTTGTGGTAGTTTCCTTCGAGCCTCTATAAGCCTCTTGTATTCCTTTACGTGCTTATCCAACTCCAACCTTGCTTGTAAAATGGCTGTTATGCCATCCGAATAAGAGCGTATTAAATTTTCTAAAGTTATTTTTTTTCGTAGATTTTCTTCCATTATCACGCCATCTGGCGATATCACAGTTTTTTGAAGTCGAATTATTTCGTCATATATCGAAGAAATTTCGCTGTTTAATTTCCCCAGCTCCGCCTCCTTAAGTCTTTTTTCTACTCCAAGCCCCTCCCTTATACTTTCAACCAACTTGCCTTGTTCTTTTATATAATTAAGACTCTCATCAAGAGACATTATAGAGGAAGAGTCCCCAAGATTGACCAGGTTATCTGATATCCCCTGAGAGCAGGTGGGACAACTTTTAGCACCTAAAGGTGAGTCTTTCAGGATATCTAATTGCCCAATCTTTTTTAAATCCTCGTATTTCCGCCGGTCTTCTCTGAGTCTATCAACTCGGACCGTCGCAGACTGAATCTGTTGTGCGGAATAGCTCACATCCTCTTCAATGGAGTTAGCGCTGTACGTTAGTGCTCGTGCTTTGACTTTGCGTGACTCTATTTCTTCCAGAATTTTAAAATCGTTGGCTTGTTCATTATTTTTCTGCTGCATTCCCTTTAAAAATATATCAAGCTCTGCTTCTGTTTCGCTTTTCAGAAACTGAATCGACCTCCATTTATCTTTGCTTTTAACAGCAATATCGATTTTGTATGGATCAAAGCTAACTTCTGGAGCATCTGGTATTCCTGTTACCTCTCCAGAAATCCTTGCGGCGGCAAGAGACAGACTTTTTTTACAGGACTTCCAAGAGTAGGAAAGATCATCAATTGACGTTTTTAGAAAGTGCTTCTTTTTAACGATCGCGTTAGTCTCGAGCGCTAGTAGGAATTCGATAGAGCGCCGCTTTGCCTCTTTTATTTTTAAAAACAGAGGCGTGGTTGCCTGTATCGAGCTCCAACCCTTTTTCTGCTCAACAAACCACGTAGGAAAAAAAACCGCCGGATAAAGTGGGGCCTCTCGTCCGTCAATTGTTGGGACTGTTGGTAAATCCCAGCCTATGAACTTGCTGAGCCAATAATAAAAGCCAAGCCCCCTAGTTGTATCGCCTTCTCTGTGTAAGAATAATTTCTGAGGAGTTGCTGCCGCCAAATCATTTATACTTGCTGGATAAATATGGGTGGAATTCTCTTCCGAAACACCTAAAATTTGTCGCTTTATGGTTACAACTTCACCCGTACCATTACCAATTTCCAACAGGACCAATGACGATATGACGGGCATTTCTATGCCATTTTCGTCCTCGATCTCCTTTGTCAAAGATGGAGGGAATGGTAGTTTTACATCTGCCAGGCCTAATGCTTTTTCCATTCCAAGTGCATATGCAATAGCGTTCATGCATGTTGACTTTCCGTGAGTGTTTTCGACTCTCAGAATAAACAAACCACTCTCAAAGGGTATATCAACTCCGTAATCACCTACAGAAGTCTTCGCTATGATCTTAAGTCTTCTTATCTCTAGCATATACTTAGTTCGCCTTGAAAATACGCTCAACAGCCGCTTCTGACAGGTACTTTTTAGCTGCTGTTAGAATCTTTTTCTCTCGTTCCATGATCTCTGTCTCGGTGAAGATTTGTGAAAATAGATCTTCGCCCGCGGCCGTTAACGATACCTTCCCCCCCACTTTACAAACGTAGCCAGCAGCTGCGATTAAATCTATTGCTCTATCTACTGTGGGGTCCAGTCGGATATGTGGCGCAAAAAGTGTTTCTGATTTAGCCCAGCCTAGCAGTTCATCAAAATGCTCTGATGATTTTGTCAACCAGTTGGCCGTATGGATTTTCTTTAGCGAACAGCGATTTTCTCGACCTGTTATGCCCATAATTAATATAACAAGCGAACACTTCCATAAAGGTCTTGTTTCGCACGGAGTGAAGGTTTTTCTTTGATTAAAAGAAAACGGGCTATTGAGAAGCTCTTCTAGGTTCATTAGAAATCCAGTGGGCAACGAATAAGCCAGTCAGAAACAACCCCCCACTTAATTAGCTCAATATCTGTTCGCTTTAATGTACCAACTTCTCTCGCGAGATCGTCCTCAAGTTTCTGGAGCTCATCTTTTATGACTTCATTTGGAAGAAGATCGGGCGACGTGAGAAACCTGGACTCCAAGTAACTTTGTCGATTTTGAACAGATCTTACAACTATCTCATAAATATCCGCCCAGTCCTGGAGCAATCTTGACAAGAGATTTTGATAGTCTAAATACTTATGAACCAAAGAGCTCTTTGTTTGACGCCTTCTTTCTTCGTCGCCTATTATTTTTGGAAGCTTTCGGTCTAAATTATCAAGAAAAGTAAGATTATTATCGATCCACCCTTCAACCCCTTGAGAAGTAGTTCTCTCAAAGTCGATATTTAACTGATAGACCTGCCTATTTAAATGCGCAGCCTCAATTTTGTAATCATCTTCAGTATGAATAAGTATTTCAAAATCGTCAGCTACAAAGTTCAGTCCTTGCCCTCGTACCTCTAGCGATTTTTGAGCACAAAAACTTGTAACCTCTGCGGATTTATGCGCAGAAGTTGCGAGTATCCAGCGACATACTTTTGTCGATCCAAATAGCGCCTCCAACTTTTTTTCATTTGTGGAAAGCTTTTTTATATCTCGGCTTATCTTGGCTTTTTGGGCGGTGACTAATTTTGCGACATCCGATGTTTGCTCTGGAAGATAGCACTGGAAGGCGTGACCACGAAGGGTATAGCACTCAATACCATAGTCACCGCCCTGCCCGTCAGGTACGTCTCGGTAGTTGGCAGGTGAATAATGTAACTTTATAATATCTTTAAAATATCGTTCAAATGCTTTCGGGTCAGTATGTTTATTATTAATCATCCGTGGACATCCTGAATAAATTCCCCAAGCCTCTATGAACTCCAAACTGTGCTTCGGTTAGCTGCATTCTGGGCTCTTCCGTTCATTTTTTCAACGCGCCTTCATTCTGGCGCTATCAGCGAGAATTTAGAGCGCACCAACCGCTTGATAACATGCACTTTCAATGATCGCTCTGGGCCGGCCCATGGCCGATCGTCGCTCCGGCCAGCCCCCGCAAAACTCGTCAATGCAGAAGCCCATGCCTAGTTAGGTGGTATGCAATTGGTTAGTCAAATCGGTGCGATTACCCGCTGTGATTTTGACGATACCTAAGCGCGGGGTATCGGAGTGGTTTTCCGAATATTCTGTCCCCCACCCTTCCTTTATGCTTTCGAGAGCGCAATCAATCCAGGCCACCCCAGCTTTCATTAGCTCTCGAGCTTTCCCCTCGCTCACTTGGTGATACTTTCCGACCCGAACTGCCGGCCATTTTGCGCCGAAGTACAGCCAGACAATATCCCCCATCTGCTGATCACGTTTACACAGGCGAGCCAACGCGGCGTCCACGACACAGGCAAGCTCATCGGTGATGCAATAGGACTTGGCAGGCGATGGCATTGCATCGCGCATCAGTGCCAACATGGGCGACGCATAGCTGGGGATTCCCCTTCCATCCATACGCCACCACCCCCATTGCTCTAGTAGGTATTCCGTATCGCCTAACGGGTGCAGCGCTGGTTTTCGAATCATCATGTGTTGTACCCCTTAGTCCCCGGTGAAATTCGATCCGCCGGCACCGCGGCGGTTGTTCTGTTGGTAATACCCAGCCGGGCCGGATACCGACGGGCCTCGCTGCAATAATTCAATTTCGCGCTGAGCCTGCTGCAATCTGAGGCTGAGCTGTGTCACTAATTCGTCTGTTGAAAGCACCAACTGACTCTCCGCCATTACCCAACCTGAGCCGTTGCAATCGCTGCAAACCAGCTCATAAAAAACACCCTGCACAACGGCTTTGCCCTTGCAGGTCGAGCAATGTTCCAGTTCGATCTGCGCCTTACAAAAGCCATGGCCCTGGGGTTTTTTCATGTTTTGAATCCTCGCCTATGGTTGATTCTTGAATGGCCTTACAGCCCTTATTCTCTGTGGCTTCTAGCGCACTACCGGAATCTCCGGATCTAACACCAGTCAACATATGAATCCGCTCAAATCCCTTCTGATCTAGATGCGCGTGCCACCGCTCCAGGGCATCACGCTTGCGACCCATCACATCCGATTGGATGTACACCTTCACGTTGTGGCCCATGGCATGGTTGATCAATAGCTCGCCGATCAGGTGGTCAATGCCGAGGTCTGCCCAGCCGGTGCGGGCCAACTTGCGCAGGTCGTGACTGGTCCACTCGCCCTGCCCCAGCCGCACGAACACGGCACTCGCCTGCCCCTCACTGAGTGCCTTGCCGTTCCGAGACGGGAACAAGAACTGGCCGTCATACCCTTTGGCCCGCTGGATCTCGCGATAGCTGATGAGCACGTTGCGTACTTGCTCGGTCAGCGGCAGTCGATGCTCGACGCCGGTCTTGGTGTGCTCGGCAGGAATGAACCACTCACGCTCGGCCAGGCTGATGTGTGACCAGCGTGCCTGCCGGGTTTCGCCGATCCGCGTGCCGTGGCAGAGCATCAGCAGCGCCAACAGACCATCCCCCGGGTTGTTCGCCATCGCACCGAGCAAGCGCGTCATCAGGTCTTGCAGCTGGGTGCCGCGCAACCGAGACGGCTTGATACCGACCTTGGCCTTGGAGAAGTCATTGAACTTGATGCCCGTCATCGGGTTTGACGAAATCAGGCCCAGCTTGAACGCCTGCCGAAAGGACAGGGCCAGCAACTGGAATACCGAACGTACGTAGTCGATGGAAATGCTTTCTTGCAGCGGCCACATCAGGTCGCTATCGAGGGAAGCCTTGTCGATGTCGGCCAGTGGCAGATCACCGAGGCGCGGCATGAGGTGGCACTTGATCATCGAAGCGCCGGTCTTCTTGCGCTTCTCGGACAAGCTGCGATCACGCGCCATGCGCTCGGCGTACCAGGTCAGCAACTCACCGGTCGTGACCCACTTCGAAACGGTCGAACCTTCTTCGGCAGCAACTCGAAGACGGACAGTCGGCAGCGCCGCAACCACCTGCTTGGTGCTCAGATCCGGGAATCCACCAATACGGTGCCAGGAGCGCTTGCTGAGCAAGTACCAAGAGCCACGAGAACGATTCTTTGCGAAGCGAAAATGCAACGCCGGATGACTCGCATCACGCAGATCGCGGACGTGCAGTTTTTTGGCGTTTCGCTCGATCTCGGCGTCCGACAGCTTCACCGTCAGGGTTTTCACTACGGCTGTCCAATTACCCATCAGCCCCCCTTCAGCAGAGATTGCAGGAGCTTGAATTTGTCGAGTGCTTCAGCGTTGGCCTCACGCTCTGCCTCAACGGACAACGCCACTTCCTCGATACGCGCGGCGAGCTTTTTCATGCGCTGACCAACCTCCTCGGCAAAGCTGATTACCTCGCCAGACAGCACCGCCAATGTATCCAGAGCGCTACCCTCGGGTTTCTTGGTGGTAGCCATGGCCGGCTTGATATCTTTCGACATGCTCAGTTCTCTCTGGGGCGTGATGGTGATGGTGGTGCGCTGGAAGTGTCCGTTAACGGGTTCACGAATGAGACCTGCGTCCTTCAACTCGCCCAGGCCGCGACGTACGGCCGGAAACTGGGCACCCGTGGTTTCGGCAACCATCAACGAATTGAAAATATCGTGAGCACTCCAGCGCTCCTGGATCGGCACGACTTGAAATACTTTGCGGGCGAGCGACGATTGCCCGGCGAGCATGTTTTGTTGCTTGGCGGCGTTCATCAGAAGCCCTCCTTACCGCGTTGAGATTCCCACTCGAATGCCACACCAATGCAGCCGTTTTCGCGGATGCGGTCGACACAGCGCGCACCAATGGCGTCGTTCAGTTCGGCGGGCGACAGGTTGCTGACGATGATCGTCGGACGGCATTGCTCGTAACGACCGTTGATGATGCTGAACAAGGTGGCCAGCTCGAACTCGCTCTGCTTGGTCGCGCCGACCTCATCGAGCACCAGCAGGTCCGCGCCGATCACTTCACGCAAGATGTGCGCCTCGGACTCGCCCGAGCGCTCATTGAATGTCGCCCGGATCTCGCCGATGAGCGTGCCCACCGTGCGGTAAATCGCCTTGACCATGCATTCGTTGATCAGGTGATTGGCCGAGGCAATGGCTAGGTGGGTCTTGCCGGTGCCGACCTTCCCCAACAGCAACATGCAGCGACCTTCCCGGCGATGCTTCGAAAAGTTGTCGACGTAGTCGGTGCACGCATCCAGGGCAATCTGCTGAGCCGGATTCGACACGACGAAATCGGCGAATGTCTTTTCCGCGAAACGCTTCGGAATCCGGGCGCTTGATTGCTGAACGATCCGAAACTGACAGCGCTTGCGCTCGAGCTCTTGCATGTCGCGCTTGTTGCTCGCGCAGATGGGACACCCAGACAGGTTGCCACCCTTGAGGACGACCGCCGAATATTCGCCATGATCGAAGCAGCTCGCTGGCTGACGGCCGATGACGCCGAATTTGCGGTCCATGTGAGCGCCGAAGTTAGAGACGGAAGGTGCCATTGGCGTTCTCCTTGGTGCCGGCCTTGTAATCGCGAGTGTCAAAGCCGGAATGGCGACTGGCCGGAAGTGGACGTGCGGGGCTGACCGTTTTGTCGGGGAAGATCCCCGTCCATCCGTTGCTGATCGAAAGGGCCAGCACCGAATCGGGGGCTGAATGGCTCGCCAAGGCCTTGGCCTGTTGTTCGCAGCTCTTAGCGGTGAGGGGTTTGTGGATTTCCTTGCGGTGCTGGCACCAGTCGGCCCAAACCTCGACGCTGACGTTTTCCGGCTTGGCGGTTAGCGGGTCGAATTTTGACGATTTGCCTGGCGCGTTAGCGCCCTGCTTTTCCTGATTACTGGTTACCTGATTGGTACCCTGATTACTGGTACCCTGATTTGTCGGAAATTTTTCCGACCCTCCTCGGATTTTTTTCCGACCCTGTTCGGAGATTTTTCCGACCTTGCTCGGAGATTTTTCCGAGGTAGATCGGATATTTTTCCGACCCTCAAACACCTCAGAGGTCGGATATTTTTCCGACCCGTCCAACTTGCGATTCCACTCTTTGGCCTTTTCGGTCAAACGAAACAAACTGATGTTGGAAGTGTGGGATAGCTCGATCAGCCCGGCGGTCTCGAGCCCTTTGAGAAGTCGGTACGCGGTATCTGGTTTGTCAGTGAGCAAGGGCAATTCCTCCACGATCTTTGCCTTGCTCAAGGCAAAGAAAATCCCGTTATCGGTCTTGATTGGCCTTGCCCAGCTAGGACACTCGTAGACAAACGAAAACAGCAGCGCCTGCTGGGAGTTCAACCCCCACTCCAGTGCTTTCACCTGGTTGATCGTGATCGTGAACTGCATATCAACCCTTCCCGCTTGGCAGTCGGGCTGGGCGTTTCGATTTGTGCAACTCAATCAGTGCAGTCACCTCCTCGTGCCGGGCAGCCAAGTGCTTCGCGTGCAAGGCCAGAATCTCTGCGGCTTCCGCTGCCGTGATTTCGCCGTCCTCCAGCGCCAGGGCAAGAAACTGGTCAACCCGACCGCGCTTCACAGAAGTACGTAACGAGCGCTGGTGCATGTCTACATTGTCCAGATCGCCAACCTCAGGCAGGCGAACAAAAACGCCGCTGTACATCGCGCAGATGTAGTCCGGCAAGAAGGTGGTTTTGGCTTCAGTCTCAAGTGTGCAGACCTCATCGTCGGTTAGAGGCTTGACCCCCGCCGACTCGTAAATCCGGTTTTTGAAGCGCTTGAGATTCTCTTCGCCAAGAAAGTCAGAGGCGTATGCAAGCCCGCCAGGGAATGCATTGGCAGCGGTGATGACGGCTTTGCGACGGGTGTCTAGCACTGGCGATTTCATCGTCTAGTTTTCTCTCGGCGCCGTTGCGCTAAAAATGGCTTCAGTTAGTCGCTGTGATGTCCGTTAGGTACTCAGCTCGGCCCAAGGAAATGAAGGACAAAGGGTTTCTTTCTTGAATACACCGTTGGTCAAGGCTTCAGCCCGTTTGGCAACCACCGGAGACATCCCATGTTTTTCACGAACCCAACCGGAAACGGTGCTTTGATCCACCTTGAGCTTCTGTGCGGTGGCCTCTTGCGTCCCGAAGAAAGCAACAAGGTCTTTAAAGATGGTGTTCATATCGCCCCTGATTATGTGAATACCCATATCGTAGATCATAGGCATACCACTTTGCAACGATATGGGTTCGCCAGTAATAATCGGAAGATGGAATATAAAGAACGAATCAAGGCCGCTCGACGACACGCCGGATTTACTCAGGCCCAACTAGCGAAGCTTGTTGGCATCGATCAAGCGTCTATTTCTGACCTTGAGAGAGGCAGATCACAGCGCTCCTCCTATAACGCCTCCATTGCGAAAGCGTGCGGAGTTTCGGCCATATGGATTGAGAGTGGGTCTGGCCCGATGGTTTCAGAAACCACCGAGCAGTCCAACGTAAAGGATGTTGTCCAGCCTCAGATGCTTTATCGATATCCAGTGATCAGTTGGGTATCAGCGGGTTCCTGGGAGGAAGCTGTTCAGCCTTACCCGGATGGTTTTTCTGACAGGTATGAAATATCTGACTACGACTCCAAAGGACCTGCGTTTTGGCTTGAGGTTAAAGGTGATTCGATGACCGCACCTGCAGGCGTAAGCGTCCCTGAAGGGATGATGATCCTGGTAGACACCGAGGCAGATGTGAAACCCGGCAAATTGGTTATTGCCAAACTGCCCGCGAGCAACGAGGCGACTTTTAAGAAGCTGGTGGAGGATGGCGGTGTACGTTATCTGAAGCCGCTGAACCCAGCTTATAAAATGGTCGAGTGTGATGAAAATTGCCGCATCATTGGCGTAGCAGTACGTATGACCGGAAAGCTTTAGAGCGACACTCATACACCGCCATTCATGTGATAAACAAGCCCGCACTAAGCGGGCTTTTTTTGCTTCGTCTCAAAAGAGTACAAGCGTGCTCTTTCCGGATTGTTGCTTTCCCTTTAACAAAATACTGTCTATCCACACAGAAAAAAAACAAAGGAAGACAGATGAGCAATGGCAACAACTCCCTCACGTTGAACACCTATGAACAAGTCGGCCGACGCATTCAACGCATGGTGTCCGATCCAAACGTGCAAAAGGTTCAGACAATTACGATCGCCAGGCGTGATGACGAGTCACCCGATGCATGGGAACGCGTCATCCAAGAGTTTGAGGAGACAGGTGGGATAACTGTCGAGCGGTTAGAAGACGACAGCGTGAGAATTGGCTGGCAGGCATACGTCGACCTATAAGCGAAGCCCGCGATTTGCGGGCTTTTTATCGCCGACTATAAATTTTATGGGCATTCCCATTGACACAAATTATGTGTGAGCCTATATTTTATCCATGTCGACACATAATCGACTCAGCAGCGAAAGCCGCGCCGCTCTTTAACAGTCAGCGCAACAAACAACAGTCCGCATTGCCTCTACCGGGGACCGGCGAGCAGACAGGCCCGAAAGTCTGCCAACGACAGGAACAACCTGTTCGGCTGCCCAATGGTAAAACGCCAGAACCGTGGAATGACCTGGCAAGCAATGTGCCCCGCTCCTCCGGTGGCAATAGGACGAACAGCATCACTGCTGCACCTTGGCGACAGGGTGCATCGGGATGTAATCCCACCAGAGGAAACACCATGTTCGGAATGAAAAAGCTTTTCGGAAAACAAGTCGGCAACGCCCAGGCCGAAATGAAGAAGGTCGTCAACCGCGACTTGATGCAGGCCATTGTCGGTGGCGGCCTATTGGTCGCTGCGGCTGATGGTGAGATTGAAGCCAGCGAGGTTTCCAAACTGGATGAGTTGATTCGCTCCAACCCGAACTTGACGCACTTCGGCAGCGAGATCACCGAAACCATCAATCGTTTTACATGCCAGTTGAACGCCAACTTTCAAGTAGGTCGATTGACGATCAAGCGGGAACTGGCCGACATCAAAAACGTTCCTGCCGACGCGGAGGAAGCCTTCGTCAACATTCTTGCCGTTGCCCAGGCTGATGGTCAGATCAAGCCAGCTGAGTTGGTGGTACTGAAGGAAATAGGCATGCACTTCGGTCTGCGCCTGGCTGACTACGGTATCGAGGCGTGAAGTACGCGACAAAGGTTCTGCTGATCCTGCTGACACTGATCGTGGGCTGCATGTTGCTGAGTGGTCTTGCCTCACGGGCCGCTTGCTCTTACTACGGCTTTCAGACCGATCGAGAGACTCGCTACGCCGCCTTCGTTGGCTGCATGGTTAAGCTCGACGGTGCGTGGTTCCCTCGTAATGAAATCCGCGTAATGCAGTGATGTTTCACTGATGCCGCTTCTTGCAAGGCGGCATTGGGAAACCCACTCACGCAAGGAAATGGACAATGCTGATTTTGACTCGCAAAGAAGGCGAAAGCATCAACATAGGCAACAACATCACGATCACCGTGCTGGGTGTGAGCGGCAAACAGGTACGTATCGGAACTAGCGCACCCAAGGATGTCCCGGTGCATCGAGAAGAAATCACGCAGCGCATTCAGGCGGGTTCGTCGAAGCCCGCGATGGCAACACCTGCGATCACTTAAGCAGGTCTTTTTGACACAAACAATGGCCCGGTTCCGATCGGGCTTTTTTACGCCTGCCTTTTATCAATCAGCCCCTTTCCTGCCCAATGGCCACCGCAGGTGGTCGGAGTGCTGATGAATACACCTAACCTACTCCGAGGGATCAACCATGCATCCATCATTTCAAGAGCGCATCGATGAAGTCGGTGAGCTGCTGCAACGAACAAAGGCCGCCCGCTCCAGGTTCTACAGTCGTATTGATCGACGAGCCCCGGCCAAACCGGTGCGCTACCAAGTCGCCGGCGGAAGCTTCGGCATGTATCAGATTAAAGACCTCACCACCGGCAAGACTAGCGCCTTCCGTAACGACTACAAGGCCGCTCACGACCTTGCCATGCAGTTTGAAGCCAGGGCCGATCGCCAGATTACGGTGGCGCTATGAAAAAACGAAAGCCCAACAACATGCGTACCCGGATAGAGCGAGCGAGCCGGGCACTGCTGAACGCCAATCACGTCGCGGTGGTCCACATCGACCCCAGCGGACGCCAAGGGATGATCAACAGGAAGAGCTGCACGAGCATCCCGCCAGGACAACGCATGGCCGAAGCAGTCTGCGACGTTGCCCATCGCTGGACAATCTATGTCAGCGTCCAGTGTCGCGATCAACGAGGGCACCGCTACACCAAATCGGTAGAGGTTGCTCCCCAAGGCAACTATCTGGCCGCGCACCTCGAAGACGTGATCGAGGACACCTACAAAGCCCTGGTCGCCGAGAGCAATCCGAATCATCGGGTAGCTTCGGGCTGGATCGCCATTCCCGCCGAGGTCTCGCTGACTGAAGAGCATGCCGCCCTGTTATTCGACGCCGTAGGAGTCTGGAATCAGCAGAGGCCAGCATGAGACGAATAAGCAACCAGGTGCGCCAGCGCCGACGACAGGCATGGCTGGATCTACCGGCCAACGGAATTGAAGATGCATGCAATGGCCGAGGAACAGCAGGAGCCAACGGCGGAAGCCATCAAGCAACGCAGGAAGCGAGAGAAAGAAGCAGCCAAGAATGCCTCATCGAGCCCTGCAAAGCTAACTCAGAAATTTTATAAGAGCGGAACCCACTGGCGTAGTCCTACTCGACTTCATTCCATGTGCACTCATAGTGGTTCCTAGGCTATCCGTGTTTATCAGCCCACGCTGATAAAGATCTTTCCAGATAATTTTGTAAATCGCATCCTGCCCTTTAAGTTCAGGCAATGCGAACTCAATGACTTGATCAATACCCCCCATACTCCAAGAGGATGGAAACTGCCTCCCATCCCGGGCTATCCACAATTCGGGATCAAGAAACAGATGAAGCAAACGAATGTGAGTCACAGTGCAGACATCGACAAAATTCAAAAATATTTGGCGATAGTCATCTGATGGGCAACTCGGGAGAGCAGAATTTCTTACCGCGTTGCGCAATGCCTCAAGTTTTTCGGCCTCATGATTCCGAAGCGATATGGCACACACTTCGGCTACTGTGCTGATAAAGGCATCGTTGTCTTGCAACCCTGCCTCAGTCACAACCCCCTGCTCGATCAGTTCATTGATGACCTCGCCAAGCTGAATCATTGTTTCAGTTCGCCGCTTGCTCAGTGGTGACTCAAGAACTGAATTAAAAATCTCCACCAGAGGCCCGCCAACAACTGGAATTGCACCTACCCCAATACGAGCCAAACGGTGAAGCTTTTCGCTGTCAGCCTCCAAATCTGGATCAAGACCACTTAGATCAACTTTTTTTCTCATTCACTGCTCCCTCTCGGCTCCATGCCGGGCATCTGTAATACGCCACTTCAACGAATCACGCCAGCCAGCGAGCGAGCCTGCACCAACGATCACCACGAAGGATCGTCTGGGCCTGGTCACCGTGACAATCAAGGGCACGCCTTACGTGATCGTCGATATCTGCCTGCGGATGCTGCAACCGGCTTGCTGTACAAGGCTAAGGGCTTCCCGGCCGACTAGTCATCAACCATGGCGCTGACGTCAGGCCGTTCACTAAAACGCAACAGATGCTCATGTGCGGTAACAGCCTCAGCCCGCCGCCGATGGCTGCTCTTGCCCGGGCAAATGACCCATGGTCAGCAGCCCAACGGCAGGCTGTAGCAGCATAAAACTCGCTTACTTTAATAAAGTTTTAAAATAAACACCCCAATCGTAATTATTCCAAATAATTGTGCTTGCCTTCTGAACGACGAAGTTCTCCGCATCTTCAAATGTTTTCCAATTACCCTCGGCTTCAAAAGCTTCACACGCGCATTCAAACTTATCGTAAGGAAACAAACATTGGATATAGACCGCTATTGGAACGACTGCGGCACCATTATCCCAAACATACCTTCGGAACACCTTAACCCCATCGATTGCGTAAGGCTCTGGAACGGGACGACTCAATTCCTCAGGTTCTCCACGGGATTGAGCGTTCACCTTTCCGAGAACTGAAACTCCATCGACATGTGGCAAACTGGCACGAAACAGCGATAGCAGATCCCGTTTCGCCCGAAGAGCAATAAGTACATCTGGCTGGGAATAACTGCGATCAACCCACCTGGGCAAATCAGTTGATACCGCTTGGCCATACGCGACTGCGTCACGCAAGCTACCGAGAATTTTAGCGCTTCCCGGAGGAAGCTCAGAAATAGGTATTTTGTTTATTGCATCAAGAAGCCCGGGCCAATCCTGCTCCCTCTTGTTATATAGATACTCCCTCATCATCCTCTGCTCTTTGTGAGGATAAATGAAGTTATTAGTCAATAGCCAAAGATTCTCCATAGCTTCATCTGACAAAACACGCATGACTCCGAGCAAATTACGTTGCTTTTCTCTGGTAGCAACCTTTGCATGCCACATCGGAATAAATGAAGCTACGATAATTGCAACACCAGCACCTATAGCTTGAGCCCATCCAGCCGCCTCGTTTGGAAGCCAACCGTTTCTACTGAAGTAACCGATTGACCCGACGATAACCCAAAGCCCTGCACCTCCAACAACCAACCACCATATTGCCCAGATTGTTGGCTCAGTCAGTTTTTTCCATTGCATCTCGAACTTCCTATCTGGCGCAGGCACTTCATTGTGTTTGGCAAGTTAACCATCAAATCAGCACACTTGATAAGTCATGCGAAAGGAATCCCTACGCCCAAAGAAAACAAATCCAACAAGGTGGCGCCATGATCGCAGCGCCGCTCTACATGATCTGGCTCATCTACAAGGGGCCGCGGCGTAAAGGGTCCACCCCGCCAATCACCTCAGGGGAGAGAGCGTGTACGCAACTGGCGAGGTGAACTGATAAACCGTAGCCCACCTTCAAAGTATGCCTCACACCTCTCATCTGATTTCCAAAATCTACCTGTCATGGTGAAAGTAAGAGTTCACCCCACAAGCTGCCCAAAAGGGCGGCGAGTGAGCAACACGCCGGCGGGATGAACGAAAAGGCGTTAGCTCATTTGCTAATGAGCTGCGCCCCTTCAAAAACCTACAACTCAACCAGCCCACCGATAAACAACGGGCGAGGAATCCTCATGACCAAAGAAAACGTTTACGACGAACAAATCAGTCCGCTGGTCCGCCATATCATCGACATCTGCAGAGCGCAGGAGATTGCCCTGCTGCTTTCCGCTCTGCCTGAGGACGAGGATGAGCGAGAACTGTTCTGCACCACCATCCTACCCGGTACGGATGAGGTGTCGTGCGAGAAGTTTGTCCAGGCACTGAGCGTCATCTGCCCACCAGGCCGCCCCGTGATGCACATGCCCACCACTCACGCCAATGGCAGCCAGACGTTAACCGCCATCATTTGATCCATCCCTACCCCCACCGCCTAGCGCGGCATGGAGACGCTCATGAGCATCCAGTTTCTATCCCACGAGGAGGTTTGCGAGCTCACCGGCGCGCGGACCAAGGCAGGCCAGATCCTCAACCTGAAGAAGAATGGCATCAGGCACACCATCAAGGTGAATGGCTGGCCAAGCGTCACGGCGATGGCCGTGACCGCGGTCGGTATGTTTGAGCCAGAGAAACCCGCATGGACACCACGCAAGGCTAGCTGACATGGGACGACGACCAAGCAAACCCGGATCAATCGCCCGACTGAGAGAGCGCAAGAAAGCCAGCGGACGGGTTTTCTACTACTACGACACCGGCGGCAAGGACCGCAAAGAAATTCCGCTGGGCAGCGATTACGGTCTGGCGATCATGGAGTACGCGAAACTCGAGCGTGATCGCACCGCTACCGACCTGGTGGCCAAGGTGATCACCTTTCGTTATGTGGCCGAGAAGTATTTGGTCGACGTGGTGCCATCAAAGAAACCAGCAACGCAAAAGGACAACGTCAGGGAGTTGAAAAACCTGATGTCATTCTTCGACGACCCGCCGGCTCCGCTCGAAACAATCCAGCCCCTGCACGTCCGCCAATACCTGACCTGGCGCAAGGCCGCACCGGTGCGCGCCAACAGGGAGAAGGCCCTGCTCAGTGCAATATGGAACTTCGCCCGGGATATCGGCTATACCGCGCTCGCCAACCCTTGCGCAGGAATCAAGGGAAACAAGGAGACGGGGCGGGACATCTACATCGAGGACGCACTGTTCAAGCGCGTGTACGAGAAAGCAGACGCCGGCCTACGGGATGCGATGGACCTTGCCTATTTGACTGGCCAACGGGTGACCGACACTCGATTGATGGATGAACGCGACGTCCGAGAGGGTCAGATATGGGTGCTGCAGGGCAAGACAAACGCCAAGCGCCGAATCGAAATCACTGGGGAGCTGAAGGTTTTGATTGATCGAATCATGTCCCGAAAGTCAGAACACAAGGTCCGCTCAACGCGGCTGATCGTTACCGAGGATGGCACACCAATGTCGGTGGCGATGTTGCGGGGAAGGTTTGACTTGGCCAGAGAAGCAGCCGGGGTTGCAAAATCCGAGTTCCAGATGCGCGATTTGCGCGCTAAAGCCGGCACGGACAAGGCGGAGTCAAGCGGCGATATTTTGCAGGCCAGAGATCAACTTGGGCATACGACCGTCGTAATGACCGAGCAGTACATCCGCAATCGAAAGGGGAAAAAGGTCTCTCCAACAAAGTGAATTGCGGACCAGATCAATAATTGCGGACCAGAAACGAACAAGGGTTTGCTCAGCTTTCGCTCGCAAACCCTTGATATATATGGTGCCCGAAGCCGGAATCGAACCGGCACGCCCTTACGAGCGGGGGATTTTAAGTCCCATGCGTCTACCAGTTTCGCCATTCGGGCGGTAGCGCGGTGAAGCGTCCAGGTTGTGCCAAATAACGATCTGGCAATTCTGACGCCTGTGCAGCAGAGGTGGAAATATATACATCCCGCCCCGGTGAAGCAAGTTCGCAAATACCCTTTTCAAGACTAAATCTTGCAGGTAGCTGCAAATAAAAAAGCTCCGTAAATCATAGATCTACGGAGCTTGTTTATAAGTGGAGGCCGAGGTCGGAATCGAACCGGCGTAGGCGGATTTGCAATCCGCTGCATAACCATTTTGCTACTCGGCCTCAAAACATTTGATATCTAGTAGCGCGACATCAAATGCGTACAAACTTGGAGCGGGAAACGAGACTCGAACTCGCGACCCCGACCTTGGCAAGGTCGTGCTCTACCAACTGAGCTATTCCCGCGTCTTGGTGTGGCGCATTCTATAGAATCCAGAAGCCCCGTCAACCCTTTGATTCAAAAAAGTTTTATTTCTTTTCAACGTCGGTCTTCAGATGTGGCCAGGCAGCCCGCAGGTACTGGACCATCGACCACAAAGTCAGGCCGGCCGACACCATCAGCAAGGTGTAGCCAAGCAAGACCCAGAAACTGAAATCCTTGGGATTGGCCAGCAGGATCACCAACGCGAGCATTTGCGCGGCGGTTTTCCATTTGCCAAGGTTCGATACGGCGACGTGGGCACGCGCGCCCAGTTCGGCCATCCATTCGCGCAGGGCCGAGACGACAATCTCACGACCGATGATCACGGCAGCCGGCAGCGTGAGCCACAGGTTTCCGTGTTCCTGCACCAACAGTACCAGTGCAACCGCCACCATCAGCTTGTCGGCAACCGGATCGAGAAAAGCCCCGAACGGTGTGCTTTGTTCCAGGCGGCGGGCCAGGTACCCGTCCAGCCAGTCGGTAGCCGCGGCAAAGGCGAAGACCGAGGCGGAAGCCAGGTAGCTCCACTGGTAAGGCAGGTAGAACAGCAAAATGAAGATCGGAATGAGCAGAACGCGTAGAACGGTAATCAGATTAGGGATATTCATCGGCACAACTGGCTACGAGGTGAGGGGGCATTCTACTCGCTGTGCAGATTTGCATAAATCAACTCTGCGAGCTTTTTACTGATCCCGGGGGCTTTGGCAATTTCTTCGATGCTTGCACGAGACAGCTCCTGCAATCCACCAAAATGTTTCAACAAATCCCGCCGACGTGTCGGACCGACGCCGGCGACGCCTTCCAGTGTAGACGTCCGACGGGTTTTTCCACGCCGGGCGCGGTGCCCGGTAATGGCAAATCGGTGGGCTTCGTCGCGAATCTGCTGGATCAGATGCAGCGCGGGAGAATCGCCGCGCAAGGTGAATTCATGCGCGGCGTCGTTCAGGTACAGGGTTTCGAAACCGGCCTTGCGCGTCGCGCCTTTTGCCACGCCGAGCAGGATCAGATCAGGTACGGCCAGTTCATCGAGCACGTCGCGGGCCATGGACAACTGGCCTTTACCGCCATCCACCAGCAGGATATCCGGCAGCTTGCCCTCCCCGTCCTTCAGTTTGCTGAAGCGTCGGGTCAACGCCTGGTGCATCGCCGCGTAATCATCGCCGGCCGTAACGCCCTCGATGTTGTATCGGCGGTAGTCGGACTTGATCGGGCCTTCGGGGCCGAAGACCACGCAGGACGCCACTGTCGCCTCGCCACTGGAGTGACTGATATCGTAGCACTCCAGGCGTTGTGGAGGCCAATCCAGCTTCAGCACCTCCGCCAGTGCATCGAAGCGCGCCGTAATATGCTGACGATTCGCCAGGCGCGCACTCAGCGCCTGCTCGGCATTGGTCACCGCCAATTGCTGCCAGCGCGCTCGCGTACCACGCACGCGATGGCTGATGGTCAGTTCACGACCGCGCAGCTCGTCGATGGCCGCGATCAGTGTTGGAAAGTCATCGTGGACCACATTGACGATCAACTCGCTGGGCAAGTCGCGTTCAGGGCTGCTGATGAAGTATTGGCCGAGAAACGCGGCCATGACTTCGGAAACGTCTTCTTCAATACCGACTTGAGGGAAGAAGTTCTTGCTGCCCAATACTCGCCCGCCCCGCACGCTGATCAAGTGCACACAGGCGCCGCCTGGGTTGACGAATGCGGCGATCACATCGACGTCCCCGGTCCCGCCTTCCATGCTCTGTTGGTCCTGGACCCGGCGCAGCAACGCAATCTGGTCCCGCAGCTCGGCCGCTCGCTCGAACTCCAGATTAATCGCCGCCTCTTCCATCCCGGCAGACAACTCGTCAGTCAGCGCATTGCTGCGCCCCTCAAGAAACATCACCGAGTGGCGCACATCTTCGGCGTACACCTGAGGTTCCACCAGCCCAACGCAGGGCGCCTTGCAGCGTTTGATCTGATATTGCAGACAAGGACGGGTGCGGTTCTTGTAATAGCTGTCTTCGCATTGCCGAACGAAAAACGTCTTTTGCAGCAGGCTCAGGCTTTCGCGGATCGCGCCGGCGCTGGGGTAAGGACCGAAATACTTGCCCTTGGCCTTTTTCGCACCGCGATGAATGCTCAGGCGCGGAAACTCTCCGTCGGAGAGATAGACATAGGGGTAGGATTTGTCGTCGCGCAGCAGGATGTTATAGGGCGGCCGCCATTCCTTGATCAGCGTCTGCTCGAGCAGCAAGGCTTCGGTTTCGTTGGCGGTGATCGTCGTTTCAACCTGGGCGATACGTGCGACCAGTGCGGCGGTCTTGGGGGCAAGCCCGGTCTTGCGAAAGTAACTCGACAGGCGATTCTTGAGGTTTTTCGCCTTGCCGACGTAAAGCAACCGCGCTTCGCTGTCGAACATGCGGTACACGCCGGGGCGACCGCTGACGGTCGACAGAAAGGCGCTCGGATCAAAGGTTTCGGTCATTTTCAGAGGCTGGCGTCGACCATGCCATGACGCACCGCCAACAGCGTCAACTCGACATCACTGCTGATCGAAAGCTTTTCGAAGATGCGGTAACGGTAGGTGTTCACGGTTTTCGGGGACAGGCACAATTTGTCGGAAATGATCTGTACTTTCTGGCAGCCGACGATCATCAGCGCGATCTGGATTTCCCGTTCGGACAGGGCATCGAAAGGCGAGTCGTTGGTGGGCTGGAAGGACTTGATCGCCAGTTGCTGGGCAATTTGCGGGCTGATGTAGCGTTGCCCGGCAAACACCAGGCGGATGGCCTGGACCATTTCCGGCAAACCTGCCCCCTTGGTCAGGTACCCTGCCGCACCGGCTTGCAACAGCCTCGTAGGAAACGGGTCTTCTTCACACACGGTCACCGCGACGACCTTGATATCCGGATGACTGCGCAATAATTTGCGAGTGGCCTCAAGACCGCCGATACCCGGCATCTTGACGTCCATCAACACCACATCGGGTTTCAGCTCACGCGCCTTGAGCAGGGATTCTTCACCCGACTCGGCCTGGCCGACTACTTGCAGGCCATCGATGTCAGCCAGCATTCGTGTAATGCCTGTACGAACGAGATCATGGTCATCGACTACTAGCACCCTAATCAAGCAGACACCTCGCGATATGGTCTTATTGGGTTGCCAGACACCTTAGCAAAAAGCATCTGGCAGACCTAGCGGAAAGCATCAGATTAAAAGTTTCAATTCATCTTGAAAGGCCAGTCGCAAACGTGTTGCGGCAATGTCATGGACTGATATCAAGCTGCATTCTCAGGAAACATTCATCCTGACCCACCACGATGAATCCTTTGCGCTCGTACAACGCCCGCGCCGGGTTATCTTCAAAAACCGTCAAGCGTAACGCCGGTCGCCGCTCCTGGTGCGCGATTGACAGTACCTGATCGATTGCCCAGGCACCAATGCCCAGCCCGCGAAACGCTTCGACGACGTGCAGTTCGCGGATGTACAACGCTCTGGCATCACGGCTCAAGCTCACATAACCCAGCCACTGATCGCCGGCTGTCAGCAAGCGGTTGTCCCGCCCTGCCCAGGCCACGTCAAAAGCTTCGTCCTGCCACATCAGGTCGTGCCGAATGAAGTAGCGCAGCATGTTTTTACAGGTCAGATGGCGGGCGAAGGCCAGGTCCTCTGGCGTGGCCGCACGCCATGCGCAGTCCATCACGCCAGCTCCACGGCGACGACTTCCCCGCTCCAGCCCTCGCTGTTGCGCCGGGCCACAACCATCTGGCTGCCGGTACCGTTGGCGGCGGCAATCAACAAACCGTCCGACGCCCAGATCGCGCTGCGTCCTGCCGACACCCAGCCACCTGTCGCGCCACCATGATTGGCCATCAACACCACCATGGCGTGCTGCGCGGCATAGCCTTGCAGCAACGCGGTATCCGCGACGTAGCCGTTTTCCGTGATCAGCACGCCTGCGGCGTAGACATCTGCACCCTGGCACGCCGCAGCAGCGGCATGGCTGGCGTGTGAAAAGTCGGCGCAGACCGCCAGTGCAATCGTGTCTGTCCCGATGGTCAGGGGTTCACCCCCGGTGCCCGGTGCAAACGCCACTTCTTCCCCGGGGTGCAGATGCCGCTTGCTGTAGACCCCAAGCGAACCATCGGCCCCCAGCACCAGTGCACCGATCAGGACCGACGGGTTATCCGGCAGCCGTATCGGCATACCGACAATAGCCGTCACACCGGCTGCCCGGGCGACGTCTCGCAGCGGCTGCAGGAGGGCGTCATCCGGCACAATGGCCAGCTCGGCCGCGAGCCCGCGTTCGTAACCGGTCAACGACAGCTCAGGGAACACCAGCAACTGCACGTCCTGCTCCGCGGCTGCCGCGATGAAGCGCTGATGCCTGGCGATATTGCCGGCAAGGTCTCCGGCGATGGAGATCGATTGGGCTGCGGCGATGGTCAGCGGAAACATGAAGCGTCCTTGTGTCGATGTGTTTTTGAACAGACGCAGAGTTTGTCACAACCCTCAGGCCACTCAAGCGATAGAAAACCCTGTCGCCGGCCAATAGCATTTTCTGATTGAATCTGCGCACCGGCCTCTAGTAAGCTCGACCCATCCATCGGAGACAGACCATGCTCAACACCCTCTCACAGCTTCGTACCGCCAGCGCCCTGCGCTCGGTTGCGGCTGCCCGGGTGAATGACGGTTGTGCTCCGGTCAGCTTTTATTTTGGGTATTGGTTTAGCCACTGGCGCGCCTGATACCCACACGGCGCCCACTTTAAACGGGTCGCCACCAGAGAATTCTCAACCCCCGGTCGGCCTCCCGACCGGGGGTTTTGTTTTTTCAGCCCCCACACTTTTAGCGACACACCAGACATTCAGAGGATTCACAACATGAACTACGCCACTTATTACCGTTACGACAGTTTTACCGCCTGGCGATTTACCACCCTCCGCTCGGGACAGCCTGCCGCCTCCGATCGGTCACCCACAGGTGGCAAGCACACACACACAGCCAGCCTGGCCAATTGTCGAACACCCCAGTAGGGCCGAGCGCGCGGGCACGAACCCGCCACCAGCCCAGGAAGCCTTGAATATGAACTCGTCCGTCTCCGCACTGCCGCTGTCCACCTTGAGCCCTGCCAATGAAACGCTGACCCTGCGTCTGCCCAGCTCATTGCAACTCAAACAGCAATTGCCCCTCGGCAACCTCCTGACCCAGCAAGTCGCCACCCACCGCCAGGCGGTTCGCGCGATCCTCAACGGTGAAGACTCCCGTCTGCTGGTGATCGTAGGCCCATGCTCGATCCACGATCCGGAATCAGCCCTCGAATACGCCGGCAACCTTGCCCGCCTCGCCACCGAAGTCAGCAACGAAATGCTCCTGGTGATGCGCGCCTACGTCGAAAAACCCCGTACCACGGTTGGCTGGAAAGGCCTGGCCTACGATCCACACCTGGATGGCAGCGATGACATGGCCGCAGGCCTGGCGCTGTCCCGTGAGCTGATGCGCGAAATGCTCCGCCTGGGCTTGCCCGTTGCCACTGAACTGCTGCAACCGATGGCCGCCGGCTACTTCGACGACCTGTTGAGCTGGGTGGCAATTGGTGCCCGGACCACGGAGTCACAGATCCATCGGGAAATGGCCAGTGGCCTGGGCATGCCTGTCGGGTTCAAGAACGGGACTGACGGCGGTGTCGCTGTCGCCAGCGACGCCATGCGTTCCGCCGCCCATCCGCATCGCCATTTCGGTGTCGACAGCCAGGGCCATCCGGCGATCATTCAAACCCCGGGCAATGCGGACACTCACCTGGTATTGCGTGGCGGCCATCGCGGGCCGAACTACGACAGCGCCAGTATCGCCCGGGTGAACACTGACTTGGCCCGGCTCAGGATTCCTGCCCGGATCATGGTCGATTGCAGTCACGCCAACAGTGGCAAAGACCCATTGCGCCAGCCGGCCGTGTTCAACGATGTGCTTGAACAGCGCCTGCAGGGTGATCGCTCACTGATCGGCATGATGATCGAGAGCCATTTGTTCGAGGGCTGTCAGCCGTTGAGTTCGTCAATGCAATACGGCGTGTCAGTGACCGATGGCTGCCTTGGTTGGGCCGGGACAGAACAACTGTTGCTTGAAGCGGCAGATCGGCTGCGAGTGCAAGACAACGCCCAATAACCGGCATCACCTGTCCGCCCTCCGGTCTTCGTGTGAAGACTGGAGGGCAAATAGCGATCAATGTCCCATCAGGGATTGCACCTGAACCTGTGTCACCCCGGATTGCTGAGAGGTGTTATCAAGACGCTCGACCGAACAGGAAACACGGATCGCAGAATCTCGATGCTCCCTCCAGAACCGGTAGGGAACGATGAATATCAACGGCTCGCCCGCGGTGTCTATGGTGATTTCGCGCTCGTCACAGTGATTGAATTTCTCCCCGTCGCATCTCAGGCAGACCAACTCCCCTTTTTCAGCCCTGGGGTTTTCGATGACGACGGTCACGCCATCCTGCGCATCAAGCAGATCCACCCAACCTTCGTCGGCTTCCAGCACCATGGGGGCTGGCAGTGGTCCCCGCTCCATCTTGCCAATCATCAGTGTCGTTGCTTCAGAGTAACGAGGCCCCTGGCCTGCTTGCTTGACGCAATAATCGACGGAAACCGAGGAACCCAGATTGAGCGCAACGCACTCCGGGCTGACCCAAAACGACAGTTCGCCCCCCACCGCAAAGGACTCGACCTTGAGTGCATCACTGAAACTTGCTTCAACCGAAACGCCAGCCCAGGTCAGCAACACCCAGTCGCCCGCCGTCATGCGCGCATAGGGCTTGATTGTAACGATCGCCCCTTCCCTGACCCGATCCGGATCAAGCGTTCTACCCACCGCGTCGCTCACCGTCGCGGGTAACAGGTCTGACTGCACATCACCCACACACAGCTGTAGACGATGGGAATGCACGAGCCCGGTAAAACGACTGCTCAGGAGCGAGTAGCTGATTTCCAGTGAACCACCGTCGAGCGCCTCGATATAAGCGCTACCCACGGCAAAGATCATGTCCTCGCCGACCCGGTCGTCACTGACAAAACGCGTCACCTGATGATTGCAGGCGAGGCCATCGGCATCCAGACCTGCCCAATTCAATAGCAATTTGTCGCCGCAAGTCATGCCTGGGTAAGGGCGGACCCTGATGACGGCTTTTCGGTCAGAGGGGTTCAGAACGCCGTTTTCCGCCTGCTCCAGTACGGGCGGTGGCAAGGGTTGCAGTACGAGACTCAAGGTATCGGGTTCATAAACAGTCATTCATTCGCTCCAGTCCTTGGAATAAATACCGAACGGGTGGCCGGCTTTGGAAGACGTCTATTTAACCTCACGACAATTCGCCGTGATGTCGGCCTCTCACTCAGCCTCACTCGGAAAGTCGATACATGTGAAGTAGGTCTTTGATCAAGAGCCACCTGATTGCCGTGAAAAGTCGTCAAACGATTCCGACTAAAGCCTCAGCAAATCCTGAGCATTCGCACTTGCTCTATTCCGTTTTCTGGAGATTTCGGCGGACTTTTCATACATCGCGCCAACCTCGAGTGTTTTAGAGTGAAGCGCCATGCAGTCCCGACGAACTTCTGTGCAAAGGTGTGAATATGCAAAGGAATGCAAGCACTCGTTATCCCATACTGCTGATCCACGGCCTTTTCGGCTTCGAAAGAATCGGCAAGTTCGAGCTGTTTCACGACATCAGACAGGCGCTGAGGAACGCCGGAGCAAGGGTATTCGTTCCCCACTTGTCGGCCATCCACGACAACGAAGTACGCGGCAACCAATTGCTCATGCAGATCGAGCGGGTACTGGAAGGAACCGGTGCGCACAAAGTCAACCTCATAGGCCATAGTCAGGGTGCACTGACCGCACGTTATGCCGCAGCGGTTGCGCCACACAGAGTGGCATCGGTGACTTCCGTCAGCGGGCCGAACCATGGCTCGGAGCTCGCCGATTTCCTGCGCAAGGCATTGACACCGGGCCAACTGCCGGACCATGTGGCCGAAACGGTGGTGACCCTCTTCGCCGACTTCCTTGCGACCCTGAGCGACAACCAGTACCAGCCGCAAAACGCCATTGCCGCCCTCAATGCCCTGACCACCGAAGGCGTTGGCGCATTCAACGACAAATACCCGCAAGGACTGCCTGCCACCTGGGGTGGCAAGGGGCGCGAACGAGTCAACGGTGTTCGTTACTACTCGTGGAGCGGCATAGTGCAGTCGAATGTGCTCAAGGAGGGGCTCAATGCGCTCGATCCGCTCAACGCTTTCTGCCGGGTCCTTTCTGGTTATTTCGTCACGGAAGCCGAGCAGAACGACGGTCTGGTCGGTCGCTTCAGTTCTCACCTGGGCACGGTTATCCGCTCCGACTATGCGCTGGATCATCTGGATACCCTTGGCCAGCCGGCCGGCCAGTTGCGCACAGGTGTCGACCCGGTCGACCTCTATGTCCAGCATGCCGAGCGCCTGAGCGCCGCCGGCCTTTGAGGGGCTGCCCGCCGTGAATCCCGCATGGAACGGAACTTTGAGGAGAAATAGCTCACTGAATCCGGTAGGCTCCGCATTTTACCGAATATTGAAAGGAGTATTTTCCCATGGCCAAAGCCACTGCCCGTCACATCCTTGTTGCCTCGGAAGCCAAGTGCAACGAACTCAAGGCCCAAATCGAGGCTGGCGCCGATTTCGCCGACGTTGCCAAGGCAAACTCCACCTGCCCTTCCAGCCGCCAGGGCGGTGATCTGGGTTCGTTCGGTCCAGGCCAGATGGTCAAGGAATTCGACACCGTGGTCTTCAGCGCACCGCTCAACGTGGTCCAGGGCCCGGTCAAGACCCAGTTCGGTTACCACCTGCTGGAAGTGACCAGCCGTCAGGACTGATCGACGCTTGAGCTCTTCACACAACGGCCCGCCTTTTGGTGGGCCGTTGTGTTTCGCACGCGTAATTCGGCTGGCGAGGGACGCGCCGCTAGCGTACAAATTGTCGTTAACGACCACCCGGCTCTAAGGCTGACAATGCGACTGGCTTTCCCTACCTTGTTGTTCACGGCCGTGGCCCTGCTGTCGGGTGCCGCGGGTGTGAATGCGGCACCGCAACCGGCAATGACCGTGTACGGCGAACCGGCAAAATACCCTGCCGGCTTCAGTCATTTCGCCTACACCAATCCGCTGGCCCCCAAAGGCGGCACGATGCGGCGATCTGCGATCGAAATCGGGCAGTTCGACCACGTATTGCCTTACATCGACAAAGGCATCGGCGTCACCCAGATCGACGGCTTGCTCTATTCGCCGCTGGCCCAGCGCTCACTGGACGAGCCGTACACCGTGTACGGCCTGGTGGCAGAAAAGATGGAGCGTTCCGACGACGGCCTGTCACTGCGTTTTTACCTCAATCCCAAGGCGCGTTTTGCCGATGGCAAAGCCATTACCGCCGAAGACGTGCGTTATACCTTCGACCTGCTGATGACCCAGGGCAGCCTGCGTTACCGCACCCAGTTCGCCGATGTCAAAGGCGTCGAAGTGGAATCGCCGCTGACTATCCGCTTCGATTTCAAGAACAACGAAAATCGCACCCTGCCGCTGGATATCGCGACCCTGCCGGTGTTTCCCGAACACTGGTGGAAGACTCGCGATTTCGCCGGTGGCGGCGGCTATGAAGCGCCGTTGGGCAGCGGCCCCTATAAAGTCGGCAAGATCGATTCCGGGCGCAGCATCACCTTCGAACGCAATCCCGACTGGTGGGGCAAGGACCTGCCGGTCAGCCGTGGCCTGTACAACTTCGATCATTTCAGCATCGAGTACTTCGGCGATACCGACGTGGCGCGCCAGGTCCTGCGCGGTGGCGCCTATGACTACAACCGGGAATTTTCCGCCACCGGTTATTCCATCGGCTATGACAGCCCGGCCCTGAGCGACGGCCGCCTGCAAAAAGCCCACCTCGCTACCGAGGCGCCGCAGCCGGCCCAGGGTTTTGTGTTCAATCTGCAAAAGCCGATGTTCCAGGACCGTCGCGTGCGCCAGGCGCTGGTGATGCTGTGGGACTTCGAGTGGAGCAACCGGCAGATGATGCGCGACATGTACATTCGCCAGCAGAGCTTTTTCTCCAACACCGATCTCGCCGCCCGACAACTGCCGGATGCCGGGGAGCTGGCGATTCTCGAACCGCTACGCGGGCAGATTCCCGACGAAGTCTTCACCCAGGTGTTCGAGGCGCCGAAGACCGATGGCAGCGGCGTGATTCGCGACAAGCAGTTGCAGGCCCTGGACTTGCTCGAACAGGCCGGATGGAAACCCGATGGCGACCAACTGGTCAATGCCGAAGGCGAGCCGCTGAGCTTCACCTTCCTGGTCAGCCAGAACGGCATGGACCGTCTACTGCTGCCCTATAAACGCACGCTGAAACAGATCGGCATCGACCTCAATATCCGCCGCATCGACTCGTCCCAGTACGTCAATCGTCTGATGAGCCGCGACTACGACATGATCGTCACCGGCTACCCGGTCACCACCTCTCCGGGAGGTGAACTGCTCAATTACTTCGGTTCCGAGGCGGCCACCGACCCAGGCTCCAACAACTACATGGTGTTGAAGAACCCGGCAGTGGACACCCTGATCACCGGGCTGATCCGGGCCAACACCCAGGCTGACATGCTGCATTACGCCCATGCCCTGGATCGGGTGCTGCAATGGAACTACTACTGGATTCCCAACTATTACCCGCCGGGCACCTCGACGGTATGGTGGAACCGCTTCGGCATCCCGAACGTGCAAGCGAGCAATGACGAAGCCATCGAGAGCTGGTGGGAGATGAGCACCACGCCATTGACCAACCAACAGATGACGGCCGAGCGTATCAGCCGTGGCAAACCCGGAGGGCCGCACTGATGTGGGCTTACATACTGCGGCGCCTGCTGCTGATCATTCCGACGCTGGTGATCATTCTTCTGGTCAACTTTGTCATCGTCCAGGCCGCACCGGGCGGGCCGGTCGAACAGGCCATCGCACACTTGCAGGGCATTGGTGGCGCCGCGGTTGGCGGCGGTTCCGGCGAGTCCATGAGCGGCAAGTCCCGGGCCAGTCGCGGGCTTGATCCGCAGCTGATCAAGGACATAGAAAAACAGTACGGCTTCGATAAACCGGCACACGAACGCCTCTGGCTGATGCTCACCAGCTACGCGCGCCTGGACTTCGGCAAGAGTTTCTTCCGCGGCGCCACCGTCACCGACCTGATCCTCGAGAAAATGCCCGTGACCATTTCTCTCGGACTCTGGGCGACGCTGATCACTTACCTGGTGTCGATTCCCCTGGGCATCCGCAAGGCCGTGCACCATGGCAGCCATTTCGATATCTGGAGCAGTACCGCGATCATCATCGGCTATGCCATGCCGGCGTTCCTGTTTGCGATGTTCCTGATCGTGGTGTTTGCCGGCGGCACTTCACTGAACTGGTTCCCGGTCCGGGGGCTGGTCTCGGACAACTTCGAATCGCTGTCGACTATTGGCAAAGTGGCCGATTACTTCTGGCATCTGGTGTTGCCGGTCACCGCGCTGGTGATCGGCGGTTTCGCCACGCTGACCATCCTGACCAAGAACTCGTTCCTCAATGAAATCACCCGCCAGTACGTGGTCACTGCCCGGGCCAAGGGTTTAAGTGAGCGACGGGTGCTCTATGGACACGTGTTCCGCAACGCCATGCTGCTGGTGGTGTCGGGCATTCCCCAGGCGTTCATCAGTGTGTTTTTTGCCGGTTCCCTGCTGATCGAAGTGATCTTCTCCCTCGACGGCCTGGGCCGCATGAGTTACGAAGCCGCGGTATCCCGGGACTATCCGGTGGTGTTCGGCTCGTTGTTCATCTTCACCCTGTTCGGCCTATTGATAAAACTGTTGGGCGACCTCTGCTACACCCTGGTCGACCCGCGTATCGACTTTGCCGCGAGGAACGCCTGATGCTCAAGCTTTCACCGCTGGCGCGCCGGCGCTTCGAGCGCTTCAAGAAAAACCGTCGGGGCTGGTGGTCGCTCTGGCTGTTTGTCGGCCTGTTCCTGATGACCCTGGGCGGCGAACTGATCGCCAACGACAAACCGCTGATGGTCAGCTATCAAGGCCAGTGGTACTTCCCGGTGTTCAAGCGCCACACCGAACAGGAGTTCGGCGGGCAACTGCCCTTCCAGGCCGACTACCGCAGCGACTATGTGCAGAAGCTGATCAAGAAGGATGGTGGCTGGTTGCTGTTTCCGCCGATTCCATTCAGTGACGACACGCCCAACTATGACCTGAACAAACCCGCTCCCAGTCCGCCCACCAGCGTCAATTGGCTGGGCACCGACGACCAGGCGCGGGACGTTCTGGCCCGGGTGATCTTCGGTGCCCGGGTGTCGATCCTGTTTGCCTTGATGTTGACGTTTGTCAGCGCGCTGATCGGCATCGCGGCCGGTGCCCTGCAAGGCTATTACGGGGGCTGGGTGGATTTGCTCGGCCAGCGGTTGCTGGAAGTCTGGTCCGGGTTGCCGGTGCTGTACCTGCTGATCATCCTGTCGGGTTTCGTCGAGCCGAATTTCTGGTGGTTGCTGGGAATCATGGCACTGTTTTCATGGCTGGCCCTGGTGGACGTGGTGCGCGCCGAGTTCCTGCGCGGGCGCAACCTGGAATACGTCAAGGCTGCGCGCGCACTGGGCCTGACCGACCGCAAAGTCATCGTCCGGCACATTCTGCCCAACGCGATGAACGCGACCTTGAGCTACCTGCCGTTCATTCTCACCGGGGCGATTTCCACCCTGACGGCACTGGACTTCCTCGGCTTCGGCATGCCGGCGGGCAGCGCTTCCCTGGGCGAACTGATCGGCCAGGGCAAGCAGAACCTGCAAGCGCCGTGGCTGGGCCTGACGGCGTTCTTCACCCTGGCGCTGATTCTTTCTTTACTGGTGTTTATCGGAGAGGCGTTGCGAGACGCCTTCGATCCGAGATCTTGAGCGGACGGCTGCAATGACCAACCTGATCGAAATCCGTGACCTCAGCGTGGCCTTCAGTGGCCAGACCGTGGTGCGCAATCTGTGCCTGGACATCCGCCCCGGCGAATGCCTGGCGCTGGTGGGCGAATCGGGATCGGGCAAGTCGGTAACGGCGCATTCGATCCTGCAACTGCTGCCGCAAACCGATACCCGGACAACGGGCAGCATCCGCTATCGCGGCCAGGAACTGGTGGGTGCCGATGCCGGCAAGTTGCGACAACTGCGCGGCAATCGCATTGCGATGATCTTTCAGGAACCGATGACGTCCCTGAACCCGCTGCACAGCATCGAAAAACAGATCGGCGAAACCTTGCTGGTGCACAAAGGCCTGGCGGGCAAAGCGGCGCAGGCGCGGATCCTTGAACTGCTGCACCTGGTGGGCATCCAGAAACCCGAGGAGCGCGTCAAGGCCTATCCCCATCAACTGTCCGGCGGCCAGCGCCAGCGGGTGATGATTGCCATGGCCCTGGCGTGCGAACCGGAACTGCTGATTGCCGACGAACCGACCACCGCACTGGATGTGACGGTGCAGCGCAAGATCCTGCTGCTGCTCAAGTCCCTGCAACAGCGGCTGGGCATGTCGCTGCTGCTGATCAGCCACGACCTGAACCTGGTGCGCAGCATCGCCCAGCGCGTGTGCGTGATGAAGGCCGGGGAAATCGTCGAGCAAGCGCCCTGCGAAACCCTGTTCACCGAACCGAAGCACCCTTACAGCTGCGTATTGCTGCACGCCGAACCCGAGGGTGAAGCCTTGCCCCGGGACGAGCGCGAAAACGTACTGGAGGTGAACGATCTGCAGGTGCGGTTTCCCGTCAGTGGCGGCCTGTTCCAGCGCAAGACCTGGCTGCGTGCCGTCGATGGCATCAGCCTCAACATTCAGCGCGGCAAGACCCTGGGCATCGTCGGTGAATCCGGTTCCGGCAAGTCCACACTCGGTCAGGCGATCCTGCGTTTGCTCGATTCCGACGGCAGCATCCGCTTTCAGGGCCAGGCGCTGGATGGCCTGACGCAAAAACAGCTGAGGCCGTGGCGCAAGAAAATGCAGGTGGTGTTCCAGGACCCCTTTGGCAGCCTCAGCCCGCGAATGTCGGTGGCGCAGATCATCAGCGAAGGCCTGGAAGTACACAGCCAGTTGAGCACTGAAGAGTGCAACGCCGAAGTGATCCGCGCACTCAGCGAAGTCGGCCTCGACCCGCAAAGCCGCCATCGCTATCCCCACGAATTCTCCGGTGGCCAGCGCCAGCGCATCGCCATTGCCCGGGCGCTGGTGCTCAAGCCTGCGCTGATCCTGCTCGACGAACCGACTTCGGCGTTGGACCGCACGGTGCAGAAACAGGTGGTCGCCCTGCTCCGCCAGCTCCAGGAAAAGCACGGTCTGACCTACCTGTTCATCAGCCACGACCTGGCGGTGGTGCGCGCCCTGGCCCACGACATGATCGTGATCAAGGACGGCAAGGTGGTGGAACGCGGCGCCAGCCATGAAGTGTTTGACTCACCGCAGCATCCGTACACCAAGGAGCTGTTGGCGGCGGCGTTGTTGGGGCAGGCATAATCGCGCCACGCAGTTGAACCGTGTCGCAGCCTTCGCGGGCAAGCCCGCTCCCACAGGGTATTTGTCGTGCCCAAAATCGGTGGCAACCCCATATCCTGTGGGAGCGGGCTTGCCCGCGATGGGGCCGGAACAGTCAACAAGAAATCAGGATCAATACCGATGAACACCACCGAAAGCCTCAAGGACTACCAGCGCGTTCGCCTGCTGGCGATCCGTTCATTGTTCGAAATCATCGAGCAATCGAGCGAGGGCACGGTGATTGTCGACCGCGATGCCAACATCGTCTGGATGAATGAGCGCTATGCCCGGCGCTTCGGCCTGCAATCGGCGCAAGTGGCGATTGGCAAGCCCTGCGAAAGCGTGATCCCCGGCAGCCTGTTGCGTGAAGTGGTGCGCACCGGCCGGCCGATTCTGCTGGATATGCAAGACACCCCAAAAGAGCCGCTGGTGGTCATGCGCCTGCCGATTCACGATGACGCCGGCGTGGTCATCGGCGCCATCGGTTTTGCCCTGTTCGACGAACTGCGCAGCCTGTCGCCGATGCTCAAGCGCTACATGAGCATGCAGGAAGAACTGGCCTCCACCCGCTCGCTGCTGCGCGCGCGGCAGACCAAATACAACTTCGCCCATTTCATCGGCACCAGCGCCGCCAGCCTGGAAGTCAAACGCCGCGCCCGGCGCAGTGCGAGTACCGAATCGCCGGTTCTGCTGCTCGGCGAAACCGGTACCGGCAAAGAGTTGTTGGCCCAGGCCATCCACAATGCCTCGCCCCGCGCGCACAAGGCGTTTGTCAGTATCAACAGCGCGGCGATTCCCGAATCTCTGCTGGAAGCCGAATTCTTCGGCACCGCCCCCGGCGCGTTTACCGGTGCCGACCGCAAGGGGCGCGCCGGCAAACTGCAGATCGCTCAGGGCGGCACCTTGTTCCTCGACGAAATCGGCGACATGCCGCTGCCCCTGCAAAGCAAACTGCTGCGGGTGTTGCAGGAAAAGGAATTCGAGCCAGTGGGGTCCAATGAAGTGATCCAGAGCGATGTGCGGGTGATCGCCGCGACCTCGACCGACCTTGAGGCGGCGATCAAACGCGGCGAGTTCCGCGCCGACTTGTACTACCGTCTCAACGTGCTGCCGATCCAGGTTCCGCCCCTGCGCGACCGCCTCGATGACGTGCCGGCGCTCAGTGAAGCGATTCTCGAGGAACTGCGCAGCCAGCATGAACTGCACCACGAAGCCCTGGAACTGCTGGGGCAACACGCCTGGCCGGGGAACATCCGCGAATTGCGCAATGTACTGGAGCGCGCGGCGCTGCTCAGCGATGACTTGCGCCTGACGGCGGCGGACATCCGCGCGGCGATTGGTACGTTCACCCCGGTGGAACGCGTGACGCCCTTGGCCCAGGAGACCTTTACCCATGAAACCTTCAGTGCGGCGCGGGAGCGATTCGACCGGCAACTGATCGAGACGACCCTTGCGCAATGCGGGGGCAAAGTCATTGAGGCAGCGGCACGATTGGGGCTGGGGCGGTCGACGTTGTACAAGAAGATGGTGGCGCTGGGAATTGCAGAATCTCCATAATGAGACATATATCTCCATTGCTGGACAGACCTTCGCGAGCAAGCCCGCTCCCACAGGAGAAGGCATTCCCCTGATCAATTCGGTCAACTGTGGGAGCGGGCTTGCCCGCGAAGAGGCCGGCACTCCAAATACAAGTCTCAAACAAGAGACAACAATCCCGAACCAGCTCACCCGCATCAGAATATATCTTTATATTTCAATAAGTTAAGTACTTGGCACAAAACCCGCTATACGCCTCCCTACCCAGTTCCACCCTACAAAAATAACAACCCAGGAGACACACCATGAGTGTGATCATTGCCTTGGCAGCCCTCGCGCTGCTGATGCTGGCTGCCTACCGTGGCTATAGCGTTATCCTTTTTGCCCCTATTGCCGCCCTCGGCGCTGTCCTGCTCACCGACCCCTCTGCCGTCGCCCCCGCTTTCACCGGGGTGTTCATGGAAAAAATGGTCGGTTTCATCAAGCTGTATTTCCCGGTGTTCCTGCTCGGCGCGGTGTTCGGCAAGCTGATCGAACTGTCCGGCTTCTCGCGCTCCATCGTCGCCGCGGCGATTCGCCTGCTCGGCACCCGCCAGGCGATGCTGGTGATCGTGCTGGTCTGCGCCCTGCTCACCTATGGCGGCGTGTCGCTGTTTGTGGTGGTGTTCGCGGTCTACCCGTTTGCCGCTGAAATGTTCCGCCAGAGCAACATCCCCAAGCGCCTGATCCCGGCGACCATTGCCCTGGGCGCGTTCTCGTTCACCATGGACGCCCTGCCCGGCACGCCTCAAATCCAGAACATCATCCCCAGCACCTTCTTCAACACCACAGCCTGGGCGGCGCCGTGGCTGGGCGTGATCGGTACGATCTTCGTGTTCTGTGCCGGCATGCTGTTTCTCCAGCGCCAGCGCAACAAGGCACAGCGCGCCGGTGAAGGTTATGGCTCCGACCTGCGCAACGAACCGGAAACCGCCCCCGACCTCAAGCTGCCCAATCCGTGGCTCGCACTGTCGCCACTGTTGGCGGTAGGCATCATGAACCTGCTGTTCACCCATTGGATTCCGCAGGTGTACGGCAAGACCCACAGCCTCGCGCTGCCAGGAATGGCCGCGCCGGTGACCACGGAAATCGCCAAGCTCACAGCGATCTGGGCGGTCCAGGCCGCCTTGCTGGTCGGCATCCTCATGGTGCTGGTGTTTGGCTTCCAGGCGATCCGCAGCAAACTCGCTGAAGGCAGTAAAAGCGCGGTCAGCGGGGCGCTGCTGGCGGCCATGAACACCGCTTCGGAGTACGGTTTCGGCGCGGTGATCGCATCCCTGCCAGGCTTTCTGGTGTTGGCCGACTGGCTCAAGAGCATTCCCAATCCACTGGTCAACGAAGCGATTACCGTGACCCTGCTGGCCGGCATCACCGGTTCCGCCTCGGGTGGCATGAGCATTGCGCTGGCGGCCATGTCCGAGCAGTTCATCAGCGCCGCCCATGCGGCGAACATTCCGCTGGAAGTGCTGCACCGGGTCGCCGCGATGGCCAGCGGCGGCATGGACACCCTGCCGCATAACGGCGCAGTAATTACTCTGCTGGCAGTCACCGGGCTGACCCACCGTGAAGCTTACAAAGACATTTTCTGTATTACGCTGATCAAGACCCTGGCGGTTTTCGTGGTGATCGGCACTTTCTACGCCACTGGCATTGTGTGAGGTATTCATGACGACTCTTTCGGGCAAGACCGCACTGGTCACCGGCTCCACCAGCGGCATCGGCCTGGGGATCGCCCTCAGTCTGGCCAAGGCCGGGGCCAACCTGATCCTCAACGGCTTCGGCGATGCCTCCCAAGTGATCGCCGAAGTGGAACAGTTTGGCGGCAAGGTCGGCCATCACCCGGCCGATGTCAGCGACCCGGCACAGATTGCCGACATGATCGCCTACGCCGAGCGTGAGTTCGGCGGCGTCGACATCCTGGTCAACAATGCCGGCATTCAACACGTGGCAGCGGTGGACGAATTTCCGGTGGAGCGCTGGGATTCGATCATCGCGATCAACCTGTCGTCGGTGTTCCACAGCACCCGTTTGAGCCTGCCGGGCATGCGCGCCAAGGGCTGGGGCCGGGTGATCAACATTGCCTCGGTGCATGGCCTGGTCGGTTCGGTGGGCAAGTCAGCCTATGTCGCCGCCAAGCACGGGGTGATCGGCTTGACCAAAGTGGTCGCGCTGGAAACCGCTACCACCCAGGTCACCTGCAACGCCATCTGCCCAGGCTGGGTACTGACGCCGCTGGTGCAGAAACAGATCGACGATCGTGCCGCCAGCGGGGTTGACCCACAGCAGGCACAGCATGATTTGCTCGCTGAAAAGCAGCCATCGCTGGAGTTCGTGACACCACCGCAACTGGGCGAGCTGGTGTTGTTTTTGTGCAGCGAAGCCGGAAGCCAGGTGCGGGGCGCGGCGTGGAATGTGGATGGTGGGTGGTTGGCGCAGTGATCAGCCTCTAACCCTGTGGCGAGGGGGCTTGCCCCCGTTGGGTGGCGAAGCCGCCCTATAAGTATCATTGGCAAATCCGGTTGCCTGGTTTTGCGACTGCTACGCAGCCGAACGGGGGCAAACCCCCTCGCCACACAAGCGCCCCGGTCACAAAAGCCTGCGCTACATCAGCTTGTGCAAAGGCATGAACAAGAAGAGGCAAACCATGTCCGACATCCTCTGGCAACCCGACGTCAAACGCATCGGCAAGACCCGCATGGAGGCCTTCCGGCGCTTCATCAATCAGCGGTATCACCTCAAGATCGACGACTACCCTGCCCTGCACCAATGGTCCATCGAGCAACGCCCGGATTTCTGGCAGGCCATCGTCGATTTCTTCGACATCCGCTTCCACGAACAGCCCGACGCCGTGCTGCTCGAAGGCCCGCAGATGCCCAGCGCCCAGTGGTTTCCGGGCGCCACACTGAACTTTGCCGAACATCTGTTACAGCGCCGCGATGATGCTATCGCCGTGGTAGCCGTTGGCGAAAACGGTCAGCGTGAACACTTGACCTGGGCCGAGCTGGCAGAGCATGTCGCCGGCTTTCAAAACGGCTTGATCGCCGCCGGCGTCGGTGTGGGTGACCGGGTCGCCGCGTGCATGCCCAACACCTGGCAAACCCTGGTGGCCATGCTCGCCACCACCAGCCTTGGCGCTGTCTGGTCCTGTTCTTCACCGGACTTCGGCACCCAAGGGGTGGTTGACCGTTTCGGCCAGATCGAACCGAAAGTGCTGGTGACCTGCGCCGGTTACCGCTATGCCGGCAAAGAGATCGACCAGACCGCCAAGATCAACGAGATCCTCCAGCGCCTGCCTTCACTGCAACAGCTGATCGTCGTGCCTTACGCACGCCCACAGGCGCACATCGAACACTTCCGTACTCCGGCCAACGTGACGCTGTGGGACGACTTCTACGCACCCGGCGGCGAGCCGGATTTCGTCCCGGTGCCCTTCGCCCATCCGCTGTACATCCTCTACTCCAGCGGCACCACCGGCGTGCCCAAATGCATCATCCACAGCACCGGCGGCGTACTCCTGCAACACGTCAAGGAACACGGCCTGCACTGCGATCTCGGCCCCGGTGAACGCCTGTTCTACTACACCACTTGCGGCTGGATGATGTGGAACTGGCTGGTCTCGGCCCTCGCGGTAGGCAGCGCGGTGGTGCTGTACGACGGCTCGCCGTTCCACCCTGACCCGCAACGCTTGGTCGACCTGATCGACGACGAAGGGATCAGCGTCTTCGGCACCAGCCCGAAATACCTCGCCACCCTGGAAAGCAGCGGCATCAAGCCCCGCGACAGTCATGACCTGGGCAGCCTCAAGACGTTGCTGTGCACCGGCTCGGCGCTGTCGCCGCAGAGTTACGACTTCGTCTATCGCGACTTCAAGGCTGACCTGTGCCTGGCCTCGATGTCCGGCGGCACCGACGTCGTCTCGTGCTTCGTCAACGGCAACCCTGTGTCGCCAGTGCGGCGCGGCGAAATCATGGGCAAGAGCCTGGGCATGGCCGTCGAGGTATGGAACGACGCCGGCCAGCCGGTGATCGGCGAAAAAGGCGAACTGGTCTGCACCCGGCACTTCCCGGCGATGCCCGTTGGCCTGTGGAATGATGCCGATGGCGAGAAGCTGCGCCAGTCCTATTTCAGCCTGTTCCCCGGTGTCTGGGCCCAGGGCGACTACGCCGAACAATTGCCCCATGGCGGTATGATGATCCACGGCCGCTCCGATGCCGTGCTCAACCCCGGCGGCGTGCGCATCGGCACGGCGGAAATCTATCGCCAGGTGGAAAAAATCCCGCAGGTGCTCGACAGTGTGGCCATCGGTCAGCAATGGCAGGACGACGTGCGGGTGGTGCTGTTCGTACGCTTGCGCGACGGGCTTGAGCTGGACGAGGCGCTGCAGCAGCAGATCCGCCAGACGATTCGCGCCAACACCACACCGCGCCATGTACCGGCGAAGATTGTCGCGGTCACCGACATTCCACGGACCATCAGCGGCAAGGTGGTTGAATTGGCGGTGCGCAATGTGGTGCATGGGCAGAAGGTGAAAAACACCGATGCCCTGGCCAATCCCGAAGCGCTGGAGCAGTACCGAAACAGGCCCGAGCTCCAGTTTTGAACCGCCACAAGAACCTGTGGGAGCGAGCTTGCTCGCGATAGCGGAGTGTCAGTTGACATCAATGCAAATTGACCCGACGCCATCGCGAGCAAGCTCGCTCCCACAGGTCCTGCGTCGCTTAACCGCTCAAGCGCCTGAATCAACCTGCGCCTGCCACCTGTGCAAGAATAGACGCCAGCTAAAGCGACTCAGGCGCAGGACTCCCGGATGAACGCAATACCCACCGCCAGCGATGCCCAGGCCCTGATCGCCCGGATCGACTGGGCAAGCAGCCCGCTGGGCGCTGCCAGTACCTGGCCACAGAGCCTGCGAACCGCCGTGGACATCGTCATTCACTCACCGATGCCGATGCTGCTGCTATGGGGCCCGCAATTGACACAGATCTACAACGACGGCTTCGCCCTGCTCGCCGGAAGCAAGCATCCGCAGGCTTTCGGACAACCGACACACCTGATCTGGCCTGAGTTGAAAGACTTTACCGACCCGATCTACAGCGCCGTCCTGCAAGGTCAGGTACGAACCTACAGCGAGCAGCGCTTTACCCTGCAACGTGAGGGCCGGGAGTCCGACTTCTGGCTCGACCTGACCTACAGCCCGATCCGCGACGAAGGTGCCGAGGTGGCCGGGATCCTGGTCACCGCCATCGAAACCAACGAACGCCGGCGCATCGCCCTCGAACTCGAACAACGCTCGGCGGCCAGCCTCAAGGCCCAGCGTGAAACCGAGGAGCGCCTGCAACTGGCCCTCGCCGCCACCGATGCAGTCGGCACCTGGGACTGGGACATCAGCGAGGACCGTTTCATCGCCGATGTGCATTTTGCCCAGCTCCACGGCGTCGACCCGGCCATGGCCAACCAGTTGCCGATCAGCGAATACCTGCACGGCGTACACCCGCAGGACCGCGCCCTGATCGCCCGCAGCATCAAGCACTGCATCACCCACGGCAGCGAATACGCCGAGGAATATCGCCTGTTGCAAACCGACGGCCAGATGCGCTGGGTGTTTGCCCGCGGTCGCTGCTACAAGGACCATCACGGCCGGCCGATCCGATTCCTCGGCGCCGCCCTGGACCTGACCGAGCGCAAACACACCGAACAGGCCCTGCGCCAGAGCCAGACCGAACTGCAACTGATCATCAACGCCATGCCGGTCCTGATCAGCTACGTCGACCGCGAAGAACGCTTTCGCCTCAACAACGCGGCGTACCTCGACTGGTACGGGCTGACGCCGCAAGAGCTTTATGGGCGAACCATACTTGAAGTGCTCGGCGAAGAAGCCTACGCGCTACGCGCCCCGTACATCACCGAGGCGCTGTCCGGCCGGCCCTGCTGTTTCAGCATCAGCACGCCGCACCGCGACGGCAGCCTGCGCCAGGCCTTGATGAATTACCTGCCACGCCACGGTGCAGACGGCGCGGTCAACGGTTTCTACATCTTCGTGATCGACGAAACCGAACGCAAAAACACCGAAGAAGCCCTGCGCAACCTGAACGAAACCCTTGAGGAACGGGTGGCCGCCCGCACCCGACAACTGGCCGAGGCCAACGAGCGCCTGCAAAACGAGATGTTCGAGCGTGAACGTGCCGAAGACGCCTTGCGCCATGCCCAGAAAATGGAAGCCGTCGGCCAGCTTACCGGCGGCATCGCCCATGACTTCAACAACATGCTCACTGGCATCATTGGCAGCCTCGACCTTATGCAGCGCTACATCGCCGAAGGCCGTGCCAACGAGATCGGCCGGTTCACCGAGGCGGCAGTGTCCTCGGCCAACCGTGCCGCCGCCCTCACCCATCGCTTGCTGGCGTTCTCCCGGCGTCAGTCGCTCAATCGCACGCCGCTGAACCCCAATGACCTGATTCGCTCGCTCGAAGACCTGTTGAGTCGTACCAAGGGCGACCACATTGAACTCAAGCTGCAACTGGCGCAGAACATCTGGCGGGTCAACACCGATGTCAGTCAGCTGGAAAACGCCCTGCTCAACCTGGTGATCAACGCCCGGGACGCCATGCCCGGGGGCGGCGAGTTGCAGATCGAAACGGCCAACGTGTACCTCGACGGCAGCGACATCACGACCCTGGAACCGGTCAAGGCCGGCGACTACGTGATGATTGCCGTCAGCGACAACGGCACCGGCATGACGCCCTCGGTGCTGGCCAAGGCCTTCGACCCCTTCTTCACCACCAAGCCCATCGGCCAGGGCACCGGCCTGGGCTTGTCGATGATCTACGGTTTTGCCCAGCAATCGGGGGGCCACGTCAGCCTGTTCAGCCGGCCCGGACGAGGCACCAGCGTGCGCTTGTACTTGCCGCGCCTGCATTCGACCGAGCCGGAAAAAATCCTGTCACCCGTGGTCGGCGAGGCGCCAGCGGCGATTGCCGGTGAAACGGTGATGCTGGTCGAGGACGATGTGGCGGTGCGCATGCTGGTACTGGACCTGCTCAAGGAACTCGGTTACCGCGCCCATGAAGCCGAAGACGCCAAGGACGCGCTGCCGGTGCTGGAGTCGGACCTGCGGGTGGATCTGTTGGTGACCGACGTGGGGTTGCCGGGCATGAACGGCCGGCAACTGGCAGAAATCGCCCGCCAGCATCGTCCCGGACTGAAAGTGTTGTTCATGACCGGTTACGCGCAGATCGCTGCCGAGCGCCAGGGCTTCCTTGAAGAAGGCATGGACATGGTAACCAAACCTTTTTCCATCGACCTGCTGGCCAACAAGATTCGCACGATGATCGGCCAACCGGACTGAGTTGAGGCATAATCGCGCCCCCCGCTGCCACCCACATAGCCAGTATCGTTGCAAGGTAACCGCCCCATGAAAGCTCAAGCCCGCCATATCCTGGTGAAAACCTCGGAAGAAGCCGAGCAGCTCAAACAACGCATCGCCAAGGGTGAAGCGTTCGATGTGCTGGCCAAGAAGTATTCGACCTGCCCATCGGGCAAGCGCGGCGGCGACCTCGGCGAAGTGCGGCCGGGGCAGATGGTCGGCGTGATCGATGCGGTGATCTTCAAAAAACCGCTGCGGGTGGTGCATGGCCCGATCAAGAGCAAGTTCGGGTATCACCTGGTGCAGGTGTTCTACCGGGATTGATGCTGTTGGCTTGAGGGCCTCTTCGCGGGCAAGCCCGCTCCCACAGGGATTTGTGAGTTGCCACAGATTGCAGCCACACCACCAAACACTGTGGGAGCGGGCTTGCCCGCGAACCGATTGCGCAGCAAGCGGCCATTCCGCGCTTACTTCGGGATCAGTGCCCCCGGCAGCTGAATCACCCGGCTCGCCAACCGATGCCCGGCCTCGGCGGCATCCACCGGGCTGCCGCCCTTGAGCCGCGAGGCCAGATACGCGGCACTGAACGAATCCCCCGCCGCCGTGGTGTCCACCACCCGCTCGACCTTCTGTGCCGGCACCTCGAATGACTCGCCATCACAACGAATCAGGCACGCTTGCGCGCCGCGCTTGAGCACCACTTCCGGCGTCCCCATCTGCTCATACGCGGCAAACACCGCGACATCATCGGCATAACCAAACAGCGCCTGTTCGTCATCCACCGTCAGCAACGCCAGGTCGACTTGCGGCAGCACGCTGCGATACGCCGCCCGGGCGTCCTCGACCGATGCCCAGAGCCGTGGCCGGTAGTTGTTGTCGAACACGATCCGCGCATCGCGCTGGCGGGCTTCGATCAGGGTTTCCAGGAGTTTTTCCCGACCTTGCGCGCCGAGTACCGCCAGGGTAATGCCACTGAAATACAGCACATCGTAATCCGGCAGCGCCGCGAGGATCGGTGCGGCGGCCGGGGTGGTGAAGCAGTCGCGTACCGCCGCTTCATTGCGCCAGTACAGGAAGCGTCGCTCACCGGCGGCGTCAGTCTGGATGCAATACAAACCCGGCAGGCGTCCGGGCAGGCGCTGGACCCTCTCAAGGCCGATGTTCTCCGCCGCCCAACTCTGGCACATCGCGTCGCTGAAACTGTCATCGCCCAGGGCGGTGACGTAGTCCACGGTGCCGCTTGCCCCCAGTTCCCGGGACAAATACACCGCCGTGTTCAAGGTGTCGCCGCCGAAGCTTTGTTGCAGGCTGCCGTCGGCGCGATGCTGCAACTCGATCATGCACTCGCCGATCAGGGCGATGCGCGGGGTGTTGGGGCCGAGGGTGTTGATGGTGTTCATTGTTGTGGGGTCCCTGGTGTTTCTTTGTAGTCTGGGCCGGCCTCTTCGCGGGCAAGCCCGCTCCCACAAGGTTCTTCAGTGTTCATGAAACCTGTGGGAGCGGGCTTGCCCGCGATGGCAGCGCCTCGGTCTCAAGCCTTAGAAACAGGTTTCCATGGTCTCGATAACGTTCAGTCGCTCATCGACCAGACAGCCGACACGCCACTTGTCGAACGTCAGGCACGGGTGCGACGTGCCGAACGAAATGATGTCACCGACCCGCAGATCAACCCCCGGCGCCACGGTCATGAACGCATGCTGGTCCATGACCGCGGTGACTTTGCAGGCACTCACATCATCGCCGCTGGCCGGTACCACGCCCGCCTTGTAGCGCCGCAACGGCACCGGCAAACCGGCGTCGTAGGCAACGTCGCGCTTGCCCAGGGCAATCACCGCAAACCCTGGCTCCGGCAACGACTGCACGTGCGCCCACACTTCCAGCGCCGGGCGCAGGCCTTCGTGCAGGTCACTGCGACGGTCGAGCACGCAGCACTGCGCTTCCTTGTAGATGCCATGGTCGTGCGCCACGTAACTGCCGGGACGCAGCACGCTGAGGAAGCGTCCGGCGGCGTTCTGTGCTTCGAAGGACTCGGCGATCAGGTCATACCAGGCCGAACCCGACGCGGTGATGATCGGCTTGGCAATGGCGAAGGCGCCGCTGTCCTGCAACTGCACCGCCAGACGCACCAGTGACGCGGCGAAATCGCGGATGCCGGTCACGGCGTGATCGCCATGGATCACCCCTTCGTAGCCTTCGATCCCGGTCAGGGCCAGGGCCGGTTGCGCGGCGATGGCCTTGGCCAGGTCGAGCACTTCCTGTTCGCTGCGGCAACCGCAACGCCCACCGACCACGCCGTATTCGATCATCACGTTCAGGCGCACGCCACGGGAGGCGAAATAGGCACCGAGGTCGGCGACGTTGTCCGGGTGATCGACCATGCAATAGAAGTCGAACGTCGGGTCGGCCAGCAGGTCGGCGATCAATGCCATGTTCGGCGTGCCGACCAACTGGTTGGCCATCAGGACACGGCGCACGCCATGGGCATAGGCGGCGCGGGTTTGCGTGGCGCTGGCCAGGGTGATGCCCCAGGCACCGGCGTCCAGTTGGCGACGGAACAACGCCGGGGTCATGCTGGTCTTGCCATGGGGCGCCAGTTCCGCGCCGCTGTCGCTGACGAACGCCTGCATCCAGCGGATGTTGTGTTCCAGCGCCTCGCGGTGCAGTACCAGCGCGGGCAGGCTTACATCACGCACCAGGCTGGCACCGATCGGAGCCGCGCCTTTATCCACGTTGGCGGTATGGGGGGCAGAAGACATGGTCGAACTCCTCGTTCACGCGGCTGCAGGCAGCCGCTGTTATTCGTTGATGCGACGGGCCAGGCTGTTGGCGCTTGCGATCAGCACCCGGCGGTAGTCGTTGTAGTTTTTCTTCGCATCGGCCCGTGGGGCGACGATGCACAGGGTCGCGATGGCCACGCCGTCGGGGTTTTTGACCGGCGCGGCGAAGCAATGGGTAAAGGTGTCGGCGACACTATCGAAGGAAAAGAACCCATCGATACCGGCCTGACGGATTTCCTTGAGAAACTGCGCAAGCTCCAAGCGTTCGCCATCGGGCAGGATGAAGTCGTCGTGGTCGATCAGGTCGACGATCTCCTGGTCGCTCAGGTGCGCCAGCAACAGGCGCCCGGAAGCGGTCCAGGGGATGGGCGCGTTTTCGCCGATGTCCGAGGAAATGCGAAAATGCCGCTCGCCTTCCTTCATCAGCGCCACGGTGTATTTACGCCCGTTGAGCAGGCACATCTGCGCGGTTTCATGGGTCTGGCTGACGATGTCCTGCAAGGCGTGATCGGCCTCGCGGGTCAGGTCGAAATGCCGCAGGTGGGCCTGCCCGAGGAAGTACAGCTGACGACCGAGGTAGACATGACCGTCCTTGCCCACCGGCTCCAGGATCCGCCGTTCCAACAGCGAGGCCACCAGTTCGTAGACCGTGGATTTGGGGCTGCCGATACCGTTGGCGATGTCGTTCGGGCGCAAGGGCTGGCCGATCTCCTTGAGGAAATCGAGGATATCGAACGCCCGGTCCAGACCGCGTGCCCGGCGCTTGATGGTGTCTTCGGTCATTTCAGTGGTTTCCATTCATAGTCGCCGGGAGTTTACCGAGAGTGCGGCGGCGATCGTTAGGCCGCCTTCGCGAGCAAGCCCGCTCCCACAGGGATTGATGGTGTGTCTGCAATCTGTGGCAGCACACAGAACCTGTGGGAGCGGGCTTGCCCGCGATGGGCGCGACTCGGTTCAAGCCTTTTTCTTGTACGCAATGCAGTCGATCTCGACCTTGCAGTCGACCATCATGTTCGCCTGCACACAGGCCCGTGCCGGGGCGTGCTCGGGTTTGAAGTACTCGGCGAAGACCTTGTTGAAACTGGTGAAATCCCGCGGATCCTCCAGCCACACGCCAGCACGCACCACATCTTCCAGGCCGAAGCCTGCCTCTTCGAGAATCGCGATCAGGTTCTTCATGGTCTGGTGAGTCTGTTCGACAATGCCGCCAGTAATGATCTCGCCGTCCACCGCCGGCACCTGCCCGGAAACGTGCAGCCAGCCATCGGCTTCAACGGCGCGGGCGAAAGGGCGAGGCGTGCCGCCTGCAGCGGCGCTGCCGGTGCCGTAACGAGTAATGCTCATGAGTGTTTCTCCTGATTGAACATTGAAGGATCAAAAACGGGTGCTTTTGAGAAATTCCGCCAGTCGCGGCGATTGCGGGCGCTCGAACAGGTCCTTGGGCGGCCCCTGCTCTTCGATGCGCCCCTGATTCATGAAGACGATCTTGTCCGAGACCTCGAAGGCAAAGCGCATTTCGTGGGTCACCAACAGCATGGTCATGCCGTCTTCGGCCAGGCCCTTGATCACGCTCAGCACTTCGCCGACCAGCTCCGGGTCCAGTGCCGAGGTCACTTCGTCGAACAGCATCAGGCTCGGGTTCATCGCAATCGCCCGGGCAATCGCCACGCGCTGCTGCTGGCCACCGGACAACTGACCGGGGAAGTGGTCGCGCCGTTCCAGCAGGCCAACGCGCTCCAGCCATTTCTCGGCCAGGGCCACGGCCTCGTCCTTGTGCAGTTTCTTCACCTTGAGCAGGCCCAGGGTGACGTTCTGCAACGCGGTCAGGTGCGGGAACAGGTTGAACTGCTGAAACGCCATGCCGGTCATGGCGCGATGCCGGGCGATGACTTTTTCCGGATGACGCACGCGCTTGCCGTTAATCTCGTCATAGCCGATGGACTCGCCATCGAGCAGGATCTGCCCGCCCTGGAACTCTTCGAGCATGTTCACGCAACGCAGCAATGTGGTCTTGCCCGAGCCGCTGGAGCCGATCAGGGTCACCACGTTGCCGCGCTGCATGCTCAGGTCGACGCCCTTGAGCACTTCGAGCTGGTCGTAACGCTTGTGCAGGCCGCGAATGTCCAGCAGGGGTTGGCCGTTTTGAGCAGGATTTTGTGCAGGGTTTTGAGTCTGAGTCATGGCAAAGCCACCCGCTTTTCAATGTGCCGGCCGAGTAACTCGATGCCGTAGTTGATGACGAAGAACAGGAAACCGGCGAACAGGTAAAACTCGAGGGTCATGAAGGTCCGGGCGATGATCTGCTGGGTACTGAGCAGCAATTCCGCCACGCCGATCACCGACAACAGGGTCGAAGCCTTGACGATCTCGGTCGACGAGTTGACCCAGGTTGGCAGGATCTGCCGCAATGCCTGGGGCAACAGTACATAGCCAAGCGCCTGGTAGAACGTCAGGCCGATGGCCTTGCTCGCCTCCATCTGCCCACGTGGCAATGCCTGCAAGGCGCCGCGCACGATCTCGGCGACGTGGGAGCCGCAGAACAGGGTCAACCCCAGCGCACCGGCCTGGAACGCGCCGATCTGCCAGCCCAGCGCCGGCGCCATGTAAAAGCACGCCAGCACCAGCACGAAGACGGGTGTGCCGCGAATCACATCGACGTAAAAACGAAACGGCGCACGCATCCAGAATTTGCCGTAGGTCAGCACCAGCCCGGTGACCACACCCACCAGCGTGCCGAGCAGAATCGCCAGCACCGACACCTGGACACTGGTCAGAAAGCCTTGCCACAGCACTTCCCGCGCCACCCACAACTCATGCAACCAACTCGGGGATTCGTACATGGGTAGCTCCTATCGGCGAATCGCCAGACGCTGTTCGAGGTAACGCAGCATCATGGCAATGAGGTAACAGGCCGCCACATAGAGCGCCGTGGTCACCAGCCAGGTTTCGATCACCCGGTAACTCTCGACATTGATCTTGCGCGCGTAATAGGTCAGCTCCGGCACGGCAATCGCGGCCGCCAGCGAGGTGTCCTTGAACAGCGAAATGAAGTTGTTCGACAGGGCCGGCAACACGTTGCGCAGCATCACCGGCACGGTGACGTAGGCCTTGACCTGCCACTCGCCCAGCCCGATGGCCAACCCGGCTTCGCGCTGCCCCTTGGGAATGCTCAGCAAACCGCCGCGGAACACTTCGGTCAGGTAGGCCCCGGCATACAGCGACAGGGTGATGATGAACGAAGGGATCTTGTCCAGGCGGATGCCCAGGCCTGGCAGCGCAAAGTAGATCAACAGAATCAACACCAGGATCGGCGTGTTACGAATCACCGTGACATACACCGACGCCATCACCCGCAATGCGCGGTGCCTGGACAGCAAGGCAAACGCCATCATCAGGCCGATCACGCAGCCGATGGCGATCGACACCAGCGCCAGTTCAAGGCCCAGGCCGAGCCCCGCCAGCAAGGTGTCGAAGTCGCGCCAGACGGCGGCAAAGTTCAACTGATAGTTCATGGTCAGCAGTACCTGAACGGGGCGATTCATCACCGCCCCGCTCTCACGGGATCATTGAAATTCGACGGGGAAACCGATCTTTGGCGAAGGCAGATCGACACCGAACCACTGCTTGAACGACGCCGCGTAAGCCGGGAATTCAACACCGGTCATGGCTTCATGCAGGGTGGTGTTGACGAAATTCAGCCAGTCCTGGTCGCCGCGCTTGACCGCGCACGCATAGGTCTGCGGGCTCCAGGCGTAGGCCGGGCTGCGATAACGGCCAGGGTTCTGCACCATCAGGTACTTCACCGAAGACTGGTCGGTGGCCGCGGCGTCGGCCCGACCGGAGTTCACGGCCTGGTACATCAGGTCCACGCTGTCGTACTGGTCGACCTTGGCCTTGGGCAGCGCCTGGTGCACCAGCTCCTCGGCGTAGACGTTTTGCAGCACCGCCACGGTGATGCCATCACCGGCGGCCTGCATGTCGTCGATTTCCTTGTACTTGCTGTTCGCCGGCAGCAGCAGGCCGACACCTTCGCGGTAATACGGCAGGGTAAACGCCACTTGCTGGGCGCGGCTGGCGGTCACGGTGATGAACTGGCAACTGATGTCGACCTTGTCGGTCAGCAGGTTCGGAATCCGCGCATCGGACGACTGCACCACGTATTCAACCTTGGTCGGGTCGTTGAACAACCCCTTGGCGATCATGTGCCCGATATCGATATCGAACCCCTGCAACTTGCCATCCGCGCCCTGGAAGTGCCACGGCGCATTCGTGCTGCCGGTGCCCACAATCAGTTTGCCGCGGGCCAGAACGCTATCGAGCTTGCTGTCCGCCGCCTGGGCCACGCCCATGGCAGCGGCTGAAGCTGCGAAGAGAAAAACACACGTTTTGAACAAGGATGGTCGGCGATGCATGGCAAGCACTCCAGGGTGATGTATATTCCGCTATACCGGAACAAGGTATGTAACAACGGAATAGACAGCAGAAAGTGTGCCACAGGAAGTGGAGCGTTTCCCAGTGCATTTGAAAAATCAGCGCAATCAACAAGATGGCAATTCGTCGAGCTCAAGACGTTACCCATCGCCTCGATAGCGAGCGCTACCGTTGGCTACAAGGAACGGGTACCCGGGCCCCAATCCTGTGCACAGTCGCGGCAGTTACCCCATTTCCTGACTGCTTTTGATTAAAGGATTCACTTCCAGTCCCCCCCTGTGCTATTTGACAGGGAATTTTTTTGGCAAATGGCCATCCTATTGCCTTTACCGACGATCACCACCGCGCGGGCGATCGGCATCCAGACAGCCAGGAACCGGATTGGACAACCCCGGATCCGACTGCTTTTATTCAAGTTCAAGATGGAATGAACTGCTGCTGGCGACCCTGCGCGCCAGCCTTCGATGCTCCAGGAGGGTTAATGTCTTTTAAGGTCATGATGGTATTCGGTACGCGTCCGGAGGCCATCAAGATGGCTCCACTGGCGCGGGTCCTGCGTAACTGGCCCGGAATCGAACTGAACATCTGCTCCACCGGCCAACACCGGGAAATGCTCAAGCAAGTGCTCGACTCGTTCGAATTGGCGGTCGACGAAGACTTGCAGGTAATGACCCAGGGCCAGACCCTCAACGGACTCTCCGAACAACTGCTGGGGCATCTCGACCGAGCCTACGAGCGAGTGCAGCCGGATATCGTACTGGTGCACGGCGATACCACCACCAGTTTCATTGCCGCCCTCGCCGCCTTCAATCGCCAGATACCCATCGGTCACGTCGAGGCAGGCTTGCGCACCGGCAACTTGCGCGCCCCTTGGCCGGAGGAAGCGAACCGCCATCTGACCGGTGTCATCGCCGACCTGCATTTCGCGCCGACCACCAATAACGCAGACAACCTGATGCGCGAAGGTGTGCCCAAGGCCAACATCGAGGTCACCGGTAATACGGTGATTGACGCGCTGGTATGGATGCGCAATCACCAACAGCAAGTCCACTGGCACCCGACCGCCGACTCGCCACTGGCCGTACTCGACGACACCAGGCGCATGGTGCTGATCACCGGGCACCGCCGGGAAAACTTCGGCGGCGGCTTTCGCAACATCTGCCTGGCCCTGGCCACCCTCGCCGAACGTTATCCCGATGTGCAATTCGTCTATCCGGTGCACCTCAATCCACAGGTGCAAAAAGCGGTCTACAGCGTTCTCTCGGACAAACCCAATATCTATCTGGTGGCGCCGCAGGATTACCAGCATTTCGTCTGGTTGATGGACCGCGCGTATTTCATTCTCACCGATTCCGGTGGCATCCAGGAGGAAGCCCCCGCCATTGGCAAACCGCTGCTGGTACTGCGTGATGTCACGGAGCGGCCACTGGCGCTTGAAGGCGGAACAGTGGTGCTGGTGGGCACCGATACCGACCGTATCGTCAAGGAGTCAAGCCTGTTGTTCGATGATGACGCCACCTTCCAGCGCATGAGCCGAGTCCATAGCCCGTATGGCGACGGACACGCCAGCGAGCGCATCGCCAATCGCCTTGGCATCTGGCTGAAACACCGTGCGGTGGCGGGTAAAGCCGTATGAGCCTGGCGTTTGTCGACTTCTTTGCCTATGTGTTGTTCGGACTCAAATACCTCGCCATTACCCTGGCCTTGCTGATGTTCATACTCGGGCTCGATGACCTGTTCATCGATCTGGTGTACTGGACCCGCAAGCTGATCCGACGCTGGCGGATCTATGAAAAATTCAGGCGCGCCGATGAAGAACGGCTGTACAGCATCGGCGAAAAACCTCTGGCGATCATGGTACCGGCGTGGAACGAAGTCGGTGTGGTCGGCGAAATGGCACGCCTGGCCGCCTCGACTATCGATTACGAGAACTATCAGATTTTCGTCGGTACCTACCCTAACGACGCCGAGACCCAGGCCGACGTCGATGCAGTGTGCCGGCATTATCCCAACGTGCATAAAGTGGTGTGCGCCCGCCCCGGCCCGACCAGCAAGGCCGACTGCCTGAACAACGTGATCGACGCCATCCTGCGTTTTGAGAACGATGCAAAAATCCAGTTCGCCGGTTTCATCCTGCACGATGCCGAGGACGTGATTTCGCCCATGGAGTTGCGCCTGTTCAACTACCTGCTGCCGGCCAAGGACCTGATCCAGATTCCAGTCTATCCCTACGCGCCGGAGTGGAATGGCTTCACTGCCGGGCACTACGTCGACGAGTTCGCCGAGAACCATGGCAAGGACGTCATCGTGCGTGAAGCACTGACCGGGCAAGTGCCCAGCGCCGGGGTCGGCACCTGTTTCAGCCGTAAGGCCATCAGCGCCCTGCTCGAGGATGGTGACGGTATCGCCTTCGATGTACAGAGCCTGACCGAAGACTACGACATCGGTTTTCGCCTCAAGCAAAAAGGCATGAAGTGCATCTTTGCCCGCTATTCGGTGACCGACCCGAAACTGGCACTGGAACAACCCTGGGTGTTCGGCATGGACCGCGCGTTTTCCCAGGTGATCTGCGTGCGCGAGCACTTTCCCCGGGACTTGCAATACGCGATCCGGCAGAAGTCGCGCTGGATCGTCGGCATTGTGTTCCAGGGCACCAAGAATCTGGGCTGGAGCCGCAAAGGCCTGCTCAATTATTTTCTGTGGCGCGACCGCCGTGGCCTGATTGCGTACCTGTTGAGCTTCCTGGTGAACATACTGCTGGTGGTGTTGCTGGCGATGTGGCTGGTCACCGTGATTGCGCCGGATGCCTGGCGGTTCCCGTCGATCCTCTCTGACAGCGCCTTGTTGGCGAGCCTGCTGTGGCTCAATGGCCTCATGCTGCTCAATCGGCTATTCCAGCGTGGTTGGTTTGTAACCCGTTTCTACGGGCTGGGCGAAGGGCTGCTGTCGGCCCCCCGGATGGTGTGGAGCAATTTCGTCAACTTCTTCGCCAACCTTCGGGCGTTGCGCCAGGTAATGGAAATGGGCGATTCCCGTCGCGTCGCCTGGGACAAGACCACTCATGAGTTTCCGGCCCTGGCCGAAGCCCAGCGCACCCCGCTGGGCCATCGTCTGGTGGAAAAAGGATTGCTGACCGAGGATCAACTGGAAGCCGCGATCACCAACCCTGTGCGTCGACGCCTGGGTCAGGAATTGCTGCTGCGCGGGCACATCGACACCACGCAACTGGTGCAGGCCCTGGCCGAACAACTGGACCTGGAATGGGCGCCGCTCAACCCGTTCAAGCTCGACAAGCACCTGATCGAGGCCGTGCCGCGAAAAATCGCCACACACTACGGCGTGCTGCCGGTCGCCGAGGAGAACGAAACCCTGGTGCTGGCCTCCGAAGGTCCGGTGAGCCAGGTGTCCCTGGGAGCCATCAGCCGTCAACTGAAGCGCCCGGTGCGTTGCCGCCTTGCACCACAAGGTCGGGTGACGCTGGGGATCCGCTACTGGTACGCCAGCCCTCGTCAAAGCGAAGAAGTGCATCAGATGCTTGAGGTGCTCGAAAAAAATCAGGACGACGAAGACCTGATCGAGCGCGTCAGCCATCACCAGGTGTTGCTGGGCAACCTGTTGCAAGTACGCGGCATGGTGCCGCCCACCCTGTTCAATCAGGCGCTGATCGATTTCGATGCGGAAAAAATGTCTTTAGGTGAACACTTGATTGAACGCGGCATGATCACACAGGAAATTCTCGAACAGGCCTTGGTCGATCAGGCGAGCGAGCAGCACGCTGCCTACTGCATTGCCCGGGAGGCTGCATGAAGCCTGTCCATCGTCAGACCTTGATCGCCGGTAGCCTGTTGCTCTGCCTGAATACGACGGCGTGGGTCCAAGCCGAACCCTTGACCGATTTCGATCAGTTCCGCAGTTACCCCTATATGGACCGCAGTTACCGCGAAGCGAAAGCCGGCAACTGGAAGGAAGTCGAACGGCTGATGCGCCATCTGCTGAGCAAAGTGCCAGGAAACGATGAGGCACGGGCGCTGCTGGTGCAGTCGCTGGTCAAACAGCAACGCTACGAAGACGCCGTGCAAGCGCTGCAGGATACCCCGGCCAACAGCGACACCCTGCTCAACCTGCGACTGGCCTGGATCGAACAGGATCCGCCGGATAGAAAACAGGTGGAGCAATGGATAGCCTCCAGCAATCCGGAGCATCGTGTGCGCCTGTGGCAGGCCTACAGCGCAAGCCTGGCCAAGCGCGGTGGCGCTGCCTCGGCCCATGACTGGCTGGCCCAACTGCCACCCAAGGGGGATGAACGAGCGCTGCAACAGGCCCGGGCCAACTGGTCCGAGCAATTGCGCGATTGGGATGGCACCATCAAGGAACTCGCGCCCCTGGCCGCGAACCAGCAACTCGATGCCCAAAGCTGGCAACGCCTGGCCAACGCCTACGTGCAACGCCTCGACGAGCAACCCTTGCAGCAACTACTGCAAACAGCACCCAGCCCGGAAGCTGCGCGCAAGACTCGACTGGCCATGGTCGACCGGGCGATTGCCATGGGTCACGTCCAGCAGGCGCAACGCTGGATGCAAACGCTGCCGCCCGCCGATCTGGCCGATCCGGCGCAACGCCAGCGCCTGTGGGAGCTGGCGCGGCAAACCGGTGACAGCGCCACGGTGCAACGCTTGAGTGGTGAGTTGCAGCGGCCGTGCCTGGAGACCGCCGACTGGCTGTCGCGTCGTGATCCGCAAGCGGCGCTGACCCAGTTGAAAGCTTGCCAGCCCGAAGAAAATCCGCAAGCCTGGCTGGTCCTCGCCCAGCGCCTGCAAGCCACCGACCTGCTACAAGCGACCCGTCTGCCGGAGCCCTGGGACACGCAACGCCGCGAACAGCTGCTCGACGTCTGGCAGGATGAAGGCCGCAGCGACAAAGTCATGGCCTACCTCGCCAGCCAGCCGCAGACCGCCGACGTGGTCAAACGTCGCGCTGAACTGTTCCAGGCATCGGATCACGATACCGAAGCGGCGGCATTCTGGGAGCGGCATTACCAGCAGACAGGCAACCTCAATTCACTCAATCAGGCGACCTACCTGGCGCTCAAAGCCGGCCAGCGGGAACATGCGCAACGGTTGCTCGAGAGCGCCTTCGACCGCCACGGCGGCAAGCTGCCGACGCCCCTGCTGCAACGGTTGGCGGGGTTGTATGCCGCATCGACACCGACCGCGGCACAACAGCAACGCATCGTTACGTTGCTCAACCGCGTCGACCCCGCCACTCGCGGGCAGCTGCTGGCGCAACTGGCGGAAAACGGCCAGTGCGGCGCGGTTCAACAGGCGATTGGCGATAACCCGCAAGCCGCAGGCGACTACCGCGCCCTCGGTCGCTGTGCAATGCCCGAGCGTCCTGGCGAAGCGGTGGTGTACTACCAGACCGCCGAAAAAATGGGTGACCAGAACACCCGCCTGCCACTCGCCTACGCCCTGGAAGCCTCCGGAGACTCGGCGGGTGCCCTGGCCATCTGGCGCAGCATTGCGGACGCCGAACTCAGCGACAATGCCCGCCTCACTGCCAGCCGTGGCGCCCTGAATATCGGCGACACGCAAACGGCCGAACGCTACTGGCAATTAAGCCGCACCCGTGGCGCCAATGAGTGGACGTTGGGCGCGGCGATTGCCGATGCCCGGGGCGATCACGCGCTCGCGCTGCAACGCCAGCGTTCCGCCTTGCAATTGGTACCGGATGCCGAGCATTACTATGCGGCGTCGGTCACGGCGCAAAAGGCTGGCGACCTGCAGCAAAGTAAGGAATGGCTTGCCGAAGCGGTGCGCCGCGACCCGAGCAATCCCCGTTATCGTGCCGACTACGGCGTGCGCCTGGCCGGTGCCGAGACCAAGGCAGAACGCGCCAGCTCCATCCCGTATCTGCAACGCGCCACCCAGGACTTCCCGGAAGACTATCGCCTCGGCGAAACACTGGCCTGGCGTTACGACGAGGTCGAGGACAGCGCCTCGGCGCGCAAGGAACTGGAACGCGTGATCGACCTGGAGCAGAACCCGGTGGCCGCCGATGACGAGGAAGGTAGCATGGAGGCACGGCGCTATCGCCAGCGTCGCGCTCACGAAAGCCTGTCCCGTCGCGACTCATTCACCATCGCCAGTACCTGGTCACCGGCCGGGATATCGACCAACGACTTCGTGCGCCCTGACCAGAGCACCGGCACGCAGCGACGCTCCAGCTCGCAGAATGTGCAACTGGCCATGTGGGACCACGCATTGGGCGATGAACCCAGCCGCGCCGGCAGCACGCTGTCGGTCTATGGCCGTGTGTTGCTTGGCGGCGTGGGCCGGTCGAGCTACGCCGAATCCCTGGGTACCGGCGTCGGCCTGCGCTACAAACCCTGGGGCACCGCCAACATCAACTTCTATGGCGAGATCTACAAACAAAGCCAGTTCGATGACCAGGACAACCATGGCCTGAGCCTCGGCCAAATGCTGGTCCCCGACAAGGTATCCGATCAGGCCGAGGATCACCGCGATGATGGCCACACCACCACCGACTATCTGCTGCGGTCAACGGCGTCGTTCCTTGATCAGGGTCGGTTCCGCAACGATTGGCGGGTCGATGAAAGCGATTGGGAGGAGCGCTTCCTCTACCTCGACGCGGCGTGGTGGACCAAGGCCGGCGACCATCAATGGCTGTCGCGCTTCCAGCAAGGTCACACCTGGAAGCTGCCGTTCAACGGCGCGCAAACCATCATGCCATACGGTTTCCTTGAATTTGCCAGCCAGGACCCGAGCAACGACTGGCGCCAGGATCTGCGCACCGGTCTGGGCCTGCGTTGGCAGTGGTGGTTCAACGATGACATTTACAACGCCTATCGCGCGCACCTGACGGTGCGCACCGAGTATCAACAAGCGTTGGGTGGCAATCTGTATGACGGCGGCAACGGCGTGCTGGTTGGCGTGGAGTTGAATTTCTGATGACGCGACTTCTTTTGGCTTTGTGCCTGTTGTTGGGCGCCACGGCGACCCATGCCGACGAGCGGATTTTCTACCAGCCGCTCAACGTCGATGCCAGCCTGAGCCAGGCGCAATGGCAGCGAATCTGGCAGGACACCGCCCACCAAGGCGTGCATACGGTGATCGTGCAATGGACGGCCTATGGCGATTCGGACTTCGGCGGCGCCAACGGCTGGCTCGCCTCCAGCCTGAAACTGGCCCGGGCGCAAGGTTTGAAACTGGTGATGGGCCTGCACATGGACCCGGCCTATTACCAACGCATCGATGAGCTGGACAGCGCCGGACTGGCAACCTACTGGCAGGCGCAATTGGGGCAGTCGCTGGCCCGGCAGCAAACGCTGCGCGAGGACTGGAAACTGCCGGTCAGCGGCTGGTATCTGCCCATGGAACTGGATGACCTGCACTTTCTGCCGCTTGATCGCCGGCAAATCCTGCAACGCCAGCTCAAGGATTTCGCCGGCAGGCTCGACGCGCCGCTGCACATCAGCGTGTTCAGCGTCGGCAAACTGTCGCCACAAGTGAATGGCCAGTGGCTTGGGGAATTGGCCAGCGCAGGGATTCAAGTGTGGTGGCAGGACGGAGCCGGCACCGGACGCTTGCCAGTCGTGGTTCGCAACGGCTATGCCAGTGCACTGCCCTGCTCCATCGGCATCGTCAGGGAAGCCTTCCGCCAGGTCAGCGTTGCCGGGCAACCTTTTCGTGCCGAACCCATGCCTCCCCAATCCACCTCCCCGGGCTGTCACCCGACGTCGGTTTTCTCCTTGCGCTACCGGCCGTGGGGTAAGGTGATTCTCGACAACCAGCACAACAGCAAGGTCGGCGATGTACAAAACCATTGAAGACGAAGTGCTGAAAAAGTCAGCGCCGGCCAAGCTCAAAGCCGAGTTCCTCCAGCATGAATTTGATCGGCTACGCTCCTTTTGCGTATTGATCTACATCGCCAGCATTGCGATCTGGATTACTTACGACCTGATCCTCAGTTTCATCGGCGGACAGCCATTCACCTGGCTTTCGCTGGTGTTTATCGGCGTCTTTGCGACTTTCGTCATCGTCCTTCGGCTGATCCGCGATGCCCGGCATTTCCAGACGCTGAACCTGCTGTTTGTGTTTGCCATGGCATTCGGCATGCGACGGCTCACCGAAGGCCTGCCCGACGATCACCAACCCGGATGGCTGTTGCTGGCGGCTTCGACCACCCTGTTCACGGCCTCGGTATTGCCGCTGAGCCGCTGGTCGTTCTTTGCCGCGCAAATCGTCACCTGGTCGTTTCTCAACCCGTTCTACAACACGGATCTCGGACACATGGAGCTGAGGGGGGTGATGGCCATCAGTTACTCCGCATTTATCTGCGGCCTGACCATCTACAGCTTCCTGACACTGCGCAAGGCCAAGCTCTACAACTTCATCATGTCCAAGCTGCTGCTGGACCAGGCCTACATCGACACCCTCACCGAAATCCCCAATCGCCGCTCGTTCATGACCCGCGCCAACCAGCACTTGAACAAAGTGCCGCGGGAAAACGACCACTACCTGGCGATGGTCGATATCGACAACTTCAAGAAGGTCAACGACGTCCATGGCCATGACATTGGCGACGAGGTGCTCAAGCGTATTGCGGCGGACATCAAGGTGGTGATGAGCGACTTCGAATACGCACGCCTGGGCGGCGAGGAGTTTGCGATTTACCTGGCAGGAGTGCGCCGCGAAGACGTCGAGGCGTTGGCTGACGAGTTGTGTCGAGTGGTTCGCGAACAACCGACCCGACACCCGGTGACCATCAGTATCGGTGTGGCCCGGGTACTGGATGGCGATACGCTGAATCAGGCACTGGTCAAGGCCGATCACGCGTTATATGAGGCGAAACATACGGGGAAGGATCGATATACCTTTCATCAACAGTTGTAACTTTGGTGACTACAAAGACAACCGCGAGTAGGTTTTCCGCAGCGATGTTAAAAATATCTCCAGGGGACGAAAACTGATCCCCATCATGGAGAAGTAAACAAATGGATAACGAAATCAATACAACTGAGAATGCAGCATCGGAAGAAATTCACTGGGGTGCCCCAACCATTCTCGCCCCTCGCGATCACACTGTTGCGCCCGGCTTTATCATCCAGGCTGGTCACGTCTCAAAACCGACGCATTGGAAAGTTGAAATTTTTAACTTCATGTTGCAAAAGGTACACGAGTACACCGAGAGGACTACCCCTTATGTGTACTACCAAACACCCGTCAATCTAGTTGCACCCGGTCGATCTTTCTTTTTCACAGTTAAGTACTATCGGACGAAAGAATGGAGTTCAACGGCAAATTCGGGCTTCATTAAAATGGGTCTGGCAAAACCGAGTATCAATCCTCCTTCCCAAGCCTCCACGACCAAGCCATTGGTCTTTGGTCGCGGTTATCCTGGCGCCACAGTCAAGCTGTATGAGGCTGGGTATGGTGGTGTCGTTCATGGTTCTGGCGTGGTAGACGCAAATGGTGAATGGCGAGTCCAAGTGACTGAACCGCTGCGGGTGGGTGATTTTCCAATGACGGCTAACCAGTCGCTTGACGATATGGTCTCTGACTGGGCTGACACCGTGACCTTCGTTGTGCGTCCGTAAAACGCTGTTTATTGCGAGGGCGTAAACCCCTCGCCATATTTGCAAGTTTCAAGTCCGTCTTCGCGAGCAAACTCGCTCCCACAAAAAAGCCTTAGCAGCCAAGTATTGCGAGATGCTTTTTTTCAACACAAAAATAATGATTTCATCAGGGGAAGGTGATCATCCCCGTCATGGAGAAATAAACAAATGGGTAATGAATTCAACATCGCCGATAACAAAACACCCGAAGAGATTTTATGGTTCCCCCCAACGATAACCAGCCCTCGAGCAGGAGATGTTATTACTCCGGGTTTTTTGATCGAAGCAGAGCGCGAACCCAATAGAAGGAAATGGAGAGCACAGATTTTTATCGGCCCAACGATGCTCTCGGAAATCACTACAGATTACCGGGTCAAGTTCAGTCATCGGGTTAACGAACGCCTTATTTCTATTGGTGCAAAATTCTACTTCAGGGTTGATTACCATGATGGAGATTTCTGGAGTTCCTGGGCCTGGTCGGGCGATAAAGTAATGTGCCCCCCAAAACCGATCATTACTCCCCCAACCCAGGAAACGACCGATAAACCGGTTGTATTTGGCCGTGGTTATCCTGGCGCAACAGTCAAGCTGTGTCGCGCTGGATACGGCAGTGTAGTTTACGGTTCTGGCGTGGTAGGCGCGAACGGTGAATGGCGAATCCAAATAACCCATCCACTGGCGCCGAGTGTATTCCACATGACGGCTAATCAGAGTTTAAACAACGTAACCTCTGAGTGGTCGGAAAATGTGACGTTTATTATTCGCCCGTAAGCGTTGGATGTGGCGAGGGGTAAAACCCTCGCCACATTTGCAAATTCCAAATCCATCTTCGTGAGCGGACTTCTACATTGAAACGCATTTCTTTGAAGGGGCAAGCCTGCTCGTGAAGCTTTTTTCTGTCAGCCCTTTTTTACCCGGTCGATGTAACGAACCACCGCCGGCGATTTCTCAAACCGCCGATGAATCAACGCCAGCCACGACGATGCATTGCAGTCCTTGATTTGCCGGTACGCCACGTTCGGCAAGCTGACATGGCCGACGACCGATTCCGGCACCACAGCCACCCCTTGGCCGAGGGACACCAAGGCAATTACCGCCACTAATCCACCCGGTTGCGCCCCCAATTTCGGCACGAAATGCCCCTGAGCGGCGACTTGCAACGTGCCGACCACTTGCTCGGGCAAGATGAAATTCTCGTTTTGTAAATGCGCCGAGTTGATGACCGGCAACCGGTTTAGCCAGGAGTCGACCGGCAGCGCCAACACAAACCCCTCATCGTTCAGGCGCACCGCGTCCACGCCTTCGGGCAGGGCCAGCGGGCAGCGGATGTAACCCAGGTCGAAGCGCCCCTCGAGAATCATGTTCGACAGGCTGGCCATGGGACTTTCCCGCACATTGAGGCTGACATCCGGGTATTCACCGGCAAAGCCCTGTACCTGCTTTTGCAACAGCCCGGAGTACACCGCCGACGCGACGTAACCCAGTTCGATGTGGCCAATGTCGCCGCGACCGGCGCGTTGGGCATTGCGCTGCGCCGACTCGAATTGCCGCACCGTGGCCTCGGCCTCGATCAACAGCGCCGCGCCCGCCTCGGTCAGGCTGACATCCCGCGCTTGGCGCAGAAACAGCCGCGCGCCCAGTTCGCCTTCCATGTCCTGGATCTGCCGGGTCAAGGTCGGTGGCGCGATCCCCAATTGCTCGGCGGCACGGGTGAAATTGCGCTGCCGGGCGACGGCGATGAAATAGCGGAAGTGACGGATGTCCATCGATGCGTTAGCTCAAAGGTAATGAAGTGACGATGCAGGCCTAACAAAGGAGCGGTCAGCCAGCGATAAGCTGCACCCAACCTCACAGTAGAGACCCCCTGCCATGTCCGTCAAACCCAAGGTGAGCCCGCGCCTGACCTTGCTCACCGCCAGCGCCGTGTGTTCGCTGATCGTGCTCGACACCAATATCGTCGCCGTTACCTTGCCCAGCATCGCCCGTGACCTGGGGGCCAATTTCGCCGATATCGAATGGGTGGTCAGCGCCTACATGCTGGCCTTCGCCGCGTTGCTGCTGCCCGCCGGCAGCCTGGCCGACCGCTTTGGCCGGCAGAAGACCCTGATCTGGGGGCTGGGTATTTTCATTCTCGCTTCGCTGGGTTGCGGCGCGGCGCCGAACGCGCTGTTTCTGGATATCGCCCGCGCGGTCAAGGGCGTTGGTGCGGCGCTGCTGTTGACCTCGGCGCTCGCTTCGATCGGTCACACCTTCCACGATGAAGTGGAACGGGCCAAGGCCTGGGCCTTCTGGGGTGGCTGCATGGGCGTGGCCATGACGGCCGCGCCGACCCTCGGTGGGTTGATCACCGAATTCGTGGGTTGGCGCTGGATTTTTTACCTCAACCTGCCGGTGGGCTTGTTCCTGATGCTCATGGTCTGGCGCGCGGTGCCGGAATCCCGCGATGCCCAGGCCGCGCGTCTCGACCCTTGGGGCAGCCTGGCCTTCAGTGCCAGTTTGCTGTGTCTGATCTGGGGACTGATCGAAGCCAACCGGATCGGCTGGAACAACCCTGCCACCTACGCACGTCAGCTTGGCGGTGCGTTGTTGCTGGGTCTGTTCGTGGTGATCGAGCGCTTGCAAAAGCGGCCGATGATCGACCTGCAACTGTTCAGGCACCCACGCTTCATCGGCGCCTTGCTTGGCATGTTCGCCTACGCCGCGTGCGCTCAGGTGATGATGACCATGCTGCCGTTCTACTTGCAGAACGGCTTGGGTTTCAGCGCTATTTCTGCCGGGTTGGGCATGTTGCCGTTTGCCGTGACCATGCTGATCTTCCCGCGTATCGGGGCACGCCTGGCCGGTCGAGTTACACCGGCCGGCATGATGTCCATCGGGCTGACGCTGGTGGGTTGCGGCAACCTGCTCAGTGCCTGGGCGGTCAACAGTGGCGCTTACCTGCCCTTCGCCCTGGCGATTGCCGTGACCGGGGCCGGCGCCGGGTTGCTCAATGGCGACACGCAGAAAAACATCATGGCTTGCGTGCCGCGCGAGCGCACCGGCATGGCATCGGGCATGAGCACCACCATGCGATTCAGTGCGGTGATGCTGGCGATCGGTGTGTATGGGGCGTTGCTCTCGGGGCACAGCGAACTGTTGCTGCACGACAGCCTGTCGGCACAGGGCGGGCAATGGCTGGAACACACCCAAGGCGTGGCCTCCCGGGTGGTGGCCGGTGACATGGCGGCGGCGCTAAGCCTGGTGCCGGAGGCCGCGAGGTCGGTGGTCGAGCCGCTGGCTCGAATGGCGTTCGTGGGTGGTTTCAGCCTGTTGTTGTGGGTGGCGGGCTTGGCCGCGCTGTTGGGAGCGCTGGTGGTCGGCATGTTGATGCGCAGTCCGATTCCGGCGACTCAGGTGAACAAACCTGCGATTGCCGTTTGATGCACTGGCCCCATCGCGGGTAAGCCCGCGAAGAGGCCAGCACAGCCAGCACACAACTCACTCCGGAACCAGCTCATCTATATGCCGGTACTCAGACTGCAGCTGAGCCGCCAACTGCTTGCTGCGCCCAAGCCGAATCGGCCCACGCTCAATGTCGATCAACAGGCTTGGGCAGTCGAGTGACGGCAACATCGACCAATCCTTCAAGCGCCCATCAGTCACCACCAGCAACCGCTGCTGCTCCGCCGGAAAACGCTTCTGTCGTGCAACCAGCCAACGCCCCGCTTCACCCAGCGCCGCCAGCAACGGCGTGCCGCCACCGGCGCCCAAGCCATCGAGCCAGTGGCGCAAGCCGCTGGACGCTTTCAAGCCTTGCATCTGCCACTTCGGTTGTGCACCGCTGGCCGTCAGCAACGCCAAGCGCGCACGCTGGCGGTAGGCGTTGTCGAACAGCTGCGCCAGCAAGCCCTTGGCATCGCTCAATGCCTGATGGCGTCGGGTCGAAGCCGAAGCGTCGACGATTACCAGCCACAGTTCATGGGGCGACCGGGTACGCAGGTGAAACAGCAGGTCCTGGCGTTGACGCGGACGGCCATTGAGCAACGTACCGGGCCAGTTGATCGAGCCGCTTCGTGCGGCCTGACGTTTGCCTTGCTTACCGTGGTCCAGCCGTCCGGCGCGGGGCCTGGCATTCGCCCCCGCGTCGGAACGAGGGCGAATGCCTAGGGCTTTTTTGGCCAGCTCGGCACTTCTCGTTTCGCCCCGACCGGCAGCGCCTGCGCGGGCATTTCACCCCACTGGCCCTGGCCTTCGTTCGGGTTGGCATTGTGGCCGGAGGGCGCCTGGTTTTGCTGCGGTGCAGGTGGCGTGTGCTCGCGACGACGATGGCGCAAGGCGAATTCGGCAACTGCATCGATATCCTCAACGGCGATGGATGCAGCGCCACGCCACGCCGCATGCGCGCGCGCCGCACGCAACCAGACCAGATCGGCGCGCATGCCATCGACACCGGCGGCAAAACAACGCTCGGTGATCTGCGCCAGTGCCTCGTCGTCCAGAGGAATGCTGGGCAAGGTGCTGCGCGCTTTCTGGCAACGCTCACGCAGCGACTGCTGCTGGCCCTCCCATTCGGCGCAAAAGCGTTGCGGATCACTGTCGAAATCCAGTCGCCGACGTATGATCTGCCCGCGCTCGGCTGGCGCGGTATGGCCACCCAGAGCAACGTTCAAGCCAAAACGATCGAGCAGCTGCGGGCGCAATTCACCCTCTTCCGGGTTCATGGTGCCGATCAGTACGAACTTCGCCGAATGCCGATGGGAAATGCCGTCGCGCTCGATCAGGTTGGTGCCGCTGGCCGCCACGTCCAATAGCAGATCAACCAAGTGATCCGGCAGCAGGTTGACTTCATCGACGTAGAGCACGCCGCCGTCAGCCTTGGCCAGCACACCGGGCGAAAATTGCGCGCGACCTTCGCTCAAGGCAGCGTCGAGGTCGAGGGTACCGACCAGCCGTTCTTCGGTCGCGCCCAAGGGCAACGTGACGAACTGGCCGCTGGCGAGCAGGTCCGCCAGGCCACGGGCCAGGGTCGACTTGGCCATGCCGCGCGGACCTTCGATCAGCACACCGCCGATCTTCGGGTCGATGGCGGTCAGGTACAACGCGAGTTTCAAATCGTCGGCGCCGACCACGGCGGAGAGCGGGAAATGGGGGATGTCGGTCATCTTCAGTACTCGGTCATGGTCGGTGATCAATCTGCAAATATTTCTGCACCTTATATCCCTGTGGGAGCGAGCGTGCTCGCGATGAGGCCGTCACATTCAACATCGTCGTTGAATGAGAAATAGCTATCGCGAGCAGGTTCGCTCCCACAGGGGGATAGGGTCAACCCTCTTCTTCTATGTCCAGCAACAGGTTTTCCAGCGCCTCGCGGTATTCACCCGGTTCCTTCCACATTCCCCGCTGCTGCGCTTCGAGCATGCGCTCGGTCATGTCCCGCAGCGCATGGGGATTGTGCTTACGAACGAAATCCCGGGTGGCCGGGTCAAGCAAATAGGCGTCGGCCAGCAGCGCGTATTGGTGATCGTCGATCAACTGCGTCGTGGCGTCGAAGGCGAACAAATTGTCGACCGTCGCCGCCATTTCGAACGCACCTTTGTAGCCGTGGCGTTTGACCCCGTCGATCCACTTCGGATTGGCCGCCCTTGAGCGGATGACCCGGTTCAGTTCTTCCTTGAGCGTGCGGATTTTTGGCAGGTCCGGCTGGCTGTGATCGCCATGATAACTGGCCGCCGCTTCGCCGCTGAGGCTTTCCACAGCCGCGAGCATGCCGCCCTGGAACTGGTAATAGTCATTGGAATCGAGCAGGTCGTGCTCGCGGTTGTCCTGGTTTTGCAGCACCGCTTGCACCTGGCTCAGGCGCTGGGCGAACTGCTCGCGGGCGGCGGTGCCTTCATCGGAACCGCCGTACGCGTAGCCGCCCCAATTCAGATACACCTCGGCCAGATCTTCGCGGCTCTGCCACAGACGACCGTCGATGGCGCCCTGCACGCCCGCGCCATAGGCGCCGGGTTTGGCACCAAAGATGCGCCAACCGGCCTGACGCCGCGCCGCGTCTTCGTCCAGGCCCGACTGCAGCAGCGCTTCGTGCTCGGTACGCACCTTCGCGGCCAGCGGGTTGAGATCGTCCGGTTCGTCCAGCGCCGCCACCGCTTGCACCGCGGCATCGAACAGGCGGATCAGGTTGGCAAAGGCATCACGGAAGAAACCCGACACGCGCAACGTCACGTCCACCCGCGGGCGGTCGAGCAGACTCAGCGGCAGGATTTCAAAGTCGTCGACCCGCTGACTGCCCGTCGCCCACACCGGACGCACTCCCATCAACGCCATGGCCTGGGCGATATCGTCGCCACCGGTGCGCATGGTCGCCGTGCCCCACACCGACAGACCGATCTGGCGCAGGTGATCGCCGTGGTCTTGCAGGTGCCGTTCAAGAATCAGGTTGGCCGACTGGAAGCCGATGCGCCACGCGGTGGTGGTCGGCAGGTTGCGCACGTCCACCGAGTAGAAATTGCGCCCGGTCGGCAGCACGTCCAGGCGACCGCGACTTGGCGCACCGCTGGGACCGGCCGGGACGAAACGACCGCCGAGGGCATCGAGCAGACCGCGCATTTCCGCTGGGCCGCAGGCGTCCAGGCGCGGGGCAACTACATCGCGAAGGCCATCGATTATGGCACTCACTTCAGCCCAACCCGCTTTCTGTGGGAGCGGTTCGGTGTGCAAACTTTGCGAGATCAGTTGAGCGGCGAACAGCTCCAGGCGTTCGCGGGTGTCGCCTGCGGTGCGCCAGGGATCATCGCTGATCGCTGACAATTCATCCGGCCGCGCTCCGGACCACGTCTCGGCCAACGCACAATCCAGCGGATCGAAACCCAGCTCGAACGCCTTGGCCAGTGCCCGCAACAAACTCGACTGCGCGCCACGGCCATCGCCCCGTGGAATGCGCAGCAGTGCCAGCAAGGTGTCGATGCGCAAGCGTCCGGTCGGTGATTCGCCGAAGACGTGCAGGCCGTCGCGGATCTGCGACTCTTTCAAGTCGCACAGATAGGTGTCCAGACGCGGCAACCAGATCGCCGCATCGGCGTCGCTGTCGAGTTGTTCGTCCAGCTGCAGCTCGCGGTCGATGTGGGTGTCGCGCACCAGTTGCAGAATGTCACGCTGCAACTCGCGTGCACGGCGCGGGTCGAGCAACTGCGCTTCGTAATACTCGTCGGCCAACAGTTCGAGGTTGCGCAGCGGGCCATAGGTTTCGGCGCGGGTCAGCGGTGGCATCAAGTGATCGATGATCACCGCCTGGGTGCGCCGCTTGGCCTGGGCGCCCTCGCCCGGGTCGTTGACGATGAACGGATAGATGTTCGGCAGCGGCCCGAGCAGCGCATCCGGCCAGCAGTTTTCCGACAGCCCCACGCCCTTGCCTGGCAGCCACTCAAGGTTGCCGTGCTTGCCGACGTGGATCACGCCGTGGGCGCCATAGGTGTGGCGCAACCAGAAGTAAAACGCCAGGTAACCGTGGGGCGGGACCAGGTCCGGGTCGTGATACACCGCGCTCGGGTCGACCTGATAACCCCGCGCCGGTTGAATGCCGACAAAGGTCAGGCCAAAGCGCAGGCCGGCGATCATCATTCGCCCGTTGCGACACATCGGGTCGTTTTCCGGCGCGCCCCAACGTTCGAGTACCGCCGCGCGATTGGCTTCGGGCAGGGCATTGAACATCGCCAGATAGTCGTCCATTCCCAGGCTTTGCCGGCACGGACGCTGGTCGAGGGTATCGAGATCGTTGCTGACGCCGCCCAGCAATTGCTGGATCAGCGCAGTGCCGCTGTCCGGCAATTCGGCCGGCAGCGGATAACCTTCGGCATGCAGCGCCCGCAGGATATTCAGCGCGGCAGCCGGGGTGTCGAGACCGACGCCATTGCCGATGCGCCCGTCGCGGGTCGGGTAATTGGCGAGAATCAAGGCGATGCGTTTTTCGGCGTTGGGCACCCGCGCCAGTTCGACCCAGCGCCGCGCCAGTTCGGCAACGAAGTCCATGCGCTCCGGTTGCGGCCGGTAGCAGACCACATCCGACTGACTGCGCTCACTGCGCCACGCCAGGTCCTTGAAGCTGATCGGGCGGCTGATGATGCGCCCGTCCAGCTCCGGCAAGGCAATGTGCATCGCCAGATCGCGCGGGCCAAGCCCCTGTTCACTGGCGCGCCAACCCGGTTCGTTGTCCTGGGCGCAAATCGCCTGGATCACCGCAATATTGCGCCGGAACGGCCGCAGGTGCGGCGCTTCCGGGCTGGACTGGGCGAAACCCGTGGTGTTCAGGATCACCGAGACGCCGGCTTCATCCAGCCAGTCCTCGACTGCACCCAGGCAGCCGGGCTCTTTCAGACTGGCCAGCGCAATCGGAAACGGATTCAACCCCGCTGCCTGCAAGCGTTGGCAAAAAACATCGATGAATGCAGTGTTCGCCGCCTGCAAATGCGAGCGGTAAAACAGCACCGCCGCCACCGGTTGATCGGCGTGCCAGTCGGCCTGCCAGTCGCTCAGTGCGGCGGAGTGTTTGTGCGGATGGTAGATGGCGGTGCGCGGCAGGGTTTGCGGCTCGCCCCAGGTGTAATCGCGGGCCAGCCAGCGGTTGGCCAGGCAGCGGAAGAAATCCAGGGCGTTGGCCATGCCGCCCTGACGCAGAAACTGCCAGAGCCGGTCGCGGTCCTCGGCACCGACGGTGCTCAGGTCACTGAGCTCCGGGTCCGGGCGGTCGTCGCCCGGCACCAGAATCACCTGCACGCCGCGCTGGGACAGCTCGACCAGACGCTCGATGCCGTAACGCCAATAGGCGATGCCGCCGTGCAGCGAAATCAGGATCACCCTGGCGTGACGCAGCACCTCATCGACGTACAAATCGACCGAGGCATGATTCTGCACCTGCATCGGGTTGGCCAGGCGCACGCTCGGGTAATCCTCGGGCAACTGCTGCGCCGCCTCGGCGAGCAGCGCCAGGCTGGAGTCGCCGCTGCACAGGACCACCAGTTCGGCGGGGGTTTGTCCAAGGTCGGCGATGTTGTCATCCGACACGAAACCGCCGGGCTGGGTCCTGAGCAGGTGCATGGGTTACACGCTGAGCGCAGCGCGCAGTTGCGCTTCAAGTACGGCGGCGTCCAGTTCCTGGCCGATCAGCACCAGACGGGTGATGCGCGCCTCTTCGGCACCCCACTGGCGGTCGAAGTGCTTGTCGAAACGCGTGCCCACGCCCTGGATCAGCAGGCGCATCGGTTTGTTCGGGACGGCGGCGAAACCTTTGACCCGCAGGATGCCGTGCTGGACCACCAGTTGGGTCAGCGCGTCCATCAGCAGGCTTTCGTCGGCTTGTGGCAGTTCGATGGAGATCGAATCGAAGGCGTCGTGATCGTGATCATCATGATCGTCGTCGCCATCGTGATGATGGTCGTGGTGGCTGTGACGGCTGTCGATGTGTTCTTCGGAGCCGGCACCCAGGCCGATCAGCACGTCCAGCGGCAGGCGACCGCTGCTGGCTTCGATGATTTTCACCGCTGGCGGCAACTCTTCGGCGACTTCCAGGCGCACGCGGGCCAGATCGGCCGGGTCGATCAGGTCGGATTTGTTGAGAATCACCAGGTCGGCGCTGGCCAACTGGTCGGCAAACAGCTCGTGCAATGGCGATTCGTGGTCCAGGTTCGGGTCGAGTTTGCGCTGGGCATCGACCTGGTCCGGGAAGGCGGCAAAGGTGCCGGCGGCCACGGCCGGGCTGTCGACCACGGTGATCACCGCGTCAACGGTGCAGGCACTGCGGATTTCCGGCCACTGGAAAGCCTGGACCAGCGGTTTTGGCAAGGCCAGGCCCGACGTTTCGATGAGGATGTGGTCAAGATCGCCACGACGAGCCACCAGTTCGCGCATCACCGGGAAAAATTCTTCCTGGACGGTACAGCACAGGCAGCCGTTGGCCAGTTCATACACACGGCCGTTGGCTTCTTCTTCGGTGCAACCGATGGAGCACTGCTTGAGGATTTCGCCGTCGATGCCCAGCTCGCCAAACTCGTTGACGATCACTGCGATGCGGCGACCCTGGGCGTTGTCGAGCATGTGCCGCAGCAGCGTGGTTTTACCCGAGCCGAGGAAACCGGTGACGATGGTGACGGGAAGTTTGGCCAGTGTTTTCATCGGATGCCCTATGGCTAATGTGGCGGGCATACAGGACGACGACCGGCAACGCAGATGCGCGTGCCTGAAGAGTTCGCCACCGGATCACCCCGCCCGGTTGAAAGTGAGAATCTGTGTCGAGGCAGGTCTCCTGGCTGACGGCGTGCCGGCCTTGGGCCTGGCATTCGCTGCGCCTTCCCGCCGGCCTCATGGATTGAGCCTGCAGTGGCGTGGCAACGAACATCACCGTTCACAGTTGCGGGGGCAGCCGCGGCATTGACCGCGTTCCCTTCTTAGCTTCGACAAACGCCGAAGAACCTCGAAAGCGCAAGGCTACGCATGGTATTGGGGCGGGTCAATGCTTGCGATCCCTGTGGCGAGGGGGCTCGCCCCCGTTCGGCGGCGAAGCCGGCGCAAGACCTGCCTGTCGGGTGTCCCTGGAGAATGCCAGGGGTCGCTTCGCAACCCAGCGGGGGCAAGCCCCCTCGCCACAAGTGTTTTGTGTAGTCCTCAAACGAGAACCCTTGCCAATTGACGCCCAACCCTCGCCCATGCTCTCCTACGCACTTTGTTACGGGTGCCCTTCACAGGGTGAAACGGGAAACCGGTGAATCATGTGCTTTACTCTAAAGCCATGTCAGTCCGGTGCTGCCCCCGCAACGGTAAGCGAGTGAAGCATCAGATCCACTGTGCCACTACGGCATGGGAAGGTGATGCTTGCAGGATCAGGCCCAAGCCTTTGCCCCTCGTGAGCCCGGAGACCGGCCCGCAACATAAAGTGACCAGAACGATCACTGAAACAACAAACCCGCGGAGGGCGGGCGCTGTTTGAAACCCTGCGCGCCTGGTCGTGCAGGTTTTTGCATGCGCTCTTGATTCCCCGCTGACAGACCAGAGGGAAACGCCATGTCGATCATCAGCAGCACCGGCCACACTACAGCCAGCACCACTTCTACCCTGACTCAACGTCTGACCGCCGCCGTCTGCGCGTCGATCCTGGGCGCGTGCCTGGTGTATTTCGCCGGTTTCTCGCACATCGAAGCGATGCACAATGCCGCCCACGATACCCGTCACAGCTCCGCGTTCCCGTGCCATTGAGACCTGCTGAGATGATCAAGCGTATTGCGCAAACCGCAGGTTTCACAGGGCTGCTGGCCGCCCTGTTGCTGACCCTGCTGCAAAGCTTCTGGGTCGCGCCCCTGATTCTGCAGGCCGAAACCTACGAAAAAGCCGAACCGGCTGCCGTTGAAATGCATGAACACACCGATGGCGCGATGGCGGCCCACACCCACGACGCCGAAGCCTGGGAACCGCAAGACGGCTGGCAGCGCGTGCTGTCGACCACTGGCGGCAACCTGGTGGTGGCCGTCGGTTTCGCCCTGATGCTGGCTGGCCTGTACACCTTGCGTGCACCGACCAAAACCTCCCAGGGCCTGCTCTGGGGTCTGGCCGGCTATGCGACTTTCGTGCTCGCACCGACCCTCGGCCTGCCACCTGAACTGCCAGGCACTGCCGCCGCCGATCTGGCACAACGGCAACTGTGGTGGATCGGTACCGCCGCCTCCACCGCCGTCGGTATCGCGCTGATCGTGTTCAGCCGTCACTGGCTGATGAAAGTCCTCGGCGTGGCGATCCTTGCCGTTCCCCATGTGATTGGCGCACCGCAACCGCAAGTGCATTCGATGCTCGCTCCGGAGGCACTGGAAACCCAATTCAAAATCGCTTCGCAACTGACCAACGTGGCGTTCTGGCTGGCCCTGGGCCTGATCAGCGCCTGGTTGTTCCGTCGCAAAAGCGATGGCCAATACCACGCATGACGGACGTCAGCACTGCGCCGACCCTGGTGGTCGGCCTGGGCTGCCAAAAGGGCTGCCCCGTCAGCACCTTGCTGGCGCTGCTCGACCAGGCACTGGAGGCGCACCAGATTGCGCGCCATGAAATCAAGGCCCTGGCCAGCATCGATTCGAAGCGCGACGAACCCGCACTGATCGAACTGGCTCAGCAGCTTGGCCTGGAATTGATGTACTTCAGCAGTGAACAACTGGCCCCCTATGAGCCGCAACTCAGCCATCAATCGCAAATAGCGTTTGAACGCACCGGTTGCTACGGCGTGGCGGAAAGCGCCGCACTGGCCCTGGCCGAACAACTGGCCCAGGCCCCGGCTAAACTGCTGATCCCCCGACAAAAATATGCCCAGGCAACCCTGGCATTGGCCGGCGCGGCATAAAATCCCCGATAATCCCCGCCTCGATCATGAACATTCTTCATCTGAAGCCCTGTTCAGCCCCTTTTATTCCCACAGGAACCGACGATGACCGTCTACTTCATTGGCGCAGGTCCCGGCGACCCCGAACTGATTACCGTCAAGGGTCAGCGGCTGATTCGCAGTTGCCCGGTGATCATTTATGCCGGCTCGCTGGTGCCAGCCGCGGTACTGGAAGGTCATTGTGCCGAGCAGGTCGTCAACAGCGCCGAACTGCATCTGGAACAGATCATCGACCTGTTCAAGGCCGCCCACGCAAAAGGCCAGGACGTGGCCCGGGTACACTCTGGCGATCCGAGCCTGTATGGTGCCATTGGCGAACAGATTCGCTATCTGCGTGAGTTGGGCATTGCGTTCGAAATCGTCCCGGGCGTGACGGCTACCGCCGCTTGTGCAGCGCTGCTGGGTGCAGAACTGACGCTGCCGGACGTTTCACAGAGCGTGATCCTGACGCGCTACGCCGAAAAAACCACCATGCCACCCGGAGAGGAATTCGCCAGCCTGGCGCAGCACGGCGCGACCATGGCGATTCATTTGGGGGTCAATCACCTGCCGAAGATCGTTGAGGAACTGCTGCCGCATTACGGCGCCGATTGCCCGATTGCGGTGGTTCATCGCGCGAGCTGGCCGGATCAGGACTGGGTGACGGGAACGCTTGAGGACATTGCCGAAAAGGTTGCCGCCAAAGGGTTTCGGCGCACGGCGTTGATTCTGGTGGGACGGGTGCTGGGCAGTGACCACTTCAGCGAATCGTCACTGTATCGCGCGGGGCATGCGCATCTCTACAGACCCTGATTCACCACTAACCCTGTGGCGAGGGGGCTTGCCCCCGTTCGGCGGCGTAGCCGTCGCAATACCAAAAAAAGCTGGGGCTGCTTCGCAGCCCAACGGGGGCAAGCCCCCTCGCCACAGGTTTTTTATTTCGCAGCGAACACCTTACTTAGTAGTAGGCGTTTTCTTTCTGCGTGTGGTCGGTCACGTCGCGAACGCCCTTGAGCTCGGGAATACGCTCAAGCAGGGTGCGCTCGATGCCTTCCTTCAGCGTCACGTCGGCCTGGCCGCAGCCCTGGCAACCACCGCCGAACTGCAGGACGGCGATGCCGTCTTCGACCACGTCGATCAGGCTGACCTGGCCGCCGTGGCTGGCCAGCCCCGGGTTGATCTCGGTTTGCAGGTAGTAGTTGATGCGCTCGTTGACCGGGCTGTCGGCGTTGACCATCGGTACTTTGGCGTTTGGCGCCTTGATGGTCAGCTGGCCGCCCATGCGGTCGGTGGCGTAGTCGACAACCGCATCGTCCAGGAAGGCTTCGCTGAAATGGTCGATGTAGGCGGTGAAGCTTTTCAGCCCCAGCGCGGTGTCTTCCGGTTTTTCTTCGCCCGGCTTGCAGTAGGCAATGCAGGTTTCGGCGTACTGGGTGCCAGGCTGGGTGATGAAGACGCGGATGCCGATGCCCGGGGTGTTCTGCTTGGAGAGCAGATCAGCCAGATAATCGTGGGCGGCGTCGGTAATGGTAATAGCGGTCATGGAAACTCCTCGCAGGCTTGGGCGCAGTTTACGCCAATCGGCGCGCCGGACAAAGTCCCAGTATTTTTGTCAGGAAAGATTCCGACGATCCCCCTTGTGGGGGCGTGCTTGTGTGGCGAGGGGCTTGCCCCCGTTGGACTGCGCAGCAGTCCCATTTTCTGGGGCCGCTTCGCGACCCAACGGGGGCAAGCCCCCTCGCCACACAAGCCCGCTCACAGGGGATCTGCGCCTGGTCAGAGGTTCTCGAAGCGATTCATGTCCAGCACGCCCTCTTCCACCGGATCGGTCTCCTGGATGTAGCGGCTCAGATCATGGAAATACAGCCAGAATTGCGGATGACTGCGGCGTATTCCCCAACGTTCGACGATTTTCTCAAAGCTGTCGCTATCCTTGGCGTTCTCCATCGCATCCACAAACGCCGGCACTTGCCCGGCCGGAATGTTGAACATGAAGTTCGGGTAGCTGCTGAGCACGCCCGGGAAAATCGTCAGGGTATCGAGCCCCGGCTGATAGCGCAGCGATTCGCCGAGCAGGAACGCCACGTTGCTGTGGGCCCGGTTGCGCAGCAGGCTGTAGATCTCACGCTTGCCGCTGCCGGTTTCGATGCGCAGCATGGTCGCTTCCGGCAGTTGATCAATCACTTTCAACCCCGCCGCCGGACGCGAAGTCAGGCGGCTCAACACCTGTTCGGCATTTTGCAGGCCAGGATCAATGTTCGGCCGCGAGCAGTAGGCGCCGTCGCAGCGGTTGATCGGGTCGGGCCTGGCATTGAGGTCGCCATAACGGGTCAGCAATTGCATGGCAAAGTCGCGTTTGGGATCCTGCGGATCAAGCTTCAGTGCCGTCGGCTTGTCATCGTCGATGGACTCGTAGTCCAGCCACATCTTGAATTTGCCACTGTTCTGATACCAGTCGTCGAGGTAGCCCTCCCGCGAATCGGCGGGCATCAGGCGCAGGAAATTCTGCTCGGCGCCGTTACGGATCAGGTCGAAATACAGGCGCGTCTGGGCCTGATGGGACACGTTGCCGAACACATCGAAATTGACTGCCAGTTGATAGTAGGTGCGCTCCAGCAGCGGATAGTCGAACAGCCACATCGTCTGCGGTACTTCGCCGATCAGGCCCTTGGTCACCGAGGCGCTGTCGAAATGGCGAAAGATGCTCAGCAGCGCGTTGTCGTTGCCGGCCCACAGGGTCGACCAGCTCGGTGCGGGCAAGTCGGCGTAGCTGTCGCGGCGCAGGGCCTCGTATTCGTTGCGTTTGTCGCGGTAGTCGTGCCACAGGGTCAGGACGCTGCCGACATCATCATTCTGCCCCGGCATCGCCAGCAAGGGCGTGGCTTGCCCGCGATAGTTCGGGTCGGTGATGTAGAGGTCGTGTTCAGGTGCCTGGAACAACGCCCAGAAGTTATCGCGAATCACATCCGTGGCGATCTGCCCACGACACACTGGCCCACGGATAAAGGTGCGCACGAAGTACTCGGCGTTATCGAGCATGAATTGATAGCGCGCCTGGGCCGGAATCGCTTCGAAGGTGGTAAAGGGGTTGGCCCGGCTCTTCGGCCCGTAGCCCGGCAATGCATTGACCTCCCAGTTGCCGCTGTAGAACAGGGATTTGACCCGCGCCAGCTTCGCCGCACTCAGGGGATAGGAGATGTGGGTCTTGTGCACGATCACGCCCTGCACCGGCCACAAGCGGTAGTAAAACTCCGAGCCCGGATCATCGTTGGGGCGCCGGGTATTGATCAGGTCAATCGGCTGGCCGGTCGGCGTGCGCGAACGCACCCACTGGAAGAAATGCCCGGGCTCACCCTCCTTGAAGTAAAGATGGGCGAGGAACCAGTGCTCATACAGCCAGCGCCCCACCAGGCTCTGCCGGGCGCCCGGCGAATTGAGCAGGTTTTCCCACTGGATCACTTGCTGCGCTTCTTGCGCACTCGGGGCCAGGGCCTGTTGATCGATAGGGGCGCCTGCGGCCAGCCAGCGTTGCAGCGTCTGGTACTGCGGGTCGGTCAGGCCGGTCACCGCCAGCGGCATGCCTTCCTTCGGGTGCGAAGCGGCGTAGCCATCGAACTGCGCGGGCATGGAGCACATGTTCTCCCGGTTCAGTCCCAGGACGATGTCTTGGGGCAGCCTGGCGTTGGGTTGCAAGGGGGTGTTGTGGCCCAGTTCCAGCATCCGCGCCATCAATGCGGCCTGGCTACCCTGGGCATCGAGCACCGAAAAGAAGCCCTTTTGTTGCCAGGCGGCTTTTCCGGAGGCGTCCAGAAACAGCCGCGTCGGCGCCACCGCCTTGGTGCGGTCACCGTCGTAAACCGGGACTTTCGTCGCGCCGCGTGCCGCGCCCTCGCCGCTACCCAGGTTGAGCTGACAGGCGGCGTCGTTGCAGGCGTGGCAGGCCACGCACTTTTCAGTGAAGATCGGTTGAATGTCTCGACTGTAGGAAATGGCAGAGGAGTTCGCCGGACTTTGCGCCGCAGCGCCCCAGCTTAAAAGCATCAACACACTGCTGATGACGAAGCGATAAGACATGTCCCTGGTCCTGGATCCTGAAAAAACGCCGCGATTCTACCGGTCTGCCACCCCTGACAACATGAACGATATTCATGCAAAACCGAGTCATGCTCTAAAAGCGCACAGGTTTGCTATCATCCCGCCCCTTCGTCATGGTCTTACCGAGTAGTCCAAATGTCCGATCGCAGCGTTCGCCTTCAAGCTCTCAAGCACGCCCTCAAAGAGCGCATCCTGATTCTCGATGGCGGTATGGGCACGATGATCCAGAGCTACAAGCTCGAAGAGCAGGATTACCGTGGCAAACGCTTCGCTGACTGGCCGAGCGATGTCAAAGGCAACAACGACCTGTTGGTCCTGACTCGCCCGGACGTGATTGGCGGCATCGAGAAAGCCTACCTCGACGCTGGCGCCGACATTCTGGAAACCAACACCTTCAACGCCACCCAGATCTCCCTGGCCGACTACGGCATGCAAGGCCTGGCGTATGAATTAAACGTAGAAGGCGCTCGGCTTGCACGCAAGGTCGCCGACGCCAAGACCCTGGAAACCCCGGAGAAGCCGCGCTTCGTCGCCGGCGTGCTCGGTCCTACCAGTCGCACCTGCTCGTTGTCCCCGGACGTGAACAACCCCGGCTACCGCAACGTGACCTTCGATGAACTGGTGGAAAACTACACCGAATCCACCAAAGGCCTGATCGAGGGCGGCGCCGACCTGATCCTGATCGAAACCATCTTCGACACCCTCAACGCCAAGGCCGCGATCTTCGCCGTGCAAGGCGTGTTCGAAGAGCTGGGCGTCGAACTGCCGATCATGATTTCCGGCACCATCACCGACGCTTCGGGCCGCACCCTGTCGGGCCAGACCACCGAAGCCTTCTGGAACTCCGTGGCCCACGCCAAGCCGATTTCCGTTGGCCTGAACTGCGCCCTCGGCGCCAGCGAGTTGCGCCCGTACCTCGAAGAGCTGTCGAACAAGGCAGGCACCCACGTGTCGGCGCACCCGAACGCCGGCCTGCCGAACGAATTCGGCGAGTACGACGAACTGCCGTCGCAAACCGCCAAGGTCATCGAAGAGTTCGCCCAAAGCGGCTTCCTCAACATTGTCGGCGGCTGCTGCGGCACCACGCCGGGCCACATCGAAGCCATCGCCAAGGCCGTGGCCGGTTATGCGCCGCGCCAGATCCCGGACATCCCCAAGGCTTGCCGCCTCTCGGGCCTGGAACCCTTCACCATCGATCGCAGTTCGCTGTTCGTCAACGTCGGCGAGCGCACCAACATCACCGGTTCCGCCAAGTTCGCCCGGCTGATCCGCGAGGACAACTACACCGAAGCCCTGGAAGTCGCCCTGCAGCAGGTCGAGGCCGGCGCACAGGTGATCGACATCAACATGGACGAAGGGATGCTCGATTCGAAGAAGGCCATGGTGACCTTCCTCAATCTGATTGCCGGCGAACCGGACATCTCCCGCGTACCGATCATGATCGACTCCTCGAAGTGGGAAGTGATCGAAGCCGGCCTGAAATGCATCCAGGGCAAAGGCATCGTCAACTCGATCAGCATGAAAGAAGGCGTGGAACAGTTCATTCACCACGCCAAACTGTGCAAGCGCTACGGCGCCGCGGTGGTGGTGATGGCCTTCGACGAGGCCGGCCAGGCCGACACCGAAGCGCGCAAGAAGGAAATCTGCAAACGCTCCTACGACATCCTGGTCAACGAAGTGGACTTCCCGCCGGAAGACATCATCTTTGACCCGAACATCTTCGCCGTCGCCACCGGTATCGAAGAACACAACAACTACGCCGTCGATTTCATCAACGCCTGCGCCTACATCCGTGACGAACTGCCGTACGCGCTGACGTCCGGTGGCGTGTCCAACGTGTCGTTCTCGTTCCGCGGCAACAACCCGGTGCGTGAGGCGATCCACTCGGTGTTCCTGCTGTACGCCATTCGCTCCGGGCTGACCATGGGTATCGTCAACGCCGGGCAACTGGAGATCTACGACCAGATCCCGGTGGAACTGCGCGACGCCGTCGAAGACGTGATCCTCAACCGCACCCCGGAAGGCACCGACGCCCTCCTCGCCATCGCCGACAAGTACAAGGGCGACGGCAGCGTCAAGGAAGCCGAGACCGAAGAGTGGCGCAACTGGGACGTCAACAAGCGTCTGGAACATGCGCTGGTCAAAGGCATTACCACCCACATCGTCGAAGATACCGAAGAATCGCGCCTGTCCTTCAGCCGCCCGATCGAAGTGATCGAAGGCCCGCTGATGGCCGGCATGAACATCGTCGGCGACCTGTTCGGCGCCGGCAAAATGTTCCTGCCCCAGGTGGTGAAATCCGCTCGCGTGATGAAGCAGGCCGTGGCGCACCTGATCCCGTTCATCGAACTGGAAAAAGGCGACAAGCCTGAAGCCAAGGGCAAGATCCTCATGGCGACCGTGAAAGGCGACGTGCACGATATCGGCAAGAACATCGTCGGCGTCGTACTCGGTTGCAACGGCTATGACATCGTCGACCTCGGCGTGATGGTCCCGGCGGAGAAAATCCTCCAGGTGGCCAGGGAGCAGAAGTGCGACATCATCGGCCTGTCCGGCCTGATCACCCCGTCGCTGGATGAGATGGTCCACGTCGCCCGCGAAATGCAGCGCCAGGACTTCCACCTGCCATTGATGATCGGTGGCGCCACCACCTCCAAGGCGCACACCGCGGTGAAGATCGAGCCGAAGTACAGCAACGACGCAGTGATCTACGTCACCGACGCCTCCCGTGCCGTGGGCGTGGCGACCCAGTTGCTGTCCAAGGAGCTCAAGGCCGGTTTCGTCGAGAAAACCCGTCAGGACTACATCGAGGTTCGCGAGCGCACCGCCAACCGCAGCGCCCGCACCGAACGCCTGAGCTATGGCGCGGCCATCGCCAAGAAACCACAGTTCGACTGGGCGAGCTACACGCCGGTCAAACCGACCTTCACCGGCACCCGGGTACTGGACAACATCGACCTCAACGTTCTGGCCGAGTACATCGACTGGACGCCGTTCTTCATATCCTGGGACCTGGCCGGCAAATTCCCGCGCATCCTCCAGGACGAAGTGGTCGGCGAAGCGGCCACCTCGCTGTACAAGGATGCCCGGGAAATGCTCACCAAACTGATCGACGAGAAGCTGATCAGCGCCCGCGCGGTGTTCGGTTTCTGGCCGGCCAACCAGGTGCATGACGACGACATCGAACTCTATGGCGATGACGGCAAGCCAATGGCCAAGCTGCATCACCTGCGCCAGCAGATCATCAAGACCGACGGCAAGCCGAACTTCTCCCTGGCCGACTTCGTCGCGCCCAAGGACAGTGAAGTGACTGACTACGTGGGTGGTTTCATCACCACCGCCGGCATCGGCGCCGAAGAAGTGGCCAAGGCCTACCAGGACGCTGGCGACGACTACAACTCGATCATGGTCAAGGCCCTGGCCGACCGTCTGGCCGAGGCGTGCGCCGAATGGCTGCACCAGCAGGTGCGTAAAGACTATTGGGGCTACGCCAAGGATGAAGTGCTGGATAACGAAGCGCTGATCAAGGAGCAATACACCGGCATCCGTCCGGCACCGGGTTATCCGGCCTGCCCGGATCACACCGAAAAAGCCCAGTTGTTCGCCCTGCTCGATCCCGAAGCTCAGGAAATGCGCGCCGGCCGCAGCGGCGTGTTCCTCACCGAACACTACGCCATGTTCCCGGCAGCAGCGGTCAGCGGCTGGTATTTCGCTCACCCGCAGGCGCAGTACTTCGCCGTGGGCAAGGTCGACAAGGACCAGGTGCAGAGCTACACCTCGCGCAAAGGCCAGGAGTTGAGCGTGACCGAACGCTGGCTGGCGCCGAACCTGGGTTACGACAACTAAACCAGGAAAAGGCTTGCTGCGATGGCGCTCCCCACGACGCCTTCGCGGGCAAGCCCGCGATGAGACTCGCACATTCAGCATCATCGGCGACTGACATTCCGCCATCGCGAGCAGGCTCGCTCCCACAGGGGATCTTCGTCGTACACAGTTTTGTGTTCACTGGAGATTAAATGTGGGAGCGAGCCTGCTCGCGATGAGGCCTGCACATTCAGCATCATCGGCGACTGACATTCCGCCATCGCGAGCAGGCTCGCTCCCACAGGAGATCTTCGTCGTACACAGTTTTGTGTTCACTGGAGATTAAATGTGGGAGCGAGCCTGCTCGCGATGAGGCCCGCACATTCAGCATCATCGGCGACTGACATTCCGCCATCGCGAGCAGGCTCGCTCCCACAGGGGATCTTCGTCGTACACAGTTTTGTGTTCACTGGAGATTAAATGTGGGAGCGGGCTTGCCCGCGATGAGGCCCGCAGATTCAGCATCCTCTTCGCAGACCAGGCTCAAGCGTCTGGCTCAGACGCCCTCGACCTCCTTGCGAGACAGCTCGATCATCTTGCTATTGCGCGCAGCAGCCAGGTCGAACAACTTGACCATCAACGCCGCATCGTCAGCGCCGTCACCCTCCTCCGGCATTTCTGCCTCATCCAGCGTGCGGAATTCTCCAGGGTATTTTTCCTTGAGGTATTGCACCCAGTAATCACGCTGGATCAAGTCTTCATAGAATTTGTCCGATTGTTCCGCGCTGTTCACCTCGATCCGGGCCTCGGCCAATTGTCGCGGTGTTACGCCCGAGGCATAGGTCATGTGTTTGGGCTGCCCTGGCAGTTCCAGACCGTCGCTCCAGCCATCCGTCAGGCCGATTCGATAACCCAGACGAACTTCAGCTTCATCCCGACCTCTGTGCGCAGCGGCTTTGGTCGCCAGTTCGTCCACCTTGTCCAGGCGGAAAAGTTGCCGGGACAATCTCAGCAACGCTTCACCCTTCGCCGCCAGCTGCCCGGCAGGAATGTCGAGCAAGGCATTGTGGGTGAAGACTTTGCTCTCCAATCCGCTGAAGGTGAGGATTCGGCCATCGACACAGGTGCCATGGGTATTGGCGCTGGCAAACAGAATCTCCCGCAGTTCGCTATTGCTGGCCGCGGCGTCCATGACCGTCCATACCCGGCGCGTAAGGTCGGCATTTGCCACCCTGAACTCCTGCGTATCCTGCAATCGTGACAGCAGATGAAAGAACGCGGCGTTGTCCGGCTCGGCGGCGAGTTGATTCCAGACCCGGGTTTTTCCAGCCAGCTCCTCGGAAGTGGCATTGGCCAGCCACGGCGCACTTTGCTGGAAATCGGGTGCTACGTCGGGCAAGGACTCATCGGATTCGAAGCTTTCACTTTCACCGTCAGCCTCGCCGCTGGCCTCGGCAATCATTTCGTCGAGTTCGGTACGTGAAAATCCCAACACTGTTTGCCGCGCATCTGCCTCGCGGTAATCCCTGAGTCGTTCGAGACTCTCCAGCGCCACATTGAAGTTTTCGCTCAGATCGGTGCCGGACATCAGCGCATCATGCGCACCATCCAGCGCTTCGACAGGAATCTCAGTGATGTCGTTGCTGCTCAGGTTCAGCTTGACCAGATGGTTGGCATCCAGCACGCCTTGCGGCCATTCGGTCAGATTGTTGTGGCGCAGATCGAGCGTTTCCAGTCGCACAAACACGGCGACATCAAAGTCGTCCAGGGCGTTGTGCCCCAGATCCAGCCATTTCAGGTGTTCCAGGCGGTTCAACGCGGCATACAAATGCCCGGTATCGCCGAAGCGGTTTGCCGAAAGCTCCAGCCGCTCAAGGCTGGTCATGTTCTGGACAGGTTCAGGCACCGCCTGCAGGCCATTGCCATTGAGTTTCAAGGATTTCACCTGGGTAAAGGCCTTGAGAAAGCCGTCCGAACCTTGTCTGGACAGTCTTACGCCCGTCAGGTCCAGCGTGTCGACGTGAGAAAACACTGCAGGCAATTCGGGCAGATCGCCCAATTGCAGACCGTTGAGATTCAAGATTTCCCCCATCGCACCCGCGGTGCCGGTCAGCCCTTCAGACCAACATTCGAGTATGCGTAAAGCACCTTGCCGACGACTTTGCGCCGATACAATCCAGCCCGCGCCACGCGTTTCCCGTGTGAACAGCCAACCGTTCAAGCGACTTGTCAGGTCGTCGAACACCTGGTCCCACTGGCCAAACCGCTCGCGGAGCTGAACGTCAGTCGCACCACGATCACGCATCTGTTCAATCGCTCGCAGCGCTTGGTCATCGGCAAGTGCCGGATGGAATCGCTGCAGCCGTTGGGCAAAATGCGCACTGCCTTCGCCCGCCGGGACTGCCTGCAGGGGCAGCAAATGCCGAGCGATGGAAAAGCCGCTTTCAGTCGGCGGGAAGCTGGCGGGCACCTCTTGCAGATCGAAGTTCTCCAGCGTGCCGACCGGCAGGCCATGGGCAATTTCAACGCGCTGACGAGCCGCTTTGAGCGCCGTAGTCGCTTGCGACGTCAACGATAGGCCGGTCAGCTGGGTCTTGAGCAGCAGATCATCCACAAGGTCCTCCGGCAGCGAAGAGATCTTGCTGCCTCGCAGATCCACCCAGGCCAACTGCGGCAGATCCTGCATTCCCGTGGGCCATTGCTGCAGATCCGTATCGCGCAGGTTCAAGGCCTTCAGGCGATTCATGCCACTGACATCCAGCGAAGTCAGCGGGTTATCGCTCAAGTCCAGGTTCTCGACTGCGTGCAGGCCATCAAGCACTTGCTGCACCTCAGGATTGATGGCAATCCGATTACCGGAAAGATCCAGACGGTTCAGCTTCGCAAGGGAGCCCGGTGCAATCGGCACGTGGGTCAAACCATTCGCGCTCAGGTCGAGAGTTTGCAGCTCGGTAAACCCTTGGATAAAACCACGGAACTGATCGGCAGGCGCCTGCACGCCCTTGAGATACAACTCTTGCACATGATCGAAAGCCCCGGCGGGCAGCGAGGGGAACTCACTGAACGGCACTTTCGGCAGTGCAAGCACCGAAGCATCGGCGGTCGAGCCGTAGCGCCTGAATACACCGTGCCGCCAGTTAGTCTTGAAGAATGCCGCGGCCCAGGACCGCCCTATCACTTCCTTCATATCGATGTTCTGCGCCATGGTATGACCGGACCAGTCGTTCAGTCGCCCCTCCAACTCCCGGAACTGGGCGCTCAAGGCATCGACGGCTTCGAATCGCTCATCGGCCCCCTTCCACTGCTCGACAAAATTGTTGAACAGGCCCACCGACGGTTCGTACAGGCCGTCTGCCAGGCGATTGAGTTCACTTTTGCAGTAGTCCCTGACCATCTCTTCCCGGTCAATGAGATGTTCCGGATGATTCTTGACGTACTCATAGGCAGGCTTGAAGTTTTCCCGGGTGAAGTGCGACCAGTCCAGCGACAACCCTGACCAGAGTTGTTCGTGCCCTTGGAACACGCCATCCGGCAGCGAGCTGATGCCCGTGCTTCTGAGATCCAGACGTACAAGATTGGGTAGTTCAAGCACCCCGGCGGGCCATTGATACAGCGATGGTGCAAGGACTTTCAATTCGCGCAGATTGCGCATGCGGCTGACATCCAGTGTCAGCGGCGCATAGCCAGAGGAATACACACTGAGTTCCTCAAGCGTCGTCAGTGCACTCAGCCGGGCCGACATGTCAGCCGCGTAGGGCACCGCTGAAGACAGACTCAGGCTGGTAAGGTCCGGCATCGCGCTCAACGCGTTCGGTACGTTAGTCAGCTCGTCGCTGGTTGAATTGATCCGCAGGCGTTTCAGCTTGGGAAATGCGCCCAGCAGCGTATCGACATTGGCGTCCGTCACGCACCGTCCCCAGAGAAGCAGCCCTTCCACATGCGAAAAATCCGCCGCCAGCGACGGAAGCGGGTCGTCACAGGCCACCTCCAGTAATCGCAAGTGCGGTTGTTCATCGGCCAACGACGCATTGCGCCAGGCTTGCCTGATGTTTCGCGCAGCAGCGCTCTTGCCTCCCGGCATCGAGCGTAAAACCGACTCGGAACCTGGTTCGCCGACCCATTGGTCGAGTGTGGTTTCAAGCTGTTGCCACTCGCGCAGGCGCGTCTGCAAATGATTGAAAATCTGTGCGTCGGTTTTACCTTCTCGCAACTGCTTGAGGATGAAGCCGTTGGCCTGCTGATCGGTGAGTTGCGGATAAACATCCCGCACGCGAGTCACCAGCGACGGATTTATCCCTTGTCCGCGCCCGCTGGCGTAATAGCCCAGCGTACGTTCCGCGACACGAACGGGCGGCTTGAACGCTTTGCGCCTGCCCGTGCGCTGCAGCAGCCGTTGCGCCAGTTCAGTGCGATGTTTACCGGCCCACTCAATCACCGCTTCGCGCAGGGCACTGCTCTGCGCCACATGCGGAACGCCCAATGCCTGGCGGGACTGATCAGGCAAGGCATGCATGATCGATGCGAAAAAGCTGTCACCCTGCGACGGCACGCTGTTGAGTGCTTCGCCTGTCTCATCGAATGCTTGATAGGTGGGGCCGTTTTTCACCAGGTATTTGCGACTGGTTGCAGTCTCGCTGCCGATGCCATCGAGCAGCGGACCACTGACGCTGCCCTCGCGTATTTCCAGGCGCACTCCGTCGGACCAACCGGGCAACCGTTCCAGCGCATGCAGGGCGAGCCATCGGCTATCGGCGGAAGCCATGCGCTGCTGATGCAGGCTGGCAAACGCCTGGTTCACCCGCCCTTGTCGCGCATACCAATGCGCCTCCTCGAGCATTTTCAACGGCACCCGACGGGTTGTTTGCAGGCGTGTCAGTTCTTCGGCATTGGCATCGAACAGCACCCTTTGCGCAGCGGATTGGTCCAGGCCGGGGCATGCGCGTTGCAACATGCCGACCAAGGACCCGCGATTTGCCTCTGGGAGATTTTGAGCCGATCCCGGGTCAGCCTTAAACAGACGCAAGGCATCGGTCAGTTCAGGTGGCGGCGGCAATCGATCCCTGTGCATTTTGCGCAAGGCGTTGTCACTGATACCGCTGACGTCGGCGATCTGCAGCAGTTGCTCATCGGTAAACGCCTCGGTGACAGGCCCCATGCGCCGCAGCAACGTCAGGCGGTCCCACTGAAGCGGGCGCTCCAGCGTATGACGCCAGGCGCCGTGGCCGTTGTGTTCGAGTATCGGTTGGTAGGCCTGCGCGTTGTGCGGATGCTGGATGCGCCACTTTTTCAGCGATTCATCAAAACGGGTTTCATAGACCTTGCCTGACTGGCGGATGTAGGTCTTGCCGTTGAGCCGATAGTGCCCCATTGCATCGGGAGCGGAATGGCGATCGAGCACATCGTCACACTCATAAGCGCTCAGATCGGGTTTCCATAAACGGCTTTGGCCACTGGGCAGCGTGATGGGCTCCAGGCGTTCAACCAGCGGTTCGGGTTTCACCGCGGTCAGTTTGCCGAGCCCCTTGCCCACGCCGGCCATGACGCCGATCAGCGCCAGGTTTTCTGCCACGTCGATCAGGTGCCTCTTGGCGGCTTCGCGATCACCCTCGCTCCACTCGATCGCGCCCTCGAAGGACTCGTACAGCAGTTGCCCGGCCATCACCGTGAGCATGATCTCGCCCAGTACCGGGACGAACATCGACACCATGTTCAACCCTAACAAACCGATTTCCAGCAGATGGTTGAGTTTTTCCGCTCGCGCTTTCGCGTCGACTTCAGCCGTTGGAACCGCATGGCTACGCGCATCGGCAATCACCTTGTTGCGATTCTGCTCGTACAGATAGACGAACAGATCGGAGTTGGCGGACCAGAGCCCGTCGACCCCTTTACGATTGACGCCGAATGCATTGAGGTACGGGTCTTCGACAGGCTCGCGTGGGGCCTGACGCTCCGGTGGCAGCTCTTTGATGCGGGCAATGGAAGAAAACGGCGGGATGAATTGGGCGACTTTGACCCAGATGGAGTGCAACGGATCAGACGGCGCATCCGCCGCTCTGCGAGTGAACTGACTGAAGTAATACGGTCGGTCGGCATAGGCGACGAACTGGCTGAAAAAGCGCTGGTGAGCCGTCGGCCCCTGAGCGCCGGAGGCTGACGCATCGCGAGCGGTGAATTGACGTTTGAACTCATCACGCCACTGCGCTTTGGTGTAGCGCTTGAGCGGGTGTTCTGGATCATGAGGGATGTAGACAATGAAATCATCGGTGTAGCGATATTGTTCGCAGATGCTGAACACCACGCAGCCAGTCATCCGGCGCTTCATCAGGCTCAGGTCGCGAAACCACACCGGCCTGTTGCCGACGCTCGGATGAACCTCGCCGTTGACGATCGAGACAATCATTGTGTAGTCGTCGGGTTCGATGTCTTTTTTCAACAGTGCCAGTTCGGCAGCTGCTTTCAGCGCAGTTTTCTGACTGGCGATGAATGACTGGCGAAGGGTCGCCTCCTGCGCCGTCGCAGACTCGAAGAATCCCTGAACGCAGGTTTGATACTGCGCGCCGATATCCAGGGCACGACAAAGCGACAGGAACGCCCTGACCGTCATGTTCAGGGTAATGGGTTCGAAAGATCCGGGCGTGGTTGTTTCCACGACAAATCCGGACGCACGATGAAAGGCACCTTCCTCGCATTCCGAGGCTTCGAAGTTATGCAACGCGGCCTGCAGCAACGTGAGCTTCATCACCTCGAAGTGGGAGATTTCGATCTCGAAGTCACTGACTTCCAATGGTCGCCTCAGACACAACAAGGTTGTGTTGACGTCCACGTCCACACTGAACTGATCCTTGAGCGCACTGGTCAGCAATGGCGCGGCGAACGCGTCGATGTCCTGCAAGGCCGACATCGCGTTGTCGAGTTGTGTCTGGGCCGTGAAACTGGCGTTGAAACTGCTTTTCAACGCCTGCTGTTGCTGGACCGACGCGTGCCGGTACCAGTCTGGCAGGCGCGTAGCGGACGCTCTTATGGCTGCCTGCCTTTCTGGCGCGGCCTTGATCAACCAGTCGGGAGCCATCTGCTTGAGCAGGTCGCGATGAATGCGGGTTTTTTCCGGGGCAATGGTGAGCATGTTGTCTCTCCTGGCAATTGGAGGGACAGGACACCATTTCGCAAACACGGGTTTGCGGTAGATAGTTATGGCTCTGGCACTGGTTTGTTACCAACGGCGTCAATAAATGGCCGCCGACCCGCACACGAATCGCCGGATTGACTATGCTTTTCGAGGACCATTTTCAGGCGAGGGTTTTATGGACGATCCGGCCGACAACAAGCCGCCGAGCTTCTGGCAAATGCTGCACAGCGTCATGGCGGCGGCATTCGGGGTGCAGAGCGGGAAGAACCGGGCCCGTGATTTCACCCACGGCAAGCCCAGTCATTTCGTGATTCTGGGGATCCTGTTCACGGTGGTGTTCGCCTTGACGCTGTTCGGCATCGTCAAGCTGGTGCTACTCCTGGCCGGGGTTTGACGCGATCAGTGCATCAGGGTTTGCAGGGTGAACGGGTAACGCCAGGACGCTGGACGGCCCTTGGCCGAGAGTTTGTGAAAATCCACACCGAAGTCCTGCGTGGCGCCCATCGCCAGCAGTCGCCTGGCCTGTGCCCGGTCGATCAGTTGCAGCAACGGTATCTGGCGGTCGCGGCCGCCGTACTGGCTGATGTCCACGCCTTCATCGTAGTCATGCAATTGCACCAGCGCCCAGCCCCCCAGAGTGAAGTGCCCGCCCAGCAACACACTCAGGCGACGGTCCAGCAGTGCCTGCAACGCCGCGGGTGAATTGTTGATTGCGCCGAACAGCACGCCTTTGCCCGGCACGCCGCCGGCCTCGACATACGCCTGCATCACACCCAGCGCCATCTCGTCGTTCGCGGCCCAGACCAACGACGTCTGCGGGTAGCGCTTGAACAACAGCCTGGCCTGCTCGTAGGCGCGTTGCCGGGTCCAGCCGCCGTACACCAACTGGCGCAAACGCACTTCGGGGTGCTCGGCCAAGGCGCGCCGCAGGCCTTTTTCGCGATACTGCGCGGACGGGGTGATCTTCAAACCGGAAAAGGCCAGCAGTTCAATCGTCTGGCCGGGCGCCACCGGACCGTGCTGCCGGATCAGTTCCTTGAGCATCAGGTAGCCGCCCTCTTCGTCATTGGGCACCAGGCTGCCGAGCAGATCGGGATACTTGTCAGGCCGCGCGCCAATCAGTTTCATCTGATCCGTCGTCAGGGCGTTGTTGACCATGAACAGCTTCACCCCGCTGCCTTTGGCCAGCCGCAGGATCTCGGGGGCGATGTATTGCTCGTTGACGAAGACCAGGTAGTCGGGACGATGGTCGCCCTGAAGGGCTTCACGAGCCTGGCGGATGGTATTTTCGGAGACACGGTCGGAATACTGGATACGCAAGTCCATCCCCAGGTCCGTCGCCGCAGCCTGCATGAATTGCGAGTAACTCGCCCAGAACGCTTCCGCTGGGGTTCCCGGATTCAGGAACAGCACTGATGCCGCTTGGGCACAAGGTCCCACGACCATGCCCAGCGTCAGCAATACGCCATACAGAAACTTCAACATTGGTCGTCCGAGCCCCCGGAAATTCGCCGCGCATTATAGCCAGCGAACATCCGTAGAACGGCGATTTTTCCGGTTTTTGTCGGACAATCGTCGGAACCGGGCCCGGACGGGTCGTTTATTGGTGGCTGACCCAGAAAACCGCCGTCCCCACGACCAGAATGATCAGGAACAAGATTGCCCAGGCATCTACGGTGCTATCGCTTTTCCGTGCTTTGGTTGGGTTGCTCATTGCATCGCCTCTTGTCGGTTTTATCGGTGATTGCATAAAGACTCGAGCAGAGTAAAGACGACGATTGCCCGCATCACAAACAGGGTCTTTGCAACAACGATTCTCATTAGGCGATTTGGTTCTTTACATATGCTCAAACATCACTTTTACGCATAACTGCAAACTGGTATCTTGCCCCGGCTCCGTAGGGAGTGCGCGGCCGTGCGCGCAGAATTGCCGAGGTTTTATCGGACGCCAGCCAGCCAAAAAACGCCGCTGTTTCCGACCGGCCCAAGCCTGAGAACAGGACTTATATGTACGTATACGACGAATACGATCAGCGGATCATCGAGGACCGCGTCAAGCAGTTCCGTGATCAGACCCGACGCTATCTGGCAGGCGAGCTGAGCGAAGAAGAATTCCGCCCCCTGCGCCTGCAAAATGGCCTTTATATCCAGCGTTTCGCACCGATGTTGCGAGTCGCCGTGCCTTACGGCCAACTGACTTCGCGGCAAATGCGAATGATGGCCAAGATCGCCCGGGACTACGACAAGGGCTACGCCCACATCAGTACCCGGCAGAACGTGCAGTTCAACTGGCCGGCCGTGGAAGACATTCCGGACATTCTCGCTGAACTGGCCACCGTGCAGATGCACGCGATCCAGACCAGTGGCAACTGCCTGCGCAACGTCACCACCGACCAGTTTGCCGGTGTCGCCGCCGACGAACTGATCGACCCGCGCCCATGGTGCGAGATCGTGCGCCAGTGGACGACTTTCCACCCGGAATTCGCCTACCTTCCGCGCAAGTTCAAGATCGCCGTCAACGGTTCGACTTCCGACCGTGCCGCCATCGAAGTCCATGACATCGGCCTTGAGCCGGTGCACAACGCCGCTGGCGAACTGGGCTTCCGTGTGCTGGTCGGTGGTGGCCTGGGCCGTACGCCGGTGGTGGGGGCATTCATCAACGAGTTCCTGCCATGGCAAGACCTGTTGAGCTACCTCGACGCCATCCTGCGGGTCTACAACCGCTATGGCCGTCGTGACAACAAGTACAAGGCGCGGATCAAGATCCTGGTGAAAGCGCTGACGCCTGAAGTCTTCGCGCAGAAAGTCGACGCGGAAATGGAGCACCTGCGCGGTGGCCAGACCACGCTGACCGAAGCCGAAGTGCAGCGCGTCGCCAAACATTTCGTCGACCCGGACTACAAGGCGCTGGACAACCAGTGCGCCGCCCTGGCCGATCTCGACCTGCAGCACCCGGGCTTCGCCCGCTGGCGCGCACGCAACACCCTGGCCCACAAGAAACCGGGCTACGTGGCCGTGACCTTGTCCCTCAAGCCTACCGGCGTTGCACCGGGCGACATCACCGACAAACAGCTCGACGCCGTGGCCGACCTGGCCGAGCGTTACAGCTTCGGTCAACTGCGTACCTCCCACGAGCAGAACATCATTCTGGCCGACGTCGAGCAGGACAAGCTGTTCGTCCTGTGGGGCGAGCTGCGCGAGCAAGGCTTCGCCACGCCGAACATCGGCTTGCTGACCGACATCATCTGCTGCCCGGGTGGCGACTTCTGCTCCCTGGCCAACGCCAAGTCGATCCCGATCGCCGAATCGATCCAGCGCCGTTTCGACGACCTGGACTACCTGTTCGACATCGGCGAGCTGGACCTGAACATCTCCGGTTGCATGAACGCTTGCGGCCACCACCACGTGGGCCACATCGGCATCCTCGGGGTGGACAAGAAAGGCGAAGAGTTCTATCAGGTTTCCCTCGGCGGCAGCGCCAGCCGTGACGCCAGCCTGGGCAAGATCCTCGGCCCGTCCTTTGCCCAGGAAGCCATGCCTGACGTGATCGAAAAGCTGATCGACGTGTACATCGAACAACGTACCGAAGACGAACGCTTCATCGACACCTATCAGCGTATTGGTATCGACCTCTTCAAGGAGCGTGTCTATGCAGCGAATCATTAAGAACAACGAGGTCGTCGACGAGACCTGGCACCTGCTGCCCAAGGACTTCAGCATCGACGAGATCACCAACTGCGACGACTACATCGTCCCCTTGCAGTTGTGGCGCGAACACAGCCGTATGCTCCTGGCCCGCGATGGCGGCCTGGGCATCTGGCTTGACGCCGATGAAGAAGCCGAGGAGATCGGTGAAGACGTCGCGCAGTTCCAGGTCATTGCCCTGAACTTCCCGGCATTCACCGATGGCCGCAACTACTCCAACGCCCGCCTGCTGCGTGACCGCTACGGCTTCAAGGGTGAATTGCGGGCCATTGGCGACGTGCTGCGTGACCAGTTGTTCTACATGCATCGCTGTGGTTTCGACGCGTTCGCCATTCGCCCCGACAAGGATCCGCACGAAGCCCTGGAAGGTCTCAAGGACTTCTCGGTGACCTATCAGGCCGCGACCGACGAACCGCTGCCGCTGTTCCGTCGCCGCTGACCGTCACCCCTTGAACCCCGGCCCCGGGGTTCAAGGGGGGTTATTCCTGGCGCTAGAACACCGGATGTTCCACCAGCGGAATCGGCCGCCCCATGGCGACCCAGTCACGGTATAACCGGACTCGATCTTCCAGCACCACGAACATCCTGAACGGGTTTTGCGCATCGCCTACCCGGGTTTCGACACTCTGACGCAACCAGCCCCACAACTCTTCTGACGTATCCGCTTCGTGCAGCAAGCGCCACACACGCGCCTGCAGCGACCGATAGCCGACCTGGAAATCCGCCGTCAGGCGCAATCCATCCATGACCCGCAGCAACGTACTGCCCGATGGCTTGACGGCCAGTCGTTGCCAGATCTGTTGCCGCGCCTCGCGCATTCCTTCATCGCCCTCCTCCAGCCAGGGCGTCGCACTGCCGTAATCGGCACCCGGTTCACTCAGCCACAGATTGATGCCGGTACGCTCGCGATGATCGACCAGGCGCAGCAAGGTATCTTCATCCGTCAGCGGATTACCCCACAGTTTCACCCGATCCCGGGAGACCGCCTGATTCACTATCGATTGGGGAACCCGGCTGATCCGGTTGCCTCGCAAGTCGAGCGAGGTGAGGTACGGCTGATTGGCGATGCCCACCGGGCAACGGCTGATCCCGGTGTTTCTCAGGTTCAATACACGCAACTCCTTGAGCCCCAGGACAACGGGCGGGACGGTCAGAGGGTTGTCACTCAGGTCCAGCGTTTGCAAGCTCACCAGGTCACCAAACTGTGCAGCCGTGTTCTCCTGAAACTGCAGCAAAGTGCTGCTCAGGTTCAGCGTAGTGAGACGGGTCATTTGCCGAATCGGTTGAGGCAGCACACCTTCCAGTACGCCGTCGGCGTTGAGTCGACGCAGGTCGACACGCTCCAGGTTCAGGGAACGCAGGTTCGGAAAACTTTCGAGAAAGGCGCTCAGGCTCTCGCGCTCGATCAGGTGCAAGCCCAGCATCGATAACTCGACGACCTCATTGAAGCGTACGTTCATCGTCGGCAACCGATGGTAGTCCTCGAAAGCCAGATCCAGCCTGTACCCGGAGAACGCCTCACCCGACATCACTCTATTGATCCGGGGCGGGCATTTTTGCCAGATGCTCATCAGTTCATCGCCCAGCTCGGTCCGAGTTTCACGCTCGAAATCGATCACGGTTTGCAGCAGTTCGACGTTGTGCGCCTCCACCTGCCCGGGGCTCATGCCCTCTGCATCATCATCGCCCACGGCCAGAAAATCGATGTCCATGTCATTGGCATCCAGCACGGACTGGTCGATCCACTGGCGCAGATCGGCATGCAACTGCTGCATCTGCGCAATCAGGCGATCCACCAGTGCCTGAGCGCCGGCACCCGCTTCAGTCAGCAACTCATCCGCCTGGGCATCGGTGAAATCCGGATACAGATCCTTGACCTGCAGGCGCATGACTCCGTGGGTCAGCGCTGCGGCCTGTGGCGTGTTCGGGAAGCCGCCACCGCGCAACCCCCCGGCTTCGAAAGGCAACCGCGAATTCATTCGATTCAAGCCGAGTATCAACTCGGAACGGGCCAAGGCATGATTGCCAATGCGCAACCGCAACGCGCTGGCAGCATCCGGCGAGTCAAGCGACAGCGCCGTACGTTCCTCCACGGACAAGAGGTCGACCAGCGCGGTAAACAGATCCGAACCCTCACCGTCGGTAGCCGCCACCGCGGTGTATCGATAGCGGTCACCGACCTTGATCAAACGCCGGCAATCCGTGGAATCGAGCGGACCGCAGCGGTCGAGGACTCGGCCACTGATTGCCCCGTCGAGTACCTCTATACGCAGGCCTTGCGGCCAGTCGGGCAGGCGCTGCAAGGAATGCAGTGCCAGGACATCGGTTTCGGGGTTCCGGACCGAACGCAAATACAAGCCTTCATAGGCCCGGTTGAGTCGTACATGCTGTTGGTAGTCTCGCGATTTGTTGTCCAGTCGCTTGAGCAATTGCAGCGCCTCGTCAGCGTCGAAGGGCCGATGGATGTCGACTCCCGAACGGTCGAGGATTTGCTCCACGGCGCCTTTCGGCAATCCTGGGTATTCGCGCTGAAACAGGCGAACCCATTCCCGCTCCGAGTGCTGGAGCGCCTGATAGCGGGCGTTGAACAATCCGGCCCGCGCTTGCGCATCGGTGACGCCTTCGAGTTCCTGATCGAGCTTGAAGCGTGTGATGGTATCGGCCAGCAACGGCGTTGGCGGGCGACCTGCTTGCATCAGACGCAGCATATCGTCGTCGACCGTGCTGACCCGGGCGATCTGCCCCAGTACCTCATCACTGAAGGCAGCATGGGGTGCGCACACCTCACGCAACAGCTCTATGCGAGTCGACACCGGCGCCGGAACCGATCCGGCTACGGGCTTGGCCAGCGTACCGGGACGCGGCTCGCTCGCGGGCTCCCCCGGCTCGTGCAGGGTTGCGGCGATTTTTTCTTCGCCCTTGAGTGCCACCACGGCCCCGACCAGCGGGAGCGCATTGAGCAAGCCGAACACGCTGCGCGTCACGCCCTCGGAGCGCTGCTCCGGTGTCTTGCCGTTGATGGCCTGATCAAGGCCATAACCGGCGTCGATCAGGCCGGCCAGCACCAGAACGCCCTCGCCTCCCGGAATGAACAAGGCCAATGGCCCCAGCCGGTTGATCCAGCGCACCAGCGGTTCTACCACCGCGCTCAGGTTGTCGCGATTGACCTGGGCATCGTCACGGATGGTTTTGACGCTGGCCATCGAGGCCTGCTTCATGGTCAGCACCAGTTGCGCGAACGGATCGGTGCCGGAGGGAGCGCGCTCAAGATCGATGTAATCCTGCGGGTCCCAGAAACCGTCGTCGTTGAAGAGCCCGGCGCTCCTTTTCAGCCAGTGTTCCTTCGGGTATACCGCCATGCCCTCCAACGCGGTCGACACGCCCGCATGGAAGGTGCCGTCTTCCCGATCGTTCTCGGCAAAATGCGCGAGCAGCGCCTGGCGTGTGGCCGGCACCTTGCCTTGGGCCACGATCCATTGGCGCAGGTGCCGCCAGTCGGTGAATTCATGCAAGGGTGAGGAGTTGCCCGGGATGTTCAGCAGGACCCGGCCGCTGTGACGGTGGCGATAACACCAGATATCGTCCGACGTGTAGCGATAGATCGTCAGCCGACCGGCCTCGATCGGCGCGCTGACACGCGTCGGCGCCTGTAGCTGATCGAGGGTCAGCGCACTCCATGCCTGCCCCGCTGGCAAGTCGGCGGCCTGCATGGCCAGGGCCAGGCCTTCCTGACTCAAACTGCCCTCCTGGTGTTGCAGGCAGGCGCTCATGATAAAGGCGGCCTTGGCCGAGGTTCTCAGGTCGTAAGGCTGCGCCTGGACGATTCGCTTATCGGAGGGCCAGGCACGATCAAGGTATGCCTGATAGCGGGTTTGCAAATCCAGCTCCCACACCCACTGTTTGAACGCTGCCGGCCTGAGGGCAATTTGCGTTGCCGGTCCATACACCTGGGGCGTGGTCTGGCGATAGATGCCTTCGTAGGTATGGTGGTTGCCATTGCCGTGGTCGGCGAACTCATCGACATGCTCCACGATGCGAATGGACGGGCCGACATCGGGTGGTGTGTACAAGCCAAACGCGCTTTCGGCGAAGCGCCCGTCGCCGACGGTCTGGTAGTTCTGCAGCAACGCCTGCACCAGGGTTTGGGTGCTTGCCACCCGACCTTGCTCGATGCCGTCCTGCGGCGGATGCCCGCGGTAGCGGTAATCCAGGGTGACCAACAGCGCGGTTTGCGGGTCGATGTCTTGCCCCCATTTCTCCTTGATCAACTGCGCACCGAACTGCTCGGGAGACTGCGGTAAAGCCGCGTTCACCACAGACTGCAGTGTTTCGCGCAATGGCGCAGGCTGGGGATTTAGCGGTGTCTGAAGGTCGTTCATGTGCATTCCATGGCAACTATTTTTGGAACACCAACATAACCAGCCGCCGCGTTGCCGAAAGCAGGAACGGTCGCCTGCCGACTACAGAGATTTCGCCGTGCCGTGGAGGACATCGGGCAAGCGTTCGCAGGCAAAAAAAGATTCCCGGGAACCTGTAGGAGCCAGCCTGCTGGCGATGGACTCCAGTGCGCCGCGCTAATCCAATTCACACGCGTAATCGTTAACGACCATCGCTGCGATGCGGCGACCCGACAAGCCAGCTCCCACAAGGGACCACGCCCGCGCGGCCTCCAAACCACTGAAAACACCCCAAAAAAAACCGGGGCAAATGCCCCGGCTGGATGTTTGGCAAAATTTCCTGGCCCGTTACCAGAAACGTTGCTGGGTCAAACGGCTCCACCAGCTCAACAGCACACGATCGACCGAGCCGCTGGCGGCCATGCCGATGCGCTCCGGCAGGCTTTTGCGTTCGGCGTAATGCAAGTGATAGAGCTCGGACTTGCTGGCGCGCTCGGCGAGGTATTCATCGCTGGTCTTGAGTTCGTCGACCAGGTGCTTGTCCAGCGCCGCGACGCCAAGCCAGATTTCGCCCGTGGCCACTTCATCGATCGCCAGTTGCGGGCGGTAGCGCGACACAAAGTTCTTGAACAGTTGATGGGTGATGTCCAGGTCTTGCTGGAACTTCTCCCGGCCCTTCTCGGTGTTTTCGCCAAACACGGTCAAGGTACGTTTGTATTCGCCGGCGGTCAGCACTTCGAAGTCGATGTCGTGCTTTTTCAGCAGGCGATTGACGTTGGGCAACTGCGCCACCACGCCAATCGAGCCGAGGATCGCGAACGGTGCGCTGATGATCTTCTGGCCGATGCACGCCATCATGTAGCCACCACTGGCTGCGACCTTGTCGATGCACACGGTCAGGGGCACGCCGGCTTCGCGGATACGCGCCAGTTGCGAAGAGGCCAGGCCGTAGCTGTGAACCATGCCGCCGCCGCTTTCCAGGCGCAGGACCACTTCGTCCTTGGGTGTGGCGAGGGTCAGCAAGGCCGTGATTTCGTGGCGCAGGCTTTCGGTGGCCGAAGCCTTGATATCGCCGTTGAAATCGAGCACGAACACCCGGGGTTTGGCCTCGGTTTTTTTCTTCTGCTTCTTGTCGGTCTTGGCCTGGGTCTTGCGCAGGGCCTTGAGCTGGTCCTTGTCGAGCAAGGTTTGCTCCAGGCGTTCGCGCAGCCCTTTGTAGAAATCATTGAGCTTGCTGACCTGCAACTGGCCGGACGACTTGCGCCGCCCCTTGCTGCGCAGGGCCGCAAAACTGGCCAGGACCACCAGAATGGCGATCACCAGGGTCACGGTCTTGGCCAGAAAAATGGCGTACTCGGAAAAAAACTCCACGGGGACTCCTCAAACGATGCGCGGCTTGAACGCGCGCGGGATACCTCCAGCATACCCATGCGCCGACCTTGCGACCAGCCGTGAAACCTCTGGCAACGGGCCTGTAACGAGCATTTCAAACAAGCGTATGTTTTTTCATTGACAGCTCACCGCCATCCTCATAACCTCGCCAAACCTTCAACGTACCGGGATGACGCGGACGTGGGCAGTATCTATTTGATTCGACATGGCCAGGCCTCCTTCGGTGCAGACGACTACGACGTCCTGTCGCCGACCGGCATCCGTCAGGCGGAAATCCTTGGTCGGCACCTGGCCGAACTCGGGATCAGCTTCGACCGCTGCCTGGCAGGGGATCTGCGCCGCCAGCAGCACACGGCCAACAGCGCGCTGGAGCAATTCGCCGCGGTGGGCCTGCCGGTGCCGCTGCTGGAGACCGACTCCGCCTTCAACGAATTCGACGCCGACGCGGTGATCCGCGCGCTGTTGCCGGCCATGTTGCCGGACGAACCCGAAGCGCTGAACATCTTGCGCAACGCCGCGCAAAACCGTGGCGAGTTCCAGCGCATCTTCGCCCTGATCATCGAACGCTGGCTCGCCGGTACCTACGACACACCGGGCCTGGAAAGCTGGCTGGGGTTTGTCGAGCGGGTGCGGGCCGGCTTGCATCGGATCCTCGACCAGGCCGACAACACCCAGAAAATCGCCGTGTTCACCTCCGGCGGCACCATCACTGCCCTGCTCCACCTGATTACGCAAATGCCTGCCCGGCAGGCCTTTGAATTGAACTGGCAAATCGTCAACACCTCGCTCAACCAGCTTAAGTTTCGTGGTCGCGAGGTGTCGCTGGCTTCCTTCAACAGTCATGCGCACCTGCAACTGTTGAAGGCCCCGGAACTCATCACGTTTCGCTGAGTCCGGACTATTGTGACCCTGGCAGTAACCACCCAGCTCTTATTACCCAAGAAAGGATCGAACCATGACCTCCGTAGCAGACGCCGTACAAGCAATGAAAGCCAAGTTCAACCCAGCCGCTGCTGCCGGTCTGGACCTGGTCTTCGGTTTCCGCATCGACGACACCAAGAACTTCTCGCTGATCGTCAAGAACAGCACTTGCGAGCTGCAGGAAGGCGAGAACCCGGACGCTCAGGTGACTCTGGTGATGGACGGCGAAACCCTGGAAGGCATCGTTGACGGTTCGACCGACGGCATGCAAGCGTTCATGGGCGGCAAACTGCGCGCTGAAGGCGACATGATGCTGGCCATGAAACTGTCCGAGCTGTTCCCGTCCTAAGCACCTGGCTCCCGGCCTTCGGGAGCGTGCCTGCTGCAAACGAATCCCGCCCCTAGTGGCGGGATTCGTCGTTTTTGCCTACACGCCGCTGACCTGTGGCGAGGGGGCTTGTCGGATCGCCGCATCGCCCCGTTCGGCTGCGAAGCAGTCGTCCCACCATTGATTTCGACTCATCGGAAGGACGCCAAGGGCCGCTTCGCGCCCCAACGGGGGCAAGCCCCCTCGCCACAGGGTATGAGTGGTGCCTGGGAGGTTTGTGCTCTTACAATGCCTCAACCTCCCACACAGGCCGCCCCATGGACATCGACCTCGCCCGCACCTTCCTCGAAATCGTCCGCCATGGCAGCCTGGCTGCCGCCGCGCAAAAGCTCCATGTCACCCAGACCGCGATCACCGCAAGGGTGCAGAAGCTCGAGAGCCAACTGGGCAGTACCCTGTTTGTGCGCAACCGTGCCGGTGCTCGCCTGACGCCCAACGGTGAAGCGTTCGTGGTGTACGCCAATCAACTGGTGCAAACCTGGGAAGCCGCACGGCGTGATCTGCCCTTGCCCGAGGGTTATCGCGATGTGCTGCACATCGGTGGCGAGGTGAGCTTGTGCAACCCGCTGATGCTCGGCTGGGCCGGCGCAATCCGCAAGCACATCCCCAGCCACGCCCTGCGCATGGAAATCCATGACGGCGAAAACCTCCTGCGTCAACTGGAGTTGGGCGTTCTGGATGCTGCACTGGTGTATCAGCCCGAGTATTGGCCGCGTTTGCAGGTCGAGCAGGTGCTCGAAGAAAAACTGATTCTCGTGCGCCTGGCCGACAGGCCCGATCCTTATGTGTACATCGATTGGGGCGCCGAATTCCGGCGCCAGCACGATGCCGCCCTGCCGGAAAAAGCCAAGGCTGCGCTGAGTTTCAATCTTGGTCCATTGGGCTTGCAGTACCTTCTCGAAAACGGCGGCAGTGGTTACTTCCGCACCCGTGTCGTGCAGAGCTATCTCGATAGCGGCGCCCTGGAACGGGTGCCCAAGGCTCCGGAGTTCAGCTACCCGACCTATCTGGTCTACTCCCGCGATCGTGACTCGCCGACGCTGCAACGCGCCTTCGACCTGCTGCGCGAGGTGATCGATTCCGACGAAGACTGGTCGCAACGCTGGGACCCGCTGACGTGAGACCGGTTTGCACCGGATCATGGCCGTTGTGTCCTCAAGGTTCGCCCCGCCAAAACAGCGGAATCGACTAATCTGCAGGAAATAACAATAACGACAGGTGATTGCAGTGAGGCAGACCACCGAAGGATTCCGCAGCCGTTACCGCGCCGCCATTCATCCGCTCTACAACCCTTGGCTGCACGGCGCTTTTGTCCTGTTGTTCGGGGCGCTGGCGATCAGCGCTTTCTGGAGCAACGTGCATCAGGTACAGCCGGCGCAATGGCTTGCGGTGCCCGTCACGCTGCTAGTGTTCAACCTCGGCGTGTACATGGTGCATCGCCACCTGGGGCATCATAAAAAGCGCTTCGCCCGGCTGTTTTATGCCCGTCACGCCGGCGACCACCACAGTTTTTTCACCCCTGGCCACATGACCTACGACAGCGCCCGCGACTGGCGGGTGATCCTGTTTCCGGCCTGGCTGATCGTACTGCACACCCTCGCCGTGGCCCTGCCCCTCTGGTGGTTGCTCAAGCACATCGATACCAACGTCGCCGGACTGGTCGGCGGCGTTCTTGTCCTCGGCTACCTGGCTTATGAGGTGTTCCATGCCTGCGAACATCTGCCGTCGCGCAACCCGCTCACACGGCTGCCGTGGATCCGCCAGATGCGCCGGTTGCACGAACTGCACCACCGCCGCGAACGGATGCAGGAGCGTAATTTCAACATCGTTTTCCCGCTGATGGACTACCTGTTCGGCACCCTCTATTGGGAGCCGGAACCTGTGCCGCTCAACCCGACGAGAACGCCCATGACCCGCATGCAGCATCAGATTGTCATTGCCGGACACCCGACCGATGTACTGGCCTACGCCAGCACCGTGACCCTTTGGCCGCAATGGCACCCGTCGTCGCTGCACATCGATGGACCCAAAGGTCCATTGCATGCCGGCTCACGTTTCGAGGAGGACATCCGCGCCGGCGGCCGTGAAGGACACTTGAGCTGGGAAGTGGCGCAGTACCTGCCCGGCCAGCGCTGGAGCGCGCGCGCCCAGGGTGACCATGGCCTGTCGCTGGTGGTCACCTACGAATGCGAAGCCGAGGGCCAAGACACACGTTTCGTCCGCACCCTGGAATACCGGTTCAGCGGTCTGGCGATGCGGATTGCCAACCGGTTGTTGCTCAAGCGGCGCATCGACCGGGAATCGGCGGCGTCGATGCTAGCGTTGCGCGAGATGGCGCAGAAATACCTGGTGGCAACCGGAGTCAACGCGTGAGCAGAATCCTCAAATGCCTGCTGCTGGTCATTGTCGTCATCGGTGCCTTCCTGCTGCTGATGCCGACCAAGGTGCGACCGGTGGCCTGGACGCCACAACCCGCGCCGTCCCTCTCCAGCGGAATCTACGCCGACAATCAGCGTCTCAAAGGCATGGAGCGCGTCGGTGCCGCCGACATCGACGGGCCGGAAGCCCTGCTGCTGGAAAACGACACCCTGATCACCGGCCTGCACGACGGGCGCCTGATCCGCACCAGCCTGGATGGCAAGACCACCAAAGTCCTGGCCGACACCGGTGGCCGGCCACTGGGCCTGGCCCGGCATCCCAATGGTCTGCTGGTGATCGCCGATGCCGTCAAGGGTTTGTTGTCTCTCGACGCCCAGGGTCGCCTGGTGGCCTTGACCACAGAGGCCGGCGGCGTTCCCTTCGGATTTACCGACGATGTGGTCATCGACAAACCCGGTCACTACGCTTATTTCAGCGACGCTTCGAGCCGCTTCGGTTATGGCCACGACGGTGAGGCCGTGCTCGAACACGGTGGTGACGGTCGATTGCTGCGCTACGACTTCCAGACCGGCAAAACGTCGGTTGTGCTGGACAAGCTGGAATTTGCCAACGGCGTGGCCCTGGGACCGGACGATGCCTACGTGCTGGTCAATGAAACCGGCGCCTACCGCATCAGCCGCTATTGGCTCAGCGGCCCCAAGGCCGGCACCCAAGACCTGTTCATCGACAACCTGCCGGGCCTGCCGGACAACCTGTCCTTCAATGGTCACGACCGGTTCTGGGTGGCGCTGTATGCCCCCCGAAACGCCCTGCTCGATGGCACAGCGGCGCATCCGTTCGTGCGCAAGATGATCGTGCGAGCCATGACCGTCCTGCCCAAACCCGTGGAAAAGCGCGGGTTCGCCCTGGGCCTGGACCTTGAAGGCAAAGTGATCGCCAACCTGCAGGACGGCAGCAGCGACAACTACTCACCGATCACCACGGTGCGCGAGTATGGGGACTGGTTGTATTTCGGTTCACTGAAGGCGCAGAACATGGCGCGGTTGCCTTTGAGCAAGGCGTTGCAATGATCTGTTGAGTTCAACCAAGCACCAATGTGGGAGCGAGCTTGCTCGCGATGGCGCCCGACCAGTCCGCATTTATATCGACTGACCCACCGCTATCGCGAGCAAGCTCGCTCCCACAGGGGACAGTGTTCACTCTGGATCGATGTCGACACCTTCATCCTCCTGCCATTCATCAATGCCCGGTTCTTCCTCGGGATTGACCGTGGTGTGTTCGGGGCTCAGCGGTTCGGGATGAGTGGGTATCGGGTCGTAGCCACCCTGTTGTTCACTGGGATATTTGGGCTGGGTCATGAGGCACCTCGTTGAGAGCCGTGATATCGGTCTCTGAGCATTCGAGGTGCCGGTTCTGGTGGCCGTTCCAACTTTCCAGTCACCGATCGTCGGTGGCAGGCACGCTGGATCAGGACCGCAACTGGAGTTGTTTGACGATCTTGTCCTTGACCTCCAAGCGCTTCGCCTTGAGCTTCGTCACCGCATCATCGCTGGATTTGGCCTCCTCCGCTTTCACCACTTCGGCATCAGCCAGGGAATACTTGTTGATCAGTGAATCCAGTAACGGATCCTTGGTGCGTTTCTGCTGGATTTCTTCCTTTGTGCAACTCAGATCCTGAAAAAGGTCATGGGGCACCGGCATGGAACACCTCCGTTTGTTAATCGGTAGCAAACGCCGACTGATTGCGTTCACCGACTATCAGAATGGCCTCGGTTGGCCCGTTCTGTCGACCATCTGTCAGACCAGCGGTGCCCGTTCGTCGTCCTGTCGCAAATGCGATAAAACCTTTGCCTGCGCCGCCGCCTCCACCGGTTAACGATCACTCGATCACCTTTGAAAACCTGTGCGGAGAATCACCAATGGACCGACTCAACGTGCGTCACCTGGCCCTGGTTATCGCAATCAGCAGCTGCATGGGCAGTGCCCTGGCTGCCACTTCCAATGACTTTGTCGACAAAGCGGCCGCCGGCGGCATCGCCGAAGTCGAGACCAGCCGGCTGGCCCTGGAAAAAAGTGCATCAGCCGACGTCAAGAAATTCGCCAACATGATGATTACCGATCATTCCAAGGCCAACGATGAACTGGCGGCCCTGGCGAAAAAATTCGACATCGAAGTGCCGGACAGCACGACGCTGACCAAACAAGCCAAGGAAAAAATCCTCGACATGCGCGACGAATCCTTCGACGCGGCCTATGCCGACAACCAGGTCAAGGCCCATGAAGAAACCATCGACCTGTTCAAGAAGGAAGCCAATACGGTGACGGACGACCGGGTCAAGGGCGCCACCGAGCTCAAGGGCTTTGCGCAAAAAATGCTGCCGGCGCTGGAAAAACACCTGAAAATGGCGAAAAAACTCCAGGCCGCCCATCCGAGCAAGTAGCTGCGTGATCCATGCATCCTTGTGGGACGGCGCTTGCTCCGGGAGTCGATCCGACGAACGCTCAGGTCAGCAAGCATCTCTATTGGATGTACCGGCCTCTTCGCGAGCCCGCTCCCACAGGTGCCGAGTACAGCCCCAAGAAACTGGTCGGCTGTCAGGCCGTCTTCGCGAGCAGGCTCGCTCCCACAGGTGCCGAGTACAGCCCCAGGAAATTGGTCGGCTGGCAGGCCGCCATCGCGAGCAAGCTCGCTCCCACAGAAGAGCAAAGGCAGAGCAGTCCACACCGCGCCGCTTCTCATCACTCATCAGGCCGAGCGTTAGCTCGCCTGCAGCTCTTGATCTACCCGCCCCCTCGGCAGGCTGAGTGGAGGTGTTCATCCGGGGATGGGCGCGCAGCGCCGTTCGACGCAGTCGAACTCATTGCATGTAGGTCGAAGCGAAGCCGACCGGAGGGCAATGCCCCCGGATGAATACCGGAGCGAAGGAACCCCGAGCCTCAGCGAGGGGCCGTACGTTCGGGGCGAGCGTTTTTTTGGTTACTTTTTTTAGGCGCTTGTAAAAAAAGTGACTCGCCGTAAGGGCGAAACCATAAGCCGCCGTTACCGAAGAAACGGATATGTACCCAGCCAACACAGGCTCGCCCCACAGGGAATTTTGTCAGCCACTCAGCCACCAAGAACCGTCCGCACCATCTGCGTCAACGCTTCCGGACTGTAGGGTTTGCTGAGCAAATAGGTATCCGGGCTAAGCTGGTGATTGCGCGAGATGATGTCGCGGGTATGCCCCGAAGTGAACAGCACCGCCACCGGCGGTTCCTGCACCTTCGCCCAGGCCGCCAGGTCCGAACTCTTGATCAGGCCAGGCATTACCACGTCGGTGAATATCAGGTCCACCGTCACCCCATCCAGCAACATTTGCATGGCGACGTCTGCGTTGGCGGCCGTGAGGACTTGATAACCCTCCTCGCCCAACAACTCCACCGCCGACACTCTCACGGCCTCATTGTCCTCGACCACCAGGATGCGTTCGTGCCCGCCCCGTTGCGGCATATCGGGGCCCGGCGTTTCGCTGGGTACCGCGCGCATGGTACGCGGAAAGTACAACTGCACCCGGGTCCCCCGCCCCACGTCACTGGCGATTTCGATATGACCGCCACTCTGCTTGACGAAGCCAAACACCATGCTCAAGCCCAATCCGGTGCCCTGCCCGTCGGCCTTGGTGGTGAAGAACGGCTCGAACGCCTGGGCCAGCACCTGCGGCGGCATGCCGACGCCGGTATCGGTCACGGACACCCGCACATAGTCCCCCGGGGCAATGCCCCTACCGACGCAAAACTTGCTATCGAGGACGATGTTTTCCGCGCACAGGTCAATCCTGCCCTCGCCTTGAAGGGCGTCACGGGCATTGATCGCCAGATTGAGAATGGCGTTTTCCAGTTGGTTGCGATCAACAAACACACTCCACGAATCCTCGGGTGCCGTCATGTGCACCTGAAGGGTTTCACCCAGGGCACGCAGCAACAACTCCGCCAGGCCATCGAAAATCTGCCGCAATGTGAAGACCGCAGGCGACAAGGGTTGGCGGCGGGCGAACGCCAGCAATTGCGAGGACAGCTTGGCACCGCGTTCGACGGCGGCAATCGACGCCGAGACCCGACGCTGCACATTGGCGTTACCCCGCTCATGGCGCGCCAGCAAGTGCAGGTTACCGGCGATCACTTGCAACAGGTTGTTGAAGTCATGGGCCACACCGCCCGTGAGGCCGCCGATGGCTTCCAGCTTCTGTGACTGGCGCAATTGATCTTCCGCCGCCAGCCGCGCCTCGACCTCATCGGCCACCCGCTGCTCCAGGTTGCGGGTGAACTTGAGCAAGGACTCTTCGGCGGTCTTGCGTTCGTGGATGTCGATCAGCACGCCGGGGAAACGAAACGCCTCGCCCTGTTCATTGAACTCGCAACAGCCACTGGCGAGTACCCAGAGGTAACTGCCGTCGGGGCGCCGGATCCGGTATTCGACGTTATAGGGCTCGCCCGTCTCCACCGACAATCTGACCCGTTCCCGGACCCAGCTGCGGTCATCCGGATGGATGCGGCTTTGTGCGATTTCCTGGGACAGGTTTTCCAGGTCTTGCCCGAGGGGATAGGAAAACGCGCGGGCAAAACGCTCATCGCCCGACAGCACGTTGGCCTTGATGTCCCAGACAAAGGAGCCGAGCAATGCACCGGCGTTTAGCGCCAGGCGCACCCGTTCGTTGTCGGCGCGGTAGGCGTCTTCAGCCGCCTGTCGCCGTCGTTCGGAGATCACCCGTTCCGTGGTTTCCACCACCATGGCCATGACCCCGGCCGGGCGTCCGTCATCGTCGGCTACCGGGCTGTAGTAGAGGTCCATCCAGACATCTTCCGGAACCCCGTCACGCAGCAGCACCAGTTCTTTGTTGCGAAAGGACAAGGTGCCGCCCGCCAGGCAGGTGTCGACCACGTGGCGATTGAATTCGGCGACTTCTGGCCAACCCAGTTCCACAGTGGAGCCGAGCAGGTACGGATGACGCCCACCGGCAAACTTGGAATAAGCGTCGTTATAGATCATGTACCCGGACTGGCCCCAGAGCATCACCATTGGCAGCGGCGAAGCGAGCATCAACTGCACCGCGCTGGTCAGACTCCTGGACCATGAGTCGAGCGGGCCAAGTTCGGTCCGGCTCCAGTCGAACGCACGAATGCGCCCGGCCATTTCGCCGTTCCACCCGGCACACCCGTGGCTATCCGCTAGAAACTGCATCGGCTGGCTCTATCCCGGTAAATGGCACCCGTTTGTTTCGAGCATTCCGGGCGCGATTCGTTTCATAGAGGTATAGCTGATGCGATGAAATAGGTACCCCCTGTAGGAGCTGCCGCAGGCTGCGATCTTCTGACTTTGATTTTTAACAACAAGATCAAAAGATCGCAGCCTTCGGCAGCTCCTACACCTCAATCAGATGCTTGAGCGGGTTGTAACTGCTTTTCAGGGTCGCCGCGACATCGAGAATGGCCTTCTCGATGCCATTCAAATGCATGCAGGTCAGCTCGATGGCCGCGCTCTGGTTGCCCGCTTCGATGTACTCGATCAACCGCAGGTGTTCATCGTCGCGGCAGGCTTCGTGGCTGTCGTCATCGAGCGCGGCGGCATACAGCGAGGCCCGGGAAATCAGCTTCTGGAACCAGTCGAGCAATACCGGGTTGTTCAGGCTGCGGGCCAGTTTGATGTGGAACTCGCCGAGCAGGTGAATCAGCCGTTCGTGATCACCGCTTTGATGCGCTTCATCTTCCAGCAGCAGGTGATCGCGCAGGTCCTGGGTCACCGCTGTATCACGGCGACGGCACAGTTCACTGACGATGCCGATCTCGACCAGACGCCGGGTTTCGAACAGCGAGCGGATCTCCTCGTCACTGGGCAATGACACCGATGCCCCCTTATTGGGCTCGGTGGTGACCAAGCCATCGGCCTCCAACTGCTTGAGCGCGGCCCGCACAGACGTACGGCTTACGTTGAACAGCTCGGCCAGCGAGGCTTCGCCCAGCTTCATCCCCGGACGCAACGAACGCTTGCTGATCGCCTCGTAAACCCCTTGGTAGACGCGGTCGACCGTGGTTTCCAGTTTCTTTTCCGTCATTCATCAACTCCTTGCGCCCTGTGCAAACAACCCTGGCGAATGATCAGCCTTTGAAAAAGGGGCTTGCACGAGCAGATTAATCCGGGTATTTCTAAATTGCATCCAGATTTTGCATACAATAATTAGAGGAATGCACCATTATGGGTCATCCAGTTGCAATTGAAGTGCGAAACGTCTCAAAGCGATATTCCGACGACCCCGGGCTGGCGCCAGCCCTGGACAATGTTTCTGTCGACATCGCCGACAACGAATTCTTCACCCTGCTCGGCCCCTCGGGCTGTGGCAAGACCACCCTGCTGCGCACCATTGCCGGCTTCGAGCACGTCAGCGACGGTGAGATCCGCCTCGCAGGCGAGCCGGTCAATGACTTGCCGCCGTTCAAGCGTCGGGTCAACACGGTGTTCCAGAGTTACGCGCTGTTTCCGCACATGAGTGTTGCGCAGAATATCGCCTTCGGCCTCGAGATGCAGGGCCTTGATCGCAAACTGATCCCGCAGCGGGTCGAGGAAATGCTCGCGCTGGTGCAAATGCAGCACCTGGCCAAACGCAAACCGGCCGAACTGTCCGGCGGCCAACAGCAACGGGTGGCTCTGGCCCGGGCCCTGGCGCCAAAACCGAAAGTGCTGTTGCTCGATGAGCCGCTGTCGGCGCTGGACCTCAAGTTGCGCAAGGAAATGCAGGTCGAACTCAAGCGCGTGCAAAAAGAAGCCGGGATCACCTTCATTTTCGTCACCCACGATCAGGAAGAAGCGCTGACCCTGTCCGATCGCATTGCCGTGATGTCCGCCGGCAAGATCCTGCAAATCGGCACGCCCAACGAAATCTACGAGCGTCCGCAGCACCAGTTCGTCGCGCAATTCATCGGCGACATCAACTTCCTCCCCGGGCACCTCAAGCGCGGCCAGCAGAACGAAAAGCTCTTCGTGCCCAACGGCATGCCCGTGGAAATCCCCTGCCCGGCCCAGGGCTTTGACGGCAGCAAGGTGCAACTGGCGTTCCGCCCCGAGCGTTCGCAACTGGTCGAACCGTCGCAGCCCCATCACCTGCGCGGCGTGATCGAGGCCGTGCTGTACGTCGGCACGGCCACGCTCTATCAGTGCCGCTTGAACAACGACATCAAGGTCATGCTGCGCGAGAACAACGAAGGCCTGAGCCACGGGCGGGTGGTGGGCGATCGCGTCGCGGTCAACCTGCCGCCCCACGCCTGCCTGTTGATGGAGGCCTGAGATGAGCGTCAGCAGCACTTCCCCGGCCCTCAACCGCGCGCTGTTGCTCAGCCCGGTCGTCCTGACCCTGCTGGCCCTGATCGCCATTCCGCTGGGCATCATGGGCTACATCAGCCTGTTGCCGCGCAACGTCTATGGCGGCGTCGACTGGCAGGCCAACTGGCAATTGCAAAGTTATGTGCAGCTGTTCTTCCAGGAAGGTTTCGACGGCGAACTGGAACTGAACTGGGTCTACGCCCAGGCGTTGTTGCGCTCGGTGTTCCAGGCCGGCGGCACCACGGTCCTGTGTTTCCTGTTCGGCTTCCCGGTGGCGTTGTGGATGTCGAGCCTGACGCCACGCCGGCGCAACCTGATGGTGTTGCTGATCACCATCCCGTTCTGGACCAACCTGCTGATCCGCAACTATGCCTGGCTGATCATCCTGCGCGAACACGGCTGGGTCGCCCAGAGCCTCAACGCGCTGTTCCCCCAGGCCGGTGGCATCACCCTGCTCTATAACGACTTCGCGGTCAGCGTCGGCCTGGTCTACAGCTTCCTGCCGTTCATGATCCTGCCGATCTACTCGACCCTGGAGAAACTCGACTGGCGCCTGGTGGAAGCCGCCTACGACCTGGGCGCCAATCGCTGGCATGCGTTGCGGCGGATCATTTTGCCGCTGTCGATGCCGGGGGTGATTGCCGGTGCCTTGCTGGTGTTCGTGCCGAGCCTGGGTGCCTTCATTACCCCGGCGATCCTCGGCGGTGGCAAGACGCTGATGATCGGCAACCTGATCCAGCAGCAGTTCGGCACCGCGCGCAACTGGCCGCTGGGCAGTTCGCTGTCGTTCCTGCTGCTGGGAATCATGTTGCTGTCCCTGGTGCTCTACGCCCTCTATAGCCGCAATGCCGCCAAGACCCAACGCCCAGGAGCCCAAGCATGATTGCCCTGCACCTGAAGAAGCTGCCGCTGACCCGTGAAGTCAGCCTGTTGATGCTGGCCTATCTGTACCTGCCGATTTTCGTGCTGATCGCCTACAGCTTTAACGCCAACCGTTCGGCGACGGTGTGGACCGAGTTCTCGTTCGCCTGGTACGGACGCATCCTGGCCAACCCGTCGATCCAGACCGCGGCACTGAACTCGATCATCGTCGCCAGCATCGCGACGGTCTGCGCCACGGCGATTGCCCTGCTTGCGGCGCTGGCGACGTACCGGCCGTTCTACGGACAGAAAATGGTCGAAGGCGGGATCAACCTGCCGCTGATCCTGCCGGAGATCGTCACAGCCGTAGCCACCCTGCTGCTGTTCATGGCGCTGGGCATCAAGCTCGGCCTGCTGACGGTGATCATCGCCCACATCGGTTTTTGCATCCCCTTTGCGTACCTGCCGATCCGTGCGCGGCTCAATGACCTGGACAAGAGCCTGCTGGAAGCGGCGAACGACCTGTACGCCAACCCCTGGCAGGTGTTTCGCCAGGTGACCTTGCCGCTGCTGTGGCCGGCGGTGCTGTCCGGTTCGGTACTGGCGTTCGTGGTCAGCCTCGACGATTTCATCATGACCTTCTTCGTCGCAGGTCCCGGTTCGACCACCTTGCCGGTGTACATCTTCTCGGCGATCAAGGCCGGCGTGACGCCGGAGATCAATGCGATTTCGACCCTGATGCTGGTGATATCCATCGTGCTGGTGGTGCTGGCCTTCTGGCTGGGACAGCGCGGCAAACAACAATGAGCCTGGAGGTTACTTTTATGAGCAATAAAGTGAAAAGCATGCGTTTCGCCGTTGCCAGTCTGGCCTTGAGTTGCTTCACCGCACTCACTGCGTTCGGCGCCCAGGCCGCCGAGCCCAAGGAGCTGTTTTTCTACAACTGGACCGATTACTACCCGGTCGACCTGCTGGCCAAATTCGAAAAGGAGACTGGCATCAAGGTCACCATGGACGGCTACGACAGCAACGAAACCCTGCTGGCCAAATTGCAGGCCGGCGGCGCGGCGTACGACGTGATCGTGCCGTCGCAATCGATCATGCGCACCCTGATCAACCAGGACCTGCTGCTGGAAATCGACGCCTCGGCCCTGCCCAACTTCCAGTACGTCAAACCGGCGTTCCGCGACCCGAGCTTCGACCCGGGCCGCAAGTTCTCGGCACCGTACCTGTGGGGCACCACCGGCTTCTCCTATGACAGCGCCCGGGTGCCCGGCGGCAAGCTCGACGACTCGTGGAAAGAGTTCTTCGAGCCGCGCAAGGAACTGCAAGGCCAGCTCGCCGCCCTCGACACCTCCAGCAGCGTGATCAACGCCGCCAGCCACTACCTGAATGTCGACGAGTGCAGCGAAAACCCGCAGGACGCCAAGCGCATCCTCGAACTGCTGCAAAAACAGAAACCCTTCCTGAAGATGTACAGCTCGGACAACACCGTCGACCGCATGGCCTCCGGTGAAGTGATCATGATGCAGAACTGGAACGGCTCCACTGCCCGCGCCACCCTGCAGAAGAGCACCATCAAGTACGTGTATCCGAAGGAAGGCCTGGCCATGTTCCAGGACAACTTCGCCGTACCCAAGAGCGCGCCTCACCCCGGCAACGCGAAGATTTTCATCGACTGGATGATGAAACCGGAAAACGCCGCCGCCGTGTCCAACGCCATCGCCTACGCCAACGGCATCCAGAGCGACAAGCTGATCGACGCCAAATGGCGGGTGATGGATGCCATCAACATGCCCGACGAATTCGCCTCGCGCCTGCGTCCGGAAAAGGAATGCAGCAACAAGGCGCGGGAGCTGCAGGACAGGATCTGGGCGAAGCTCAAGGGCTGATTGTTTGACTTGAAACCGAGTCGCGGCCATCGCTGGCAAGCCAGCTCCCACAGGGTTTGGTGGTGTTCACAAATTTTGTGCCCAACACAAATCACTGTGGGAGCTGGCTTGCCAGCGATGAGGCCCTCCCAAACACCACAGAATTTGAGGTTTTAAATGACCCAACCCCGCTGGCTACGCAACGTGCGCCCCTACGGCACCCCCGCCGAAGACCTGCTGATCGAAAACGGCCGGTTCACCCAACGCCGTCCGGCTTCGAACGCGGCCCTGGCCGCCACCGACATCGACGGCCAGAACCAGTTGCTCACCCCCGCCCTGGTGGAAAGCCACGTCCACCTGGACAAAACCCTCTGGGGCCAGCCATGGCGCCCCAACAGTGCAGGTCCGACCCTCAAGGACTACATCGCCAACGAACGGCGCATCCTGCGCGAAGTCACCACACCGATTGCGCAACGGGCCGGCGCCCTGCTGGAAAACTGCATCGCCCGCGGCTCGCTGACCATGCGTTGCCACGTCGACATCGACCCGGAATTCGGCCTGCGGCATGTCGAGGCCATGCAGCAACTGCGCGAACAATACCGCGACCTGATCGACCTGCAACTGGTGGTGTTCCCGCAAACCGGCCTGATCAGCCGCCCCGGCACCGCCGAACTGATGCGCGAAGCCATGGCCCTGGGCGTGGAGAACGTCGGTGGCCTGGACCCGTGCGGCATCGACAACGACCCGATTGCCCAACTGGATTTCGTCTTCAAGCTGGCCAGCGAATTCGACCGTGGCGTCGACATTCACCTGCACGACAAGGGCGAGTTGGGCCTGTGGCAGATCGCGCTCATCGCCGACTACACCGAACGCTTCGGCCGCCAAGGCCGGGTGATGATCAGCCATGCCTACTGCCTTGGCATGCTGCCATGGAGCCAGGTCAAACCGGTGGCCGAGCGCCTGGCGACACTGGGAGTTTCGCTGATGAGCTCGGCCCCGGCCGATTGCGCGGTGCCGCCGTTCCTGGCCCTGCGCGAAGCCGGTGTGAATGTATGCCTGGGCTCTGACGGCATTCGTGACGCCTGGTCGCCGATGGGCAACGGCGACATGCTGGAGCGCGCGATGCTGCTGGCGTTCCGCTTCGATTTGAACAAGGACGAAGAACTGGCGGCGGCGTTCGAGGCGGCGACCGTCAACGGTGCCCAGGCGCTGGGTTGCGCAGCCAATCGCCTGCAGATCGGCCAGCCGGCGGATTTCCTGCTGATGCCCTCGCAAACGTTGGGTGAAGCGGTGGTTTCGCGACCGCCGCGTCAAGTCTATCGCGCCGGTCGTTTGATCGCTGCGGGCGGTCGTTTGCTGGAAAGCCGTCTGTGAAGCGCATCGGCTTGCGAGCCAGTTGCGTGGTCGGCTTCGACGGCACGCAGCATGTGCTGTGGCGCGACGGCGAAGTGGTGTTCGAAGGCTCGCGCATCGAGTTTGTCGGGCGCGGTTATCCGGGCCCGGTGGATCAGTGGATCGATTACGGCAACGCGTTGATCGGCCCCGGCTTCATCGATCTGGATGCCCTTGGCGATCTTGATTCCACGGTACTGACCCTGGACAACGGCGACGAGCGCGACATGGGCCGGATGTGGTCGGCGCAGTATCTGGCGCGTGGATCGCGGGAAAGTTACAGCCCCGAAGAAGAAGTCTTCAAATACCGCTACGCCTTCACGCAACTGATCCGCAACGGCATCACCACGGCCATGCCGATCACCTCGATGTATTACCGCGAGTGGGCCGAGACTTACGACGAGTTTGCGGCGGTCGCCGGCGTGGCGGCCGAGTTGGGGCTGCGCACTTACCTGGGCCCTTGCTACATGAGCGGCATGAGTTACTGGCGCGCCGATGGCAGCCTGGCACACCACTGGGACGAAGCCCGGGGCATGGCCGGCCTCGATGCCGCCGAACGGTTTTTCCGGGATTTCGACGGCGCGAACAACGGCCTGATTCGTGGTGCGCTGTTGCCCGATCGCATCCAGACCTGCACCCCGGCGCTGCTGCAACGCACCGCCGCGCTGAGCCGGGAACTGAACGCACCGATGCGTTTGCACTGTTGTCAGGGCCTCGGTGAAGTGGCGATGGTCGAGCAACTGCGCGGCACCTCGCCATTGGGTTGGTTGCAGCAGCTTGGGCTGCTGAACCCGCGCAGCCTGCTGCCCCACGGCATCTACACCCACGGCGATGACGACCTGCAACGTGTGGTGGATGGCGGCGCGAGCCTGGTGCATTGCCCGGTGGTATTTGCCCGGGACGGCGAGGCCTTGAATTCGTTTGGCCGCTATCGGGCCAGGGGCGTCAACTTCGCCCTCGGTACCGACACCTGGCCGGCGGACTTGCTCGACAACATGCGCCAGGGCCTGAACATCGCCCGACTGATGGAGGGCGGCAACTCACTGACCAGCACACTGGATATGTACAACGCCGCGACCCTCGGCGGCGCCAGGGCCCTGGACCGCGACGATCTCGGCCGACTGGCACCGGGCTGCAAGGCCGACATCAGCGTGTTCAACCTGCGCGGGATGCACCTGGGGCCTTTGTTCGACCCGCTGAAAAATCTTGTACTGGCCGGTCGCGGCGACGACTGCATCGCCAGCTACATCGATGGCCGCTGCGTGATGCAGGACGGCCAGGTCGAGGGCGTCGACTACCCCGCCCTGCAACGCCAGGCCCAACGCCAATTCGAAAAACTGATGCGCAGCCACAGCGACCGGGCCTTCGGCCAACCGGACTGGAAAAGCCTGTTCCAGCCGGCCATCCCGTTCGCCGACGACTACAGCGCACAGACGCCACTGAGCGCGATCGAACCTCTCCTTTAGGGAATTCTGCCTATGCAAAGCTTTGACTTCAGCACACTGAGCCCACGGGACAAATACAAGATTCTGATCGGCAGCGTCGTGCCACGACCGATTGCCCTGGTCACCACCGTCGACGGCGAAGGCCGGATCAACGCGGCGCCGTTCAGCTTTTTCAATGCGCTGTCGGCCGATCCGCCCATCCTTGCCCTTGGCGTGGAAAACTACGGCGACCAAAGCCCCAAGGACACCACCCGCAATATCCAGCTCAATCAGGAATTCACCGTGAACATCGTCAGCGACGCCCTGGTGGAGGCCATGAACGTCTGCGCCGTGCCCTTTGCCCCCGGCTTCGACGAACTGACTGCCGCCGGCCTCACCGCCATCCCTGGCACCACGGTCAAATGCCCGCGCATCGGCGAAGCCCCGGTGGCGCTGGAGTGCCGGCGGATGATGGCGCTGTCCATCGGCCAATCCCGGGAGATCATCTTTGGTGAAGTGCTGATGGCGCATGTGCGTGACGAACTGATCGACCCGAAAACCCTGTACATCGATCAGTTGGGGCTCGATGCCATCGGACGCATGGGTGGGCATGGCTATGCGCGCACGCGGGATTACTTCGATTTGCCGACGCGCTCGCTGCAGGCGTGGACGGATGCCCCGGGCGGTGGCGAGCGGTTTTGGCCACTGGCCAAATAGCAGGCATTAACACAAACCCTGTGGGAGCGAGCTTGCTCGCGATAGCGGTCTGTCAGGCAGCGCAGATGTTGACTGTAAAACCGTCATCGCGAGCAAGCTCGCTCCCACAGGCTTGCGGCGTCAGTGAAAATCCCGGCTACGCACAGTGATGCCATCGAGCAACGCACTCAGGTCACTCAAGCGCCCGGCTATCAGATGCCGGACCTCGCCTTCCTTCTCCCAGCGCCCGTCGACCTTGAGCAACTGCGAGCCGACCAGCACCTGGCGCTGGCGCTCGGCCAGGTCGCGCCACACCACTACGTTGACGTTGCCGAACTCGTCCTCGAGGGTGACGAAGGTCACGCCGCTGGCAGTGGCCGGGCGTTGCCGGCCGGTGACCAGCCCGGCGACGCTGACCGGCCGACCGTGCTCGACGTCCAGCAATTCTTTCGAACTGCGGCAGCGCCGCGCCTTCAACTCACCCCGCAACAGGGCCAGCGGATGCGGCCCGAGGGTGGTGCCGACACTGGCGTAATCGGCCTGCAGGTCCTCGCCCACGGTGGGTTTTGGCAGCGCCACCGCGTCCTCTTCCTGGCTCGGCAGGCCGGCAAACAACCCCAGCTGCTTTTGCACCCCCGCCACTTCCCAGCGCGCCCGGTGGCGGTCGCCGGCCAGGCCACGCAACGCGCCGGCATCGGCCAGTTGCTCCTGGGCGCGGGCATCGAGCCGCGCCCGCCCACCGAGGTCGGCGATGTCGGCGAACGCGCCTTGCGAGCGGGCCGCTTCGATGCGTCGGGCATCGTCCTCGCGAAAGCCCTTGATCATGCGTAGCCCCAAGCGAAGCGCCGGTTGCGCACCGCTGATCGGCTCCAGGCTGCAGTCCCAGTCACTGGCGCGCACGTCCACCGGGCGAACCTGCAAATGATGACGCCGAACGTCCTGCAGAATCTGGTCCGGGCTGTAGAACCCCATCGGCCAGCTGTTGATCAGCGCACAGGCGAAGGCCGCCGGCTCGTGGCATTTCAACCAGCAACTGGCGTAAGTCAGCAAGGCAAAACTAGCGGCGTGGGACTCGGGAAAACCGTAGCTGCCAAAGCCCTTGATCTGCTCGAAGATCTGCGCGGCGAACTCGGCGGTGTAGCCGTTTTTCTTCATGCCGGCGGCCAGCCGCTCCTTGTGCGGTTCGAGCCCGCCGTGGCGTTTCCACGCGGCCATGGAGCGGCGTAGCTGATCGGCCTCGCCGGGGCTGTAGTCGGCGGCGACGATGGCGATCTGCATCACCTGTTCCTGAAACAGCGGCACGCCAAGGGTGCGCTTGAGCACCACTTCCAGTTCCGGCGACGGATACACCTCCGGCTCTTCCTTGTTCCGTCGCCGCAGGTACGGGTGCACCATGCCGCCCTGGATCGGCCCCGGCCGAACGATGGCGACCTCGATCACCAGATCGTAAAACGTCTTGGGCCTGAGCCTCGGCAACATCGACATCTGCGCCCGGGACTCGATCTGGAACACGCCGATGGTGTCGGCCCGTCCGATCATTTGGTAGGTGGCCGCATCCTCGGCCGGGATGGTCGCCAGGCTCAGGTCCAGGCCCCGGTGCCGGCGCAGCAGATCGAAACATCGACGAATCGCGCTGAGCATGCCCAGGGCCAGGATATCGACCTTGAGCAGGCCCACTGCGTCGAGGTCATCCTTGTCCCACTGGATGATGGTGCGCTCGGCCATGGCGGCGTTTTCCACCGGCACCAGACTGTCCAGCGGCTGCTCGGAAATCACGAAACCGCCGGGGTGCTGGGACAAATGCCGGGGGAAGCCGATCAACTGTCCCGTCAGGCTCAGCACCCGGTGCAGCACCGGGCTCTGCGGGTCAAAACCACCTTCACGCAGGCGTTCGACAGGGGGCGTTTCATCGCTCCAGTGACCGCAGCAATCGGCCAGGGCGTTGATCTGGTCCGGCGGCAAACCCAAGGCCTTGGCCACATCCCGTACCGCACCGGCGGCGTGGTAAGTGCTGACCACCGCCGTCAGCGCGGCGCGGGCCCGGCCATAACGCTGGAACACGTACTGCAAGACTTCTTCGCGGCGTTCATGTTCGAAATCGACATCGATGTCCGGCGGTTCGTTACGTTCCCTGGACAGAAAGCGCTCGAACAGCAACGTGGTGCGATCCGGATCGATTTCGGTGATCCCCAGGGCGAAGCACACTGCCGAGTTGGCGGCAGAACCACGACCCTGGCAAAGAATCTGTTGCTGGCGGGCAAAGCGGACGATGTCGTGGACCGTCAGGAAATAACTTTCATAGCCCAGCTCCGCGATCAGTTGCAGCTCTTTATCGATCTGCACCAACACTTCGTTTTTCGGCCCTTTTGGCCAGCGCCACTCGATGCCTTCCTCGGTCAAATGACGCAGCCACGAGGTGGCCGAGTGCCCTTGCGGCACCAGTTCGCGGGGGTATTGATAACGCAGCTGGCCGAGGTCGAAGGTGCAGCGCCGGGCAATGACCAGCGTTTGCGCCAGCAAGTCTGGCGGGTAAAGCGCCTGCAGCACATCGAGACTGCGCAGATGGCGCTCGCCGTTGGGGTGCAGGCGCAACCCGGCATCGGCCACCGGCAGGTGGTGACGGATAGCCGTCATGGTGTCCTGCAAGGCCCGGCGCCCGCGTGCGTGCATGTGCACATCGCCACTGGCCACGGCGGGAATTCGCAGTTCCCGAGCCAGTGTGAGCAAATCGTTCAGGCGTTGCCCATCGTCCTGACCGCGATGCAACTGCACCGCCAGCCACAGGCGTTCGCCGAAGACCTGCTTGAGCCAGTGGCCCTGTGCAAAGGCATCGACAGCGTCCGGCACCCACAACGCCAACAGCCCCGGCAACGGTTCGCCGAAGTCTTCGCGCAGCACCTGATACTGGCCTTTCTGCGTGCGGCGCCGGGCGCGGGTGATCAATCGGCACAGCGCCTGATAGCCCTCGAGGCTCTCCACCAGCAGCACCAGTTTCGGACCGTTCTCGATGCGTATTTCACTGCCGATGATCAGCGGCAACTCCACGGACTTCGCCGCTTGCCAGGCACGAACGATGCCCGCCAGGGTGCATTCGTCGGTGATCGCCAGGGCTTGGTAACCCTGTTTTTTCGCGCGCTGGAACAGTTCGAGGGCACTGGAGGCACCGCGCTGGAAGCTGAAGTTCGACAGGCAGTGCAATTCGGCATAGTCGCGGCTCATGCGAACCAGCCCTGCAACCACAACGGGCCGTCCTCGCCGACCGCCCGGTAGGCCCAGCCCTGTTGGCCGGCACGGGTTTCGATCAGGTAATAGTCACGGCGTACGTCGTCACCGTCCCACCAGCCGGACTCGATACGCTCAGGCCCCATGAGGATGCGCGCCGAGCCCTGATGCACGGCCAGCGGCTCGGTCAGCAGCCAGCCCGGCCGCTTCACGGCGCCCAACGCTGCGCAAGGCTGGCTGTCGGCACTGGCCTGCCACGCGCACTCGGGGCGATGATCGGCCTGGAAGCGCAAGCCATGCACCGCGTCATCCCCCAGCCGTGCCCGCAGGCGTTCGCGCAGTTGCTCCCAGGGCAAGGACTGCTGCGGGCGATCGTCGAACAGCTCCTGATGCTGGGGCACGAAGGTCGGCAAATCCTCGGCACACAAGCGAAAGCCGCGCACCGGCGCCTCGACCTGGACTTGCTCCAACCGCCCCCGGGCCAGTTCGAAGAGCATCGCCGGATCACGCTCGGCGCTGAGCAGGCCGACCTTGATCAGCGTATCCGGCAACCCGGCGTGCTCCAGATGCAGGTCGAAACGCTGTACGCCGCTGTCGCGACCGCAGAGGAACGCCGACAGGTCGCCCGTCAACCGGCGCAACGGAAACAGCAGGGCTTGATGGGACTGCACATCGAAATTGAGCTCGATACGTACATCGAAGCGGTCCGGCGGCAGGTAAAACGCCAGCGCCAGCCGCCGCGTGCCAAGCAACGCATCCAGATGCTTGAGCACCTGGGCCTCGAAACGCCGGGCCAGGCTCTGCCGGGGCAACGCCTGCACCTGGCTCAAGGTGCGCAGGCCCATGCGCGACAAGGCCGTGGCGACCTGTGCTTCGAGGCCGATCCGGTCGACGGGCATCTGCCCCAGGTGATGCTGCAAGGCTTGATCATCCGGGACCACCAGGCCGTCATAGGCGTTGGCCAGCACCCGCGCCGCCACCGGGTTGGGCGCGGCCACGATGCGGTGCCGAAACCCCAGTTCGCCGAGCTCACGGCGCAAAAGCGCTTCGAATTGCGGCCAGGCGCCGAACAGGCCGAGGCTGGACTCGATCTCGAACACCAGGGCACGGGGGTAATGCACGCTGACCTGGGAACTGAAGCGATAGGCCCAGGCGGCGAGAAACTGCTGCCAGCGTTCGATTTCACTGGCGTCGTATTCAGCCGTGGCAAACCCCTTGCTCAAGGCCTGTGCCGCGCTCATGGACTGGCCGGGACGCAAACCCAGCGCCCGCGCCGCAGCGTTGACGGCCTGCAACACCCGGCGCTGGGCCGGGCCGGTCAGCAACGCCAGGGGTTCATCAGGATCGGTGCGCTGACGCAATGCCGCGTCCAGCGCCAGTTGCGGGAAAACAATGCAGACCCAGCGCATGGCAACCTCAATGCCCCACGGCGAAGGCAATCGGCGCCGAACGGGCCAGGCCGCCACGGCACTTGAGCACGCGCAGCTGTGCCGGCCGGGCATCGATGGCGATGCGCAGGGCCGCCGGCGAAGGGTTGATCGCTTCACTGAGGGGGCGATAGGCGAAGGCCAGGGTCTGGCCGGTTTCCGCCGCCACCTGCAAACGGCGCAAGGCACGATCATCGGCCTTGTGCGGCCAGCACAGCACCGCGCCGCAACTGCCCGAACGCAGGCATTGTTCCGCGGCCCACAGCGCATCGCGCTCGCTGGCCCGGATGATCGACAGCTGACGCAGATCGACCCCGGCACCCTGCCACGCCTGGGGATACGGCACATAAGGCGGCGCCACCAGCACGATGCGTTCGCCCGCCGCCGACAGCCGTGCCAGCGTCGGCCACACCAGTTGCAACTCGCCCACGCCCTGCCCGGCCAGCAGGATTTCCGTCAGCGCCGCCTCCGGCCAGCCGCCGCTGGGCAATGCCGCGTCCAGTGCCGCATGCCCGGTAGGCTGCGGGCTGGCGGCCGGCGGCGCAGGCCGGCCCCTCCAGACCTGGCCGCCATTGAACAGCGTATCCAGCGCAACGACGGCACCCATCAGCCTTGCCTCACCAGGCCACAGAACACGCCTTCGATGGCCAGGTCCTGATCGGCGTGCACAATGATCGGCTGGTAGGCCGGGTTGCGCGGCAGCAGGCGAACCACATCGCCGACCCGCTCGAAGCGCTTGATGGTGACTTCACCGTCGAGCCGCGCCACGACGATCTGCCCGTTGAGCGCCTCGGGGTTGCGGTGCACGCCTACCAGATCGCCGTCGAGAATGCCGTCCTCGATCATCGAATCACCGCGCACCCGCAACATGTAGTCCGGCACCCGCGAGAAGATCGACGGATCGAGCAGCAAGCGGCTATGGATTTGCGCATCGACCCCGATCGGCGCACCAGCCGCCACCCGACCAAGCACCGGGATGTCCAGCAACTCGGGACGCGGCGGCTGCCCGAGCAGGCGAATGCCCCGGGCCTGATGCGGGTTGACCTCGATAAACCCGGCTTCGGTCAGCGCCAGCACATGCTTGCGCGCCACACTGCGGGAGGCGAAACCGAACGCCTCGCTGATTTCAGCGAGGCTCGGAGGCTGACCGTGCTCGGCGATGCGATCGCGGATAAAGGTCAGGATGGCGGTACGGCGGGGAGTCAGAGTCGTCATGGAGTACACTTGTACTCTTTTGGCATTTATCTGGCAAGGACTTGTAGGCGCTGTCGGCTGCGATCTCTTGGGACCAGAGCAAAAAGATCGCAGCCTGCGGCAGCTCCTACAGGAGCCAGGTTCAGCCAGGGAGACCACGGATAAAACCTGCCGCTCGTCGCTTTTCTGAAAAAATCAGCATTTGAAGAAAATAAAAATCCATAAAAAAGTACAAAACGCGCACTGACTCCGACAGAAGTATCTTACTCAACATAGCAAGATCATTTCTGTGCGCCGAAAACTAAAACACCGTTTCAAAAAGGAATTCCACGGATCCACATTTGAACCCACACCCACTAGAACCAAACCGAACCATTAAGCGTCCCAATCACATGTAGGAGACATCTTAAAAAGCCATAAGAAACCCCCTACAACATCACTTGCACCCAACATCAAAATCAACTAATCAATACCCGACAGCAAACCACAAACGAAAGCGAACTAAAAAAACAACCTCAGGGCGATACCATTCAATGACTAAAAACATTTTACCCAGAGTGCTCTCCCTAACCTCCATATTCATCAAAGAACAACTAAAAGAACCCATCGCCTTTTTATGGATCATGATATCCCCTTGTGCAATGTTCTATTTTTTTGCAACAACCAGGCAAGACCCCAACTATTTCTCCAGCAATTACATTACGATTTCGGCATGGTTTTATGCCTACATCTCTTCAAGTGTCGCACTATTCGGATTCGCCTTTTACATAATCGGAAGAAGGGAAAGCGGATTCACCCGATCATTTATTTATTCCAGGGAATCAAAACTGATTTTTCTTTTGTCGCACTTCATTGCCTACTCGCTAATTTCAATATCTTATTGCGCAACCTTTTACTTGACAACCAAACTTCCATTTGGAACCTACGCCTTCGATGAACTACTGAATCTCGCACTACGCTTCTACATCTGCTTTATCATGTTTTGCGCGATCGGGGCTGCCTTCTCATTGCTACCGATCAATTTTCAGAACTCGAACACTTTGCTTTCCATTTTTTCGTTCTGCATATTGATCCTCGGAGTAATGAGTGCCAGCAGACCAAACCCCATCACCGACGCTTTGAACCTCGCAAACCCACTGACACTTGCAAGCCAAATAATGGAACAAGGCATTGAATCCAACAAACTCATCACAACTGCAATAGTTCTTTTGTTTGTTTTTGCATTGTACAAAACGTTCAAACACCTAAGAATAAATCCCGTATGGAGCCGGTACTGATGAAAACATTCACGGCACAGAACATTGACTTCTCCTATACAGACACGCCCCTCTTGACCCAGGCATCTCTTGAGGTCGCTCAAGGCGACATTGTCGGCATTCTGGGGCCCAACGGATCTGGAAAAACAACTTTTTTCGATATCGTCTGCGAGCTTAAAAAAGCAAAGTCCGGCTTCATAAAAAACGACTTCAGTCGCTTTTTATACCTTTCCCAGATCATCTCCACTCCCCCACCGCTGCGCATGCGCGACATTTTTAAAATGGTATCTGCGCTGTCATCAAACGAGCCCATGACACAAGATAAAATCCTGAAAAAACTAAGTGCCTGGAGCCCAGCGATAGTTGACCGATACCAGGACATATGGAACAAAAAGTCATCGCTATGCAGCTACGGAGAGACACGCTGGTTCTTTACGCTTTCCCTTCTTTCAATTTCTGCAGACTTTGTGATTCTCGACGAACCTACTGCCGGTGTAGATCCCGAATTTCGTCACTATATCTGGCAATGTCTTCACGGCGCTGCCAGGGAGGGCACCGCCATTCTGGTTTCCTCGCACAATGTTGATGAAGTCATTAACCATTGTGATTATTTTTATATGATCAGCCAGCAACGCTTCAATCGCTTTAACAACGGCCGTGAGTTCATGCAAAAGTATGGAGTAAAGACTGTGGACGATGCGTTTATCCGGGCCGTTACTGAACCTGTATTCGCAACATAAACCACTGGAAGCGCACGGGGGAGCTGCCGCAGATCGCGACAACTCCCGAGGAATGGAATTCGATTCAGTCGGTAAGTCCAGCCAGATACGCCCACGGATAAATCCCCCGCTCATGCCCATCGCTGAAGACCAGTTGCAGGCCATAGCCCTGCGGGTTCAGTTCGATTACCCGAACCCGGGCATCCACCAACGGTGCCATCCCCCGCAGCCGAAACGCCCGGCACTGCGAACATGGACACTGACGACGCAGTTCGGCGTGGTCCAACCACTGTTCGCGGCCATCAGGCCAGTTCAATCGCAGCTGCTGCCTACTCTGCGAATTACCCACCGCCAGCGGATTCATTGCAGTTGACTCAAGGCAATGCGCACGGCCTTGCGCACTTCCGGGTCGCCGTCGTGTTGCGCGGCCTGCAATGGCGCAATGGCCCGTGGGTCGTTCAGTTCGCCGAGGGCCAGCGCGGCTTCCTTGCGCAGGTTGCTGATGCGGTGGCCGAGGGTGTCGATCAGCGCTTCGAGCGCCGGTCCATAACGCAAGCGACCGAGGCTGCGGGTGGCGCGCAGACGCACCTGCCAGTAATCGTCACCCAAGGCGTCGATCAGGGCCGGGCCGGCGTCGGGGTGGCCGACTTTGCCCAGGGTGGTGGCGGCTTCTTCGCGGACTTGCCAGGCAGCGTCCCGCAAGGCCTGGCGCAGGGCCGGCAGCACCTGGGCGTCAGACGCCAGGCCCAGCGCCCCGGTGGCGGCCCGCCGCACGTCGGTGTCCGGGTCAGCACTGGCCAACCGTGCCAGTGCCGGCAAGGCATCAAGCTGCTTGAGCCAGCCGAGTACGCCCACCGCCTCGCGGCGCACGCTGGCGCTTTCATCGTCCAATGCAGCGGCAGCCGCTGCGGCGGCATCGGGGCAACGCAACTCGCGCAACGCCCTGAACGCGGCAATGCGTACGCCGCTGTCGGCGTGCCCGGTCCACGGCAGAATGACCCGGCCCGCCGCTTCGCTCTTGAGCAGGCTGAGGCTTTGCGCAGCAGCCGCCTGCACCGCCGGGGATGGATCCGTCAGGGCCTGGCACAAGGCTTCGACCACGGGCGCGTCCTCCCAGGCTTCCAGCAACCGGGCGGCTTCGGCGCGCACCTCTGCCATCGGGTCTTCGGCCAGTCGATCGATCAACCACTGCAGGCCGTCCGGTTCCTCAAGATCGGCCAGCTCGATCAGCGCGATCCGGCGTACGCCGGGGTCGTCATCGGTCAGGCGTGGTTGCAGGGCCAGAATGTCGTCGTTATCGGTTACATCGAATAGTGAGGTCATAGGGCAAATCGCGGCAGTTTGTTTTCAGGGGGAAGTCCGAGCGGGTTCAGGCGCGGCAGTTGCCGGCCGTCTTCGTGCCGCAGGAGTTCGAGGCAATGGCGCTTCAGATGCGAGAATTCAGGACGGGTCATCAGCTCCGTGCTGCGCGGCCGGGGGAAGTCCAGGCGCAGGTCTTCGATGATTCGCCCGGGGCGCGAGCTCATGACCAGCAAACGGTCGGCGAGGAACAGCGCTTCGTCGATGTCATGGGTGACAAACACCACGGTGGTGCGGATGCGCGTCCAGATGTCCAGTAGCAGCTCCTGCATGTTCAACCGGGTCAGGGCATCGAGGGCGCCGAAGGGCTCGTCCATCAGCAACAGGCGCGGACGGTTGACCAGCACCCGGGCGATTTCCACCCGCTGCTGCATGCCGCCGGACAATTGATCGGGCCAGCGCCCGGCAAACTCTTCGAGGCCCACCAGGGCAAGGATTTCATCCGCCGCCTTGAGTCGTTCGACCTTGCCGACGCCGCGCATTTTCAGGCCGAACGCCACGTTGTCACGCACCGTGCGCCACGGAAACAGCGTGTGCTGCTGGAACACCATGCCCCGCTGTGGCGATGGCCCCGACACCGGCGCGCCATCCACGCTCAAGCTGCCGGTGCGCGGTTGCAGGTGACCGGCCAGCGCCCCGAGCAAGGTGGATTTACCGCAACCGGACGGCCCGAGGATGCACACGAACTGCCCCGGTTCGATCTGGCAGTCGAGGCCCTGCACCGCTTCGAAAGCCCCGTGGCCCTCGCCCAGGCTGATGGACAGCCCGCGGATATCGATACGCCCTTCCAGGTGTTGAAAAACGCTCATCAGGCTTTTCCTCGTGGTCGATGCCAAGGCGTGAACAGCCCGCCCAGACGCTTGATCAGCAGGCTGCTGCCCATGCCGAGCACGCCGATCAGCAACATGCCGACGACGATGTCGGCGTAGTTCTGGATGGTGTAGGACTCCCAGGTGTAATAGCCGATGCCGAATTGGCCGGAGATCATTTCCGCCGTCACCAGGCAGAACCACGAGGTGCCCATGCCGATGGCCAGGCCGGTGATGATGCTCGGCGCCGCGCCCGGCAGAACGACCTCCAGCAGGATGGCCCGGCGCCCTGCCCCGAGGCTTTTCGCCGAGGCGATCAGCCGTGGGTCGACGCCTTCGACGCCGTGCACGGTGTTGAGCAGGATCGGGAACAGGGCGCCGGTGAAGGTGATGAACACCATCGACAGTTCCGACGAGGGAAACATCAGGATCGCCAGGGGAATCCAGGCCACGGCCGGGATTGGCCGCAGGACTTCCAGGGGCGGCAGCAACAGATCTTCGGCCCATTTCGAGCGGCCGATGGCCAGGCCCAGGGCGACGCCTATGATCAGCGCCGCGACGTAGCCGGCGAATACCCGGCCGAGGCTGCTGCCCAGGTGCTGGGCGAGTTTGCCCGAGTCGCCCAGGCCGAGGGCGGCTTCGATGACCGCCAAGGGGGTCGGGACGTTGGCGAAGGTCACCAGGCCAAGGTTCCAGTGGTGGCTGGCGGCGAGTTGCCAGAACAGCAGGCAGAGCAGCAGTGAAGCGGCTCTGGGAATCCAGCGTAAAAATGATCGGTACACAATTCTTCCTCACAACCCTGGACCCTTGTGGGAGCGGGCTTGCTCGCGAAAGCGGTCGGACATTCAACATTGATGTCGACTGACCCACCGCTTTCGCGAGCAAGCCCGCTCCCACATTTGATCGAGTCGTTCTAGGGATTAGCGAGCGGCTACGACCTGGGTCGTGGCATCGGAGAAGTCGAATACTTTGCCGCCCTGGGCGGTGGCGAACTGTTGGGCCTGGCCTTTGAGCAGGAACGCGCTCAGCCGCCCTTTCCCGTCGGTGGCAAACCACGCCTGATCCGCCAGCAACTTGATCCCGCTGTCGCTGGCCTGGGTGTACACCGCACGGATGCTCTTGCCTTCCTGCTTCAACGCTGTCAGCGCGGCAAAGGCCGACTCCGCTGAGGCGTACTGACGGACTTTCGGCTCGCCACGCACCCAGATTTCCGCTACATGGCTGAAGTCGGTGATGGCTTTGCCGCTTGCCGCATCGACGGACTTGAGCGGCGTCTGCTGGTAATTTCCAAGCTGCGCGCTGTAGTCCAGGTTCGAGGCCTTGAAGGCAGCGCGGATGTACTGGTCGTCGATGAAGGTATTGAGATCGAGACCGCGATCGGCCTTCTTCAACAGCTTGAGGGTATCGATGGCGGTGCCCACGGCCTGGCGGTATTCCGGCTTCCAGCTCAGGTCGCGGGTCTGCACGCCGAGGGGGCCATGGAACAGGTAGTTGACCTCGGCATCGACCCCGGTGACCTTGGCGATCAACTCGCTGTATTTCTCCGGTTCAGCCGCCAGCAGCTGGTTGGCTTCGATGCTCGCCCGCAGGTAGGCGACGACGATTTCCGGGTACTTTTTCGCATAGGCCTGATCGACCAGCGCACCGTGGAAGGTCGGCGCATCGGCCTGGGAACCGTCATAGATCTTGCGGGCGAAACCACGGCTGGGGAACAGCTCGGCGAAGGGTACGAAGTCGGCGTGAGCATCGATCTTGCCGGCCTGCAACGCGGAGCCGGCGACTTCCGGCGGCTGGGCGATGATGTTCACGTCCTTGAGCGGGTCCCAGCCCTGGGCCGCGACGGCGCGCAGCAGCATGCCATGGGCGGTGGAAGCGAACGGCACGGAAATCGTCTTGCCCTTGAGTTCGGCCAGCGACTGCACGCCCGACGCACTCGGCACCACGATGCCGTTGCCACTGCCCTTGGTGCTGCCCGACAACACGCTGATGAACAGGCTGTGCTTACCCGCCGTTTCGAAGGCCACGCCGTTGAACGCACCGGGGAAATCGGCCATGGCGCCGAAGTCGAGTTTGCCGGCGACCATCTCGTTGGTCAGCGGTGCGCCGCTGGTGAAGTTTTTCCACTGCACCTCGTATTGGGCGTCTTTGTAGGGGCCGTCGTGGGGCAGGTATTTGTCCAGCAGGCCGAGTTCACGAATCAACAGGCCACCGGCGGCGCAGTTGATGGTGGTGTCCTGGGTGCCGATGGCAATGCGGATGGTTTCGGCCGAGGCCGACAGGGTGAACGAAGCCAGTACCAGACCGGCCAAAGCTGCACGCAACATCATGAGTGTTTCCCCTCGAATCATTTATAGGATGTTCGTCTCCGCCACGATCAGGGCGTGGTGGGAAACGAGGGGTGTTCTGGATCAGGCGTCCGGTGGTTGCCGGATGGCGTTTTGGGTTGTCAGGGCTGGCCTCATCGCTGGCAAGCCAGCTCCCACAGGTTTCGTGGGTGTAAGCAAGACCGGTGGCCGACAGAGACACTGTGGGAGCTGGCTTGCCAGCGATGGCGTCCTGTCAGTCAGCGCAATAAATAAGGGATCTCCACTTTCACCGCCCCGGTCGGGCAATCCTTTTCACAGGGCATGCAGTACCAGCATTCGTCGAATGCCATGTAGGCCTTTTGCGTGGCGGGGTTGATCGCCAGCAGGTCCATCGGGCAAACGTCGACGCACACGATGCAGCCTTTGTGGGCGATGCATTTGTCTTCATCGACCGTGACCGGTGCGTTGGAGCGGAAGAAGATTTCCTGGGGTTGGTAAGCCATGTTCGGTCTCTCTTTTGTGGTCGGCATCAAGCCGCATCGGCACCGACCCGCAGCCGGTCGTAAGCCTGCATCTCGTCGGCCTCCAGCGGGATGATGTAAGGCTCGACGGCTTTCCTGAAACTGCTCATCAAACCGTTTTCGTCCTTCTTCAGGTGGCAATGGCAGAACCAGTCGCGGTCGTTGCGTTGCGGGTGATCGACGCGATGGTGGTAAAGCCCCCAGCGGCTTTCGGCGCGGAACAATGAAGCGCGGGCGGCCATTTCGGCGCAGTCGCGGATCATGCTGACTTCCATGGCACGCATCAGTTCGTGGGCGTTGTGGGCCTTGATCTGGTCGAGGTCGCGCTGGATGTCGCTGAAACGTTGCAGGCCGATCTGCATCTTCTTTGTCACTTTCGGCGGTTGCAGGTAGTCGTTGACGAAACGCCGCAGCTTGTACTCGACCTGGGCCGGTGGCAGGCCGTGTTCGCGGTCCAGCGGTGCATAGACCCGCTGTTTTTCACTTTCGATCTGCGCGGCATCCAGCGCGGAAAACTCACGCCCGGCGACAAAATCCGCCGCGTTGTTGCCGGCAAACCAGCCATAGGTGAACGCACCGAGCATGTAGTTGTGCGGCACTGCCGCCATGTCCCCCGCCGAGTACAAGCCCTTGACCGAGGTCTCGGCCTTCTCGTTGACCCACACCCCCGACGCCGAATGCCCGCTGCAAAAGCCGATTTCCGAGATGTGCATCTCGACCATCTGCGTGCGGTAGTCGGTGCCGCGATTGGCATGGAACTGGCCACGGCTCGGACGCTCGTTGCTGTGCAGGATCTCTTCGATGTTCTGGATGGTTTCCTCGGCCAGGTGATCGAGCTTGAGGAACACCGGACCGTTGCCGCTCTCCAGCTCCTGATGGAACTCCCACATCATCTGCCCGCTCCAGTAGTCGCACTCGATGAAGCGTTCGCCCTTGTTGTTGGCGGTGTAGCCACCCAGGGGGCCGGTGACGTAGGCGCAGGCCGGGCCGTTGTAATCCTTGATCAGCGGGTTGATCTGGAAGCATTCCAGGTTCGCCAGCTCGGCCCCGGCGTGGAAGGCCATCGAATAGCCGTCGCCGGCATTGGTCGGGTTTTCGTAGGTGCCCATCAGGTAGCCCGAGGACGGCAGGCCCAGGCGTCCGGCGGCACCGCAGGCGAGGATGACCGCCTTGGCCTTGATCACATGGAAGTCCGCCGTGCGGCAATCGAAACCCATCACGCCGTTGACCGCGCCCTCTGCATCCGTCAACAAACGCGTGCACACCAGGCGATTGGTGATACTCACCCGCGCGCGCTTCAACTGCCGGTACAGGACTTTCTTGATGTCGTGCCCTTCCGGCATCGGCAACACGTAAGCGCCCATGTGGTGGACCTTTTTCACCGCGTAGTCGCCGGTTTCGTCCTTCTCGAATTTCACGCCCCAGCGGTCCAGTTGCTCAATGGTTTCGAAGCTGTGGGTGGCATAGGCGTACACCGCCGCCTGGTTGACGATGCCGTCGTTGGCGATGGTGATTTCCTTGGTGTACTGCTCTGGGGTCGAGTGGCCGGGAATGATCGCGTTGTTCAGGCCGTCCATGCCCATGCTGATCGCGCCGCTGCGCTTGACGTTGGCTTTGTCGATCAACAACACCCGCAGGTCGCGGTTGCGTTCCTTGGCCTTGATCGCCGCCATCGGCCCGGCGGTGCCGCCGCCGATCACGACGATGTCGTATTCCTGCTCCAACGTGCTGCGCGTCATGCCTGATCCCCTTTTTGCCGGTCGATCCGCAGGCGGTACTGGAAGGCATCGCCACGGTAGTAAAGGTGTTCGAAGTCCACTGGCCGACCTTCGGCGTCGTGGGTCAGACGCTCGATGCGCATGATCGGCGAGCCGGGCTCGACGTTCAGCGCCTGGGTCAGGTCGCTGTCGGCCAGTACCGCATCGATGGCCAGGTCAGCGTGACCGAGCGCCAGGCCGCAGTCGTTTTCCAGGATCAGGAAAATGTCGCGGGTGACCAGGTCGGCTTTTTCCAGGCGCTCACCAACAGCTTTGGGCAGGTAGGTGATTTCCAGGGAAATCGGCTCGCGATTGATCAGGCGCACCCGTTTGATCTGCGCCACGACCTCGCCTTCGTCGACCTGCAAACGCTCGGCGACCAGCTTGTCGGCAGCAATGAACTTGAAGCTGCGCAGGCGGTTGATGACCTCGTAGCCGCGACCGGTCATGGACTCGGCCAGGCCTTGCAGGGTGCTGACGTTCTGGAAGGTTTTCGGCTTGGCGACGAAAGTGCCCTTGCCGTGGATCTTGAAGATCAGCCCTTCCTTTTGCAGGTCACCCAAGGCCTGGCGCACGGTGATGCGGCTGACCTTGAACAAGGCGCCAAGTTCGCTTTCGGAAGGCATCTGGCTGTCTTGCGGGTATTCGCCGTCGAGGATGCGGGCGCGCAGCACGTCTCGCAGCTGGGTGTGCAGCGGGACGCTGCTCAGGGATAGAACGTTATCGGGCATGGCAGATCACTTGTTATAACGAGTTATGACGTGATCTTAGAGAGGTTATGACACGCTTGAGAAATACCGAATGCGCATAAGGTTAGATTCACCACCGTCCCTGTGGGAGCGAGCCTGCTCGCGAAAGCGGTGTGTCAGCCGACAAAATATTGCCTGACACAATGTCTTCGCGAGCAGGCTCGCTCCCACAGGGGATCATGTTTGGTCTGAGGGATCAGTGCCGCTTGAGGATCCGGTCCATCACCCAATCAGTCTTCAGCGCCTCTGCGGCCACCGCAGGATGCTGCGCCTCACCACGAATATGCGCATTCATGCCCAACACGTGGTGCCACTGAATGTGCGCGTGATGCTCGATGGTCAGGCTGAGGTGCTCGTCGGCGTGCAGCTCGACCGGGTGCTCATCGAACACTGAAAAGCTGATCCGGCCTTTGCTGCCAATCACTTCAACCCGGTCTTCGCGGCGATCGGCGACGAAGTTCCAGCAGCCCATCCCCAGTGCCCCGCCGGCAAACCGCCAAGTGGCGCTGACGGCATCTTCGGCCGCGTACAAACCGGCCTGCCGTGCAGTGAGCCCGGCGACTTCGACGATATCGCCGAACAGGAACTGAAACAGGTCCAGGCCATGGCTGGCCAGATCGGCGAAGTAGCCACCACCGGCAATCGCCGGATCGGTACGCCAGTTGTTCGCGCCCGCAAGATCCGCTGCCGACGGGGCTTTGGTGAGGGTCCAGCTCAAGTGCCGGACCTCGCCGATCCGCCCCTCCTCCAGCCATTGCCGCACTTGCCGGAAGCGTGGCAGCGAACGCCGGTAATAGGACACGAACAGATGCAACCCGGCATCGGCAAACACCTGTTGCATCTCGCGACTTTGCCCGGCGTTGAGCGCCATCGGTTTCTCGACGCAGCAATGCTTGCCGGCGGCGGCCACCTGCAAGGCATAGGCGTGATGGCTGTCGGGCGGTGTGGCGATGTATACGGCGTCGACCTCGGGATCGTTGATCAGCGCTTGCGCATCGGTATAAACCCGCGCGATGCCGTGGCGCGCGGCGTAGTCGGTGACGACTTCCAGGCGCCGCCCCATCACCGCCACCAGCGCCGATCCGGGCGCCTTGTAGAAGGCCGGCGCGCTTTTGCGTTCAGCGACACTGCCACAACCGATCATGCCCCAGCGCACCAGGTTCATAGGCTCTCCTTGCCGTTCAGTCGATACGCAATGCGCGCAGGTCCAGTCGACCGTCCTTGAGCGGCGGGCACCAGTAGTAGCCACCGGTGACCGGACGGCTGATGCGGTACAGGCCGTCGGTGATGCCGTCTTCCAGGCCACTCATGCGGCGCAGCTGGGCTTCGAAGGCGTCGAGGGAGAAACCGAAGGCCAGGAACATCAGGCCGGCGCGGTCACCTTCGATCCACGGCATCGAGCGGCGCACCACGAAGGCCTCAGGCGCAAAACTTTCCTGGGCGGTGCGTTTGACGTGGGCGGAAACCGGCGCATCGTCGATCTCTTCGTTATCGCTCAGGCGGCGGCCCATGATGTTGTCTTTCTCATCCGCCGACAGCCCATGGAAACCTTTCAAGTCATGCTGCCACTGCTGGATCGCGGCGAAGCTGCCACCCACCAGGCCGTCCGCGCCTTCAGCCACCAGTGCGGCGGCCACTGCGGCTTCGTCGTGCGGGTTTTCGGTGCCATCTTCGTAGCCGGTCAGGTCATGGCCGGTCATGTGGCGGAAGGTTTCGTTCATCTGCACCAGGCGCAACGCCGGGGCCAGTGCCGCGGCGATGGCGTTGCTGCGGTTGAGCAACTCGCCACGATCTTCACCGTGCAGCCAGCACCAGAGCGCGTGTTGGGTCGACGGATTGTCGACGCCGACGCCCGTCAGCGCCGGGAACGGCCGCAGACCTTCGATCTGCCCGTCCAGCGCCTTGACCAGGGACTCGCCGAAGCCGGCCACCACCGACTTGCCGTCCACCAGCCCTTGCAGGTTATCGAGCGCGGCCGGCAGTGCAGCGGCGGATTCGAGCGCGAAGAACATATGGCGGGCTTGAGGTGGAACGGGGGTGGCGAGAATGCCCGGCTGGTAATGACTCATATGAACTCCTTGAAAAAGAGCATGGAGTTTAACCGGTGTGTGAGGTTTTGTGTGCCGTCGGAGGTCAGGAACCTGTGGCAAAGGGGGCTTCTGTGGTGAGTAGGACTCTGGGTGAGCGGGCTTCTGTGGCGAGGGGGCTTGCCCCCGTTGGAGCGCGAAGCGGTCCCCTACATTTCCAGTCATACCGAGGCGGCAGGTTTTGGGGCTGCTTCGCAACCCAACGGGGGCAAGCCCCCTCGCCACAGAAGCCCGTTCACCACAGATTCCTACTCACCACAGAAGGATTAAACAACGCTGGGGCTTTCGCTGCGGAACGCACTCGGGCTCATGCCGGTCCAGCGCTTGAACGCCCGGCGAAAGCTGCGTACGTCGCTGTAGCCGACTTCCTCGGTGATGCGTTCGATGGACATGTCCGGGTTGGCCAGCAGGCTCATGGTGCGGGCCTGGCGCACTTGTTCCAGCAGCGCTTCGAACGTCAGCGCGTGTTCGGTGAGGCGGCGACGCAAGGTGCGGCTGCTCATGTTCAGGTCGCTGGCGATTTTCTCGATGTGGCTGCCCTCGGTCAGGTCCCGGGCAATCGCCCGTTCCACCGCCTGGATCAGGTCCATTTTCTGGTGCACCTGCGCGGCTTCCAGTTCGAGCAGTTTCACGGCCTGACGCAGGGCCAGGGAGTGGTGATTGGGCAATTGGACGTCCAGCCAATGCCCATCGATCACCATGCGGTTTTGCAGGCAACCGAAACGCACATCCGGCCCCAGCAGGCGCGAATATTCGCCAAGATAGTCCGGCGCCGCATGGATGAACTCCACGGCCATCGGCTTGAAATCCGCCCCGACCAGCGCCCGGCCGTACACCAGCAGGCTGGCGAAAAACTCCTCGACCGCGAACAACTGCACGTCGGCGAACGGCAAGCGGCATTCCACGTCGACAAAAACCCGGTCACCCGCCTCCTCCACACTGGACACGACAATGCCGCCCGAGGTGTGTTGATGGCGAATGCCCAGTTCAAAGGCATCGCGCAGGGTCTTGCACAGCGACAACACATGCCCCAACAGCCCCAGCGTGCCGAGCACATTCTGCGCGCCGACCCACAAGCCCAGCCCCTGATTGGGCAAGGCCTTGAGCGCACGCTGAATCATGGCCACGGCCTGGCGATAGGAAATGCGCTGCGCCGGATCCTGAAGGTCTTCAAGGTCAAACCCCAACCCTCGGCACAGGCTCTGCGGGTTGATGCCTTTGTGCTCGGCGACTTCGGCCAGGGTTTGCAGGAGAAACGGCGACACCAGCGCCAGTTCAAAGGTGGGATCGATCACTTTCATTTGCATGGGGCCATACATTCCGGGACGAGCATCATTCTTATTTTTGTAACCGGTTATGTCGAAGGAAGTTAGCACAGCGTTCAAAGGCTGTCCGCAGAAGTCCCCCTAAATGGCCGCCAATACCCTGCCTTGCAGGGCGCGGACAGCTTATTTCTATGGGGCGGCCCTCGTAGGGATGCCGGACAGCCCGCCAACAATAATAATGAGTACACCCATGATCGCGACTCGCACGACACTTCCCCTGATGGTCATCAGCCTGGCCGGCGTCTGCGCCCTGCAACCGGCCCTGGCCACCGAGGCTGGCGTGGACAACATCGGCCCCGGCACCGACGGCTTTTTCATGTTGCCGCTTTCGCCCGACAGCCTTCCGGACAACATGGTTGCGTTCAACCTCTACTACAACCACTACAAGGCCACGAAGCTGAACATCAGCTCCCTCGGCGGCAAGGTGCCGAACGTCGAGATCGAATCCACGGCCGTCATCCCGCGCCTGGATTACCTCAGCCCGGTGCGGGTGTTTGGCGGCCGGCTGGCCGGCTACATCGCGCAGCCTTGGCTCAAGCAGGAAGTCTCGGTGTTCGGCCTGCCGCAGGACACCCGCGAAGGCATGGGCGACACCACCATCGCGCCGATCATTCTCTGGGACATGGGTCCGAACCTGACCCTCGGCGCCGCCATTGAAGTCACGGTGCCGACCGGCGAATACAGCGTCGATCGCCTGGCCAACACCAGCAACAACTTCTACACCTACAAACCGCTGTTCTCCTTCACCTGGCTACCGTCGGACAGAACCGAGGTGTCGATGAAGACCACCTACAGTTTCAACGAGAAAAACAAAGACACCGATTACAAGTCGGGGCAGATTTTCCACATCGACTACTCGGCCAGTTTCAAGATCACCGACGACCTGATGTTCGGGCTGAACGGCTACTACCTCAAGCAAACCACCGATGACAAACAGTTCGGCCACACCGTGCAGTTCAACGGCCAGGACGTGAACGACGGGGTGCGTGGCCAGGTGTTTGCGATTGGTCCGGCGCTGCACTGGACCTTTCTCAAGTACGCCAGCGCGGAGATTCGCTGGGCCAAGGAGTTCGACGTGGAAAACCGGCCTGAAGGGGAAATGCTTTGGGCCAAGGTCAGTATTCCCTATGCGTTTTGACTGAGCTGACGCCTTCGCGGGCAAGCCCGCTCCCACATTTGGAACGCATTCCCCTGTTGAAATGCATTCCCCCCTGTGGGAGCGGGCTTGCCCGCGAAGGCGCCGGAACAGTCAACCAACATACTTCAGGAATACACCGGCCAGCTATCCACAATCTTCCCCCCCCGAACCGCCAGCAAATCCCCAAACTGCAACAACACCGCCTCCGTCTGGGCAGGCCGCAAGAACACCTGGTCCTCAACCCCAAGCCCCACCGCCGCCGAACCATTGACCATCTCCTGGTTCGAACTGCGGCCATACACACCATTGCTCTGCAACCCCGCCGGCGATTCGAACTCCGCCATCCAGTTGCCGCCGTAGATAAAAAACGTCTCGCGCTGATTGGTGTCCCACCAGGAAAACAGGCTGGATTTGTCATCCAGCGCCGGAATGTTCACTGCCCCGGTGCTTTTCAACACCGGCGTGGCGATGTAAGCGGCCGGCACATGCTCCACCAGTGACGGCAAGTCATAGTGAGTGGGCTTGAGCATCGCCGTCCCCACCGACACTTCGCTGCTGAGTCGCTCTTGCTCATGCATGCGATAGCTCGGGCTGCCGGCCGTATTGAGGGTCAATCCTTCTCGCCATAAACCGGGGTACTGCTGACGGGTGAGATCGACGCAGCGCTGATAGATCACCATCACCTTGGCGAACAGCTCTTCGGGCGAACCCAGAATCCCCGGCACGCCCATGCCCACGAACGGGTCGTAGCCCATGAACCCGGCGAACTCCAGGTGCTGCGGGTGCTGGCTGATCAGCGTCAGCATCTGCCCCAGTACGCCCAGGTCGCTGATACCGCCGCGATGCAGCCCGACATCCAGTTCGATGTTCACCCGCACTCGCGTGCCCAGCCCCTGAACCAGGGCGAGGTATTGCTGCAAACGCTCCGGCGTATCGAGCAGCCATTGCAATTGCTTCGAAGGGTCGAAAGGCCCCTTGTGCGACTGATAGAACAACTGCGCCGAACGCACCGGCAGCGGCTTGCCCAGCAGAATATCGGCCTCGGGAAACTGCACGGCGTCATGATTGAGAAAGGGTTGGTGAAACGACATCAGGCGTTGCGTGCCGGCGCGCTGGATGATGTAGGCCAGAAGCCCCGGTGCCGGCAGTGACTTCTCCACCAGCCGCAGGTGTTTGCCGCCACGCTTGACCGATTGCATCACCACGTCGACGTTGTGATCCAGCCGATCAAGGTCGATCAGCATCACCGGCCGCATCGGCCCGTGGTCCTTGAGCTCGCGGTTGAGCAGGCGGAAATAGTCGCTGTAAGGCGCACCACGGTCACCCGGCCGCAGCCACGCCCCGACACCCGCCAACAAGGCGCCGACGCCTGCGGTGCCCAGTAGAAAACCACGGCGATTGACGGCCATCAGCTCACCCCCAGGATCGATGACAAATGCGCATTGAGGAATTTGCCGCTGGGGTCGAGTGCCTGCCGCACTTGGATGAACTCCTGCCAGCGCGGGTACAGCGGCTGCAGGTTCTTCGCGTTCAGCGTGTGCAACTTGCCCCAATGCGGCCGGCCGCTGTACTTCCAGAAAATCGGCTCGATGGCGGCGAAGAAGTTGTGATGATCCATCTGGTAATGCTGGTGGACCGAAATCGAACAGCTGTCGCGGCCTTCGAACATGCTCAAGGGAATGCCATCGGCCTTGACGTAACGGTATTCGATGGGGAACCAGGTGCGCAGGTCTTTGTCCTGGATCAGCTTGAGGATCTCGCGCAAACAGGCCGGGCCGTATTCGGCCGGCACGGAATACTCCATCTCGTTGAAGCGTACCGTGCGCACGTTGGCGTAGATGTCGAACGAGTCGCCCACCCGGTCATCGAAGCTGGCCAGGTGGCGCAGGTTATTGAGCATCGTGCGGCGCAGGTCCGGGAAGTCGCTGGCGTACTTGTCGATCTTCTCGATCAAGGTGACGAACTCGTTGCCGCCCTCCTCATCCGCCGGGACCGGCGGTGTGGCCGGGTCGGTGGTTTCGTTCAGGGCGATCGACAAGGCGTAGTCGGAATGGGTCACCACGAGCATTTCCCAGTGCTGGTTTTCCCGGGTGTTCTTGTCCAGGTCTTCGAGCAGCTCTTCGGTTTTGGCGATCCACTGCCGCTCCCTCAAGCGATACGCTGGGCGGTTTTGCAGGCGCACCCGGGTTGCCACGCCCAACGCTCCCAGCGACACCCGGGCGGCGCTGAACACCTCAGGATGGCGATTGGCATCGCAATCCAGCACCTCGCCGCCGGCGGTCACCAACTGCAAGCCGCAGACATGCGCCGAATAGGATTGAAAGTGCTTGCCGGTTCCGTGGGTCGAGGTCGAGATCGCGCCGGCGAGGGTCTGGTAATCGATGTCGGCCATGTTTTGCAGGGCCTGGCCGATGTCCTTGAGCGGTGTGCCCATGCGCGACATCGGCGTGCCGGCGGCAAACTCGGCTTGCAGGGTGTTCGGATCGTGATCGAGCAACCCCGAGAAATAGCTCAGCGACAGCAAGGTGCCGTCGGTGGGCACCAGCGCGCTGAAGGAATGCGCCGAACCCACCGGGCGGATCTTGCCGGGGGCCTGACGCACCACTTGCGTCAATTCATCCAGGTTCTTGGGCGCCAGCCGCGCCGCCGGCAGGCAGCTCTGGCCGCCCGACCAGTTGCGCCAGGGAATCAACCGCGGCGCGCGCAGCAGCTCGGCCAGCGCCGGGGCTGAGCCCAGCGCGGTAAAGGCGCCGATGACGCTCGCCCGTTGCAACAACTGACGCCGTGTCAGGTCCATCGTCATGAATCGCACCCTGCCGTTCTTGTTATTGGATTTGCTGGCCGGACATGAAGGCAATCAGCGCCAGGAACTGTTCCTGCGAACACTGCATGCACATGCCCATTGGCGGCATGCCGTTGTAGCCGTTGATCGCGTGATCGAGCAGCGTGTCGGCGCCCTGCAGCACCCGTGGCGCCCAGGCCTTGATGTCGCCGGTCAGTGGTGCCCCGGCCGCCGGGTTGGCGTGGCAAAGCTTGCAGCTGTTGTCGTAGACCTGGGCCAGCTCGGCGTCGGCGGGCCTCGCGGCACCGGCTTCGCTACGGCTCGGCGGGTTTTTCGGTTCTTCGCACCCTGCAAGCAACGCAAAGGCACACCCCGCCAAGGCCAAACAAAGGCTAGGCTTTTCAGTTAATCGGCTTGCCCGCATGGCTGTCCTCTCATGGGCTGCCCGGTTGGCCGGGTGCAGCTTTTTTGTTGTGCTCAAGGAGAGCTCAACACTAAGGCACTCCACCCGGGCGGGTTGAGGGCATTGGGGGCCAACAAGGGGCGCTTCTGAGGCCATGACGCAGGGCGCCGATAGATCCGCGAACGGCAAAACGCTGAGATGAGTCATGACAAGGGTTGCTGAGGTCTGCTAAAACGATTCATCAGTGCATCACCCAATCCAGAGGGGTAGCGACATGACCACAGCCAATATTCTCCAGAACCTGTTCCCGAGCCCCGCCGACATCCCGGAAAAGTACCGCCTCGACGGCCAGACCGAACAGCGTGAGTACCTGGTCGATGGCGTACTGAGAACCTGGAACGGGCCACTGGCCCAAGTCCGCAGCCCGGTGTACCTGACGGGTGTCGATGGCGACGAACAAGTGATACTCGGCAGCACACCGCTGCTCGATGCCGACACCGCATTGACCGCCCTCGACGCTGCCGTGCGCGCCTACGACCGTGGCCAGGGATTGTGGCCGACCATGCGCGTCGCCGAGCGCATCCAGCACGTCGAAACCTTCCTCGGGCGCATGCGCGAGCAGCGCGACGCCGTGGTCAAGCTGCTGATGTGGGAAATCGGCAAGAACCTCAAGGACTCGGAAAAGGAATTCGACCGCACCTGCGACTACATCGTCGACACCATCAACGCGCTGAAAGAGCTCGATCGCCGCTCCAGCCGTTTCGAACTGGAACAGGACACCCTCGGCCAGATCCGTCGCGTGCCGCTGGGCGTCGCCCTGTGCATGGGGCCTTACAACTATCCGCTGAACGAAACCTTCACCACGCTGATCCCGGCGCTGATCATGGGCAACACCGTGGTGTTCAAACCGGCGAAACTCGGCGTGCTGCTGATTCGCCCGCTGCTGGAAGCCTTCCGCGACAGTTTCCCCGCCGGGGTGATCAACGTCATCTATGGCAGCGGCCGCGAGACGGTCAGTGCGCTGATGGCCAGCGGCAAGATCGACATTTTTGCCTTCATCGGCACCAACAAGGCCGCCAGCGACCTGAAAAAACTCCATCCCAAACCCCACCGCTTGCGCGCGGCGCTGGGCCTGGATGCGAAGAACCCGGGCATCGTCCTGCCGGAAGTGGATCTGGACAATGCGGTCAGTGAAGCGGTGACCGGTTCGCTGTCGTTCAATGGCCAGCGCTGTACGGCCCTGAAGATCCTGTTTGTCCACGAAGACGTGGTCGAGTCTTTCATCGACAAATTCAATGCCAGGCTCGCCAACCTCAAGCCCGGCATGCCCTGGGAAAGTGGCGTCGCCCTGACGCCCCTGCCGGAATCGGGCAAGGTCGACTACCTGCATGCACTGGTGGCGGATGCCGAGAGCAAAGGCGCCAGGGTGGTCAACCCCAACGGTGGCGAGGCCCGTGCGTCGTTCTTCTACCCGGCGGTGCTGTACCCGGTTACGCCGCAGATGCGGGTTTATCAGGAAGAGCAGTTCGGCCCGGTCATCCCCATCGTGCCGTACCGTCATCTGGATACCGTGATCGACTACGTATTGGAGTCGGACTTCGGCCAGCAATTGAGCATCTTCGGCACCAATCCGGTGGCGGTCGGCCGGCTGGTGGACACCTTTGCCAACCAGGTCGGGCGCATCAACCTCAATGCCCAATGCCAGCGTGGCCCGGACACCTACCCCTTCAATGGTCGCAAGAACTCGGCCGAAGGCACCTTGTCGGTACATGATGCGCTGCGGGTGTTTTCGATCCGCACGCTGGTGGCCACCAAGTTCCAGGAGACCAACAAGGACCTGATCAGCGAGATCATCAGTGGCCGCAGTTCGAGCTTCCTGACCACCGACTACATCTTCTGAGGAGAGCCAGCCTGAGTACATCCAGAGCCGATCGACTGCCACCGCTGCTGCGCCGATTGCTGCGTCCGTTGCTGGACCCGTACCGGCGCTACCGCCATGCCCGGGTGATCCACGCGGTGCGGGTGTCGCTCGGCTTGCTGGCGACGATCCTGCTGACCACCGGGATCAAACTGCCCCACGGTGAATGGGCGTCGGTGACCATGCTGGTGGTGATCGGCGGTTTGCAGCACCACGGCAACATCGGCAAGAAAGCCGCCGAGCGTGCCATCGGCACCTTGATCGGCGCCGGTGTCGGCCTGGCGTTGGTGGCACAACAGGCCTGGCTCGGAATGCCCTGGCTGACCTATTTCGCGATGTCGGTGGTCTGCGGGTTCTTCTCGTATCACGCCATCGGCAAGGGCGGCTACACCGCGCTGCTGTCGGCGATCACCGTGTTCATCGTCGCGGGGCATGGCGACAACCCGGTCACCGATGGCTTGTGGCGCGGGGTGGATATCCTGATCGGCATTGCCCTGGCCCTGGCGTTTTCCTTCGCCCTGCCGCTGTACGCGGTGTATTCCTGGCGCTACAACCTGGCCGATGCCCTGCGTGATTGCGCGAAAGTCTACGGGCGCATCATTGACGGCCAGGCCATCACTGCCGACGAACACCTCAAGCTCATGACGCGCCTGAATGCGGCGATGGTGCAACTGCGCTCACTGATGCCATCGGTGTCCAAGGAAGTGAAGATTTCCATGACCGAGCTCGATGCCATCCAGCGCAACCTGCGCATGTGCGTCAGCACCCTGGAAATCCTTGGCAATACCCGACCGGACGCCAATGACCCCGAGGCCATGACGCTCCTGCAAACGGCATTGAAAGCCGAACATCGACAGATCCGCGTGCAATTGATCGGCATGGCCCGGGCGTTGAAATCAGGCGCCGCCCAGCGTCTCGATCGGCCCATGGCGGTGCCGCTGGTCAGCCTCGATGCACCGGTCTACAACAGGCTGGATGGCTATCGCCTGCTGACTCAACAACTGGCCGCCAACATCGGCGAGATGCGCCAGCGCCTGGCCAGGAGCGCGCCGCACTGGAACATCTGACGCCGGCGAAGCGGGTTACGGCGTCACCGTGCGCCGAGACTTCAGCGACCAGCCTTGTTGCATACCGGCGGCGGCCAGCAGGATTGCCGCGACACCGATCCACTGCAGCGGCTCCAGACGATGGCCGAAGGCAAACCAGTCGACGAAAATCGCCGCAATCGGATAGATGAAGGACAGCGCCCCTGTCAGCGCAGTGGGCAGTTTTTGAATGGCGCCGTACAGCAACACATACATCACACCGGTGTGCACCATGCCCAGTGTCACCAGGCTGGCCCATGCGCTCGGCGCCTGCGGCAGTGTCGACAAATTGGCGAATGGCGCGAGCAACAACACGCCGGTGCTGACCTGGATCAGCGCAATCAGGTGCGGTGGCGTCCCCGTCAAACGCTTAATGATCAGCGCGGCAATCGCATAGAGAAACGCCGCGCCCAATGCCAGGGCAATGCCCGTCAGGTAATCGCTGCCGCTCTCGCCCTGGCTGCCATGGGCACTGACGATGGCCAGCATCCCGAGAAACGACACGCCCAGCCAGAGCATTTTCTGCGTGGTGATCTTTTCGTTGAGAAACAGCGCCGCCAGCCCGACCAGCATGAACGGCTGAACGTTATAGACGGCGGTGCCGATGGCAATCGACGCCCGGGAATAGGACGCGAACAACAACACCCAGTTGCCGACAATCGCCACCCCGCTGAGCACGGCGAGCAAAAACGTGGTGCGGGTCAGAATACCGGGGCGCAGAAAGCCGAAGGCGGCGCAAATCAGCAGCAAGGTGCCGGCACCGAACAGGCAGCGCCAGAACACCACATCCAGCACCGGTTGCCCGGACACCAGCACGAACCAACCGATGGTGCCGGAGATCAGCATGGCGGCCGTCATTTCAAACGAACCGCGGCGTAGGGTTTTGTCCATCATCAGACTCCTGTGTTTGTGGCCAAAGTATGCCAATGCACCACAGCGCCACTCCATAGCAAAAAGCAGGCTAAACTCTGAATCGGCCTTTTTTATGAAGGCCGTTTTGAAAAAATGCCTAACAGAGGGTTTCGCCATGACCGATGACATCGACCAAGTGCTGATCACGGCCCTGATGCAAGATTCGCGACGCTCGCTCAAGGCTCTGGCGCAAATCAGTGGCCTGTCCTCCCCCAGCGTCGCCGAGCGCCTGCGCCGCCTGGAAGAGCGCGGTGTGCTCAAGGGCTACACCGTTGAAATCGACCCGAAAAGCTTCGGTTATCAACTCCAGGCCATCGTGCGTATTCGCCCGTTGCCGGGCCAGTTGCAAGAGGTGGAGCGGCAAATCATGGCCATTCCCGAATTCACCGAGTGCGACAAGGTGACCGGCGACGACTGTTTCATCGCACGCCTGCACGTGCGCTCGATGGAACAACTGGACACCCTGCTCGACCGCCTCAACACCCACGCTGAAACCAATACGGCCATCGTCAAGAAAACCCCGGTCAAGCGCCGGTTGCCGCCCATGGCGTGAGTGATATTTGTTTCAGGCTGCAGTAGATTGATGGTTTCCGGCGAAGGATTGACGGTATGAAAACTCAGGTAATGCTACTGGTGGCAATGATGCTTGCGGGTTGTGGCACGATTCAGACGGTTGTGCGCAGTGACGAAGTGGCCTCGAAAAGTCTCAAGGAACAAAAGAGTTACTGCGGTGCGGTACCACGAATCTACAGCGGCGTGACCTACGACTTTTGCATGCTGAACGCGCCCCTCGAAGAGGGTCGGGATGCGCAGGTACATGGCCCCGCCCCCGCCGTCGTGCTACTCGATGTGGTCGTGTCCGGGGCGATGGACACCTTGCTGCTGCCCTACACTATCTACCGCCAGCAAGCTGACGGCAGCATTGTCATTACCGAGTAGCCCTGGATTCCAGGCAATAAAAAACCCGCCTGAGCGGGTTTTTTACTTCAAGGCCGACGATCAGTCATCACGGCTCATGATGCCGAACAGCTGCAACAGGCTGACGAACAGGTTGTAGATCGATACATACAGGCTGATGGTGGCCATGATGTAGTTGCGCTCACCGCCGTGAATGATGGCGCTGGTCTGGAACAGAATGCAGACCGAGGAGAACAGCACGAAACCTGCGCTGATCGCCAGTTGCAGACCACTGATCTGGAAGAAGAAGCTCGCCAGCGTCGCACCCAGCAGCACAAAGAAGCCTGCCGTGATGAAACCGCCGAGGAAGCTCATGTCCTTGCGGGTGATCAGCACATAGGCCGACAGGCCGCCGAACACCAGCGCGGTCATCGCGAAGGCCGAGCTGACCACTTCAGCGCCGCCCTGCATACCCAGGTAACGGTTGAGGATCGGACCGAGCAGGAAACCCATGAAACCGGTCAGGGCAAATGCCGACACCAGGCCCCAGGCCGAATCACGGAGTTTGTTGGTGAGGAAGAAAAGACCGTAGAAGCCGATCAGCACCACGAAAATGTTCGGGTAGCCAACACGCATCTGCTGGGCAACGTAGGCTGTCACACCGCTGAATGCGAGGGTCAGGGCGAGCAAGCCGTATGTGTTGCGCAGGACGCGGCTAACCTCTAGCTGCTCAGCCTGCACGCTGTTATTAACTGCGTAATCCTGTTCGCGCATGGCGACACTCCTGTTGGTTTGAAACGTTCAGTCGCAAAGATCATAACAGACACTCTGTAACTAGCTATGCAGAGAGTTTGACAGTGTGTTTCATTCAGGTATTATGGCGCCCGCAACGCAAACGGAGGTGTGGCCGAGTGGTTTAAGGCAACGGTCTTGAAAACCGTCGACTGTAACAGGTCCATGAGTTCGAATCCCATCGCCTCCGCCATCTTTATACGACAAAGCCCTGATTATTCAGGGCTTTGTCGTTTCCGGGGTTTGGCGAATACACGACCACACTCAAAGCGTGAAAAACCCCTCCCGATTCCCGCCTTCCTACATCCCGCCCCCCGATATTGGCTTGACGATCATCAAACTGCACGGTGCCCGGTTCAACACGCTCTCGGCGGTATCGCCGATAAAGCCCTCAGGCCCATGGTGATAAGCCGTGCCCAGCACCACCATGTCGAAAGCATGCTGTTGAGCGAACCGCGCGATTACCTTGTGGGGGGAGCCCGTCAATAAATGTCGGTGGGCATCCTTGATGCAGTAGCGCTCGGCAAGCACATCGAACGCCTCTTGTTGGGCATCCTCGATAGCGTCTCTCAAACTCTCATCAAGACTGCCAGTCGGTACACTCATCGGCGCATCGCTTATCTCTGACCAACGACTGACGTTAAGCAAGTGCAACTGCGCACCGCAACTGGCCGCCAGAGTAGAGGCCAGGTCGAGTATTCGGTCATTCAATCCCTGAGTGAGTTCCTCCAGATGGGACAGATCGATCGCCGCGAGAATTTTCAAGGGTTTGGGATTTTTGGCGCTGGTCACCAGGTGCAGGTGGGTCGGACACTCGCGTAGCAGTCGCCAGTCCACAGGCCGGTGAAAGGCGCGGTCAAGATCCGGCACATAATGGGTGTCCTTGATCACCAGGTCCGGAAGAAAGTCGTTCACATACTCCAGCAGATTTGTCAGGCTCGACCTGGCCCAGACCACTTCGGTGGTCACCTGTATGCCGCTGCATCGTTGAAACCGGGCCTGCTGCTCCAGCCAATGACGGTGAACCTGCAGATAGCCTTCTCGTGCCTGTGCCATCGCGTCATGGTCAAGCAGACCGGCTACCGCCAGGGCCTGGACATAATCGAACGCGACAATGTGCAACAAGGCACCGGTTGCACCCGCCAAGGCATGTGCACGCTCAAACGCCGGGGTCAGGGTCATTTCGCTGGGGGCTATCAATAGAATGCGTTTGAGTTTGAGCATCACATACCTCGCCCTGAAACCTGCCTGAGTGCAAACCCGCCTGGCTGTCGAGCCTTGAGTCAAACGTTTGTTACTTCGAGCGAACTCATGACTGCAGCCAGCAAAAAGTCCTGTCGACTTGTTGCGACCGGAAAGCGGCAGTTCGATTATTTGGCGTTGTACCGTGGGGGATCTGACTTTTATCAACTAATCAACAGCTATCGTTAACGGAGCGACTGGCTTTCGATGACTTAAACCCTTGTTGATTCAGCTCAACGATTTTCCGGCTTCCTGACGTAGAACTACGCTGATGCACCGCCTCCCCTATCGCTGGAGATTTGCCATGCTGGCAGTCACGCTGATCAATACGCTGGTGGTGGTCATCGCCGTAGTGATCCACTACGAATGCCTGTTACGCCTGAATGACTGGCTGCCCCGGCTCAAGGTGTGGAACCGCTTCAGAATCGTGGTTGGCGTATTCGGCGCCCTCCTGGCCCACGCCATAGAGGTCTGGTGCTTTGCGCTGGTCTATTACCTGATGGTGCACTCAGGGGGATGGGGCAGCCTGACGGGCAACTTCGACGGTTCGCTGATGGACTGCGTTTACTTTTCCTTTACGACGTACACGACCATCGGCTTCGGCGATATTTCGCCCGTGGGCAACCTCAAATACTTGACCGGTCTGCAAGCCCTTACCGGGCTGGTGCTCATCACATGGACCGCATCCTTCCTGTTTCTGGAAATGCAAAAGTACTGGAAGCGCAAATAATCTCTTTCTGACTCATATCAGATTCAACTGTCGAACTGACGTTCTGGATCAAGCCTTGTACAGACAGGATCTAGACCGCCAGAACGCAGCATGGCACCTGATACAGAACATGCTCGGTCGTGCTGCCTAGAAGCTTGCCCACACCATGGGACTGGACTCTGCCCATCACGATCACATCCACATTGTGTTCATCGGCAAACTCACTCAACGCCTTCACCGGGTTTCCCTCAATGAAATGTCGACGATCGGAGGGCACTCCGAACCGATCTGCCAACTCAATGAACGACGTTTCCAGGTCTCTGCGAAGTGCGTGGGTCAGGTCAGCGAGGGTCAGGCCGCCCATGTCCGCCAGAAAAGCGGCCGAGATATCGCAGGCATACAGCAAATGCAGCTCGGCGTTGCATTGCATCGCAAGGCTGCAAGCCTGCTTGATGATTCGGTCGTTCAGTTCATTGTCGGTAGACTCGACATCCGATACCTCGACCGCTGCTACTACCTTGCGAGGCAAAACGAAGCTGCTCCCGCCCACCAGAAACACCGGCACCGGACAGTGACGCAACAAATGCCAATCCAACGGAGTGAAGAAGGCCCGCTTGAGCGCGGACTCATGCTGAACCTCCTTGATCAACACGTCGGGTTGCATGTCCGTGACGTGTTCAATGATGTCTTGCTTGATGTCCTCGGCCCAGGCCACCTCGGTGGTCACCTCTATCCCCCTGCCACGCAAATTTTCCGCCTGAGCCTCAAGCCAGCCGCGATGGTCCTGCAGGTAGCGCTCCCGACCCGATTCTCGATCGCCCTCTTCAAGCAGCGATAACCATTTGGACGAAGGGGTCAGCGCCGCGATATGCAAACTTGCACCGCTGGCCTTGGCCAGCGCCGCTGCATGATTAATGGCTGAGGAATGGCGCAACGCCGGGTTGATGATCAGTAACAGGCGTTGATACTGGCTCATGAAAATTCTCCCGTGGGGTGGATATTCGGCTCAGCCTGGACGTCATGTGCCTGCAGTTGCCCGGCACACGAAAAATCGCTCTTGAACTTCTCCGCTAGCGGATCAGGCCACCAACAGGTTTTTCTTGATTCTGAGCGCCTGCAGCGCGCATGACTTGATTTACATCAACGCTCAGAAAGTGCGCATTGACTGAATGACGCACAGGCATTGGGCATTGGTCCAGCAGAGGCAACGAGGCTTTCACCCGTTCGTCTATTACATCCACTATATGTTGGAACAAAGGGAGGCCTGGGCTGCTAGCGCGTATGCTGATCCTATCCGTGGGGAGACATGTCATGTCTGAAGCCGTGCAGATTCAAAGTCAAAACCTCAAGTCTGCATGTTCCAACTGCAGCGTCCTGGAGCTGTGCCTGCCGCTTGGCCTGACCGGTCCGGAAATCGAACGTCTCGACACACTGATCGTGCAACGATTCAAAGTCAAAAAGGGCGCAACGCTTTACCGCGCGGGCGACCCGTTGCGTTCGCTGTATGCGGTGCGAATCGGTTCGTTCAAGACCAGCGTGCTGTCGGTCGATGGTCGCGAGCAAGTCACAGGGTTCCAGATCCCCGGCGAAATGCTCGGTCTGGACGCCATCAGCACCGATCTGCATGCGTGTAATGCCGTTGCTTTGGAAGATAGCGAAGTCTGCCCCATCCATTTTGCTCACCTGGAAAAACTTGCCCGGGAACTGCCTTCGTTGCAGCACAACTTGAACAAAATCCTCAGCCGGGAAATCGTTCGCGATCACGACATGCTGATGATGCTGGGCAATATGAACTCGGATGAACGCCTGGCCGCTTTTCTCCTCAATTGGTCGCAGCGCTTGAATACCCGCGGTTATTCGTCCACCAGCTTTGTGTTGAAAATGCGTCGAGAGGAAATTGGCTCCTACCTGGGCCTGCGCCTTGAAACCATCTGTCGGGGCATCGCGCACCTGCGTGACCAGGGACTGGTGGAAATAAACGGCCGCGACGTCAAGATCCTGAACATGGACGGGCTCAAGCAACTGAACGTGGGCTGCCATCGCAACCTCCACTGACACCTGAAGCCTGGAGAATCTTCATGCGTGCCATGGTGCTGGCTGGCGCTGTTGCGCACAGGTCAGTTCAACGGTGCGATAGCGTTCATTCCCTGGCACGCGACCTGACCACCAACAGACTGCCCGGCACAGAGTACAGCGCCCGCTCGGTGTTACTGCCGATCAACCGATCGAGCCCCACCCGATTCGCAGTCCCCATCACCACGACATCGGCCAGGTATTGCTCGACAAACTCACTGATCACCGGCACCGGCAGTCCCATGACGAAATGCCGTCGCTCCGGTGGCACCCCGTAGCGATCCGCCAGTGCAACAAACGCCTGGTGCAAGGATTGACGCAGCTCTTCGCTCAGATCCACGCCCCAACCGCCCCCGGCCAATGGCGCGTCGCTGTTGAAAGCAGGCGATAGGTCATAGGCATAAAGCAGGTGCAACGGCGCATCGCATTGCAGGGCCAGGACGTTGGCCGTCTGAATGATGGTGTCGTTCAAACCGCTCAATTGTGTCGACGGATCGAACGGATCCACTGCCGCCACGATTCGGTGCGGCAAGCTGTAACGAACGTGGTTGACCAGATGCACGGGGATCGGGCATTCACGCAACAAGTGACAATCAAGCGGGGTGATGAACACTCGCTTGAGCACAGGCTCAAGGGTTACATCCTTGATCAACAGGTCGGGTTTGAGATCCTCGACCGTCTTCAAGATATCCAGCAGTGCATGGGTGGTGAAGACGGCCTTGACCGTCACCTGCAGCCCCAGGTCGCTGAGTCGATCGAGCTCTTCGGCCTCCCAGCGGCGGTAGCGACGCAAATACCGCTGTTGCTCTGCGTCATCGACTTTTTCTTGCCATAAATGCACCACCGGTGCCGGTTCGACAAAGGCCCGCACATCCAGTACGGCCCCGGCTGCCTTGGCCAAGGCGACGGCACGCAGCTGGGCGGGAGACTGATGCAGGTTTTGGTCAGCGATCAGCAGAAAACGTTGATATTGCCCCATCACACACCTCCGTTCGACTCCGGTCGTACAGTGCCGGGATGTTTTCAAGACTGCGCTCTATCACCTGGCGCGGTTTGATTTACATCAAGCCCACGCAAACCGGTGCCGCCGGCACAGCTGTCTGATCCAGATCAGATTCAAACGTCGCCAGCGGAGTAGAAAAGAACTCAAACGCGAATTTTTTGCCCCATGCCAATCTTGCAAACCGCACTGGAGGAACACCCCATGCTTACCGTCAAAGACCACAACGATCGGGCCGCGGCCACCTATGCCGCGGTCGACGGCCAATACTGGATAGAAGCGCTCAAGGACGGTCGCCACGTTTTGATCCGACCACTGGCGCAGAAGGATCGCGACCGTGAATACGCTTTCATCAAACGGCTGTCTCCCGAATCCAGTCATATGCGCTTTCTCGCGCAGATCAGCGAACCCGGCGCTGCGATGCTCGATCAGTTGATGGACACGGACAATGAACAGCGTGTGGCCTATGTCGCCCTGGTCCATGAAAAAGGGGATCTGGTCGAGATCGGCATCAGCCGTTACGCGGCCACCCGCGAGCATGAGTGTGAATGTGCCGTCACGGTCGCTGATGAATGGATGCATCTGGGGCTGGGCACGTTGTTGATGGAGCATCTGATCAAGGCGGCGCGCAAAAACGGCTTTCGCCAGATGTATTCGGTGGACGCCTCCAGCAATACCCCCATGCGCGACCTGGCCAAGGCGCTCGGATTCGAGACGCACAATGATCCCGACGACAGCCGTCAGGTGATCCATCGTCTTTACCTGTAGAACAAACGCTACGCGATGTTCCGGCCACCGGTTCGTCGCGGGGCGATCCAGCCCTCAGGATTGCAGCATTCTTCCCGGCTTGATCGCCAGCACACTGCACGGCGCCCGATGCAGCAGGTGCTCGGCGGTGGTTCCGATTAATTTGCTCAGGCCCTTGTGCTGTACCGTGCCCATGACAATCACATCGGTACGGTGGTCCGAGACGAATTCACAGATACTCGGCACGGGTGCCCCCACTATGAAGTGACGACGCTGCGGTGACACGCCGTGGCGTTCAGCGATGGCCGCAAATGCCTCATGCTGAGCCGCTCCCAACATTTCATGGATCCCGCTGGCCAGCGGCAATGCGCCAATGCCCATGTCCTGGACATATATAGCCGTCCAGTCATACACATGCAGCAACTCAAGACTGGCATCACAGACCGCCGCCAGTTTCGCCGCGGCGTTGATAATCTGGTCGTTGAACACAGGGTCCTGATCTTCATCGCGCAACACATCAATGATGGCCAGCACGTTGCGTGGTCGGGCATTCAGCGCAGTCGTCACCAGATGCACCGGCACAGGACAATCGCGCAGCAGCTGCCAATCCAGCGGTGTAAAAAATACTCGCTTGAACGCCGACTCTTCCTCGGCGTCCTTGATGATCAGCGTTAGCGGCATCTCATTGATGAAGTTCAGAATCTCCTCATAAGGATGCTGTACCCACACCACTTCGCTGGCGACCTCGACACCCTGCTTGCTCATCAATCCGGCCTGATCCACGAGCCATTGGCGATGGGTTTGCAGATAGCCCTCCCGAGCCCTACTGAATTGTTCCGGGGCGAACAACCCGGCCACCGCCAGTGCCTGGGAATAGCCGAACGCCACGATGTGCAACGGCAATTGCATCGCGAGCGCCAGCGCAGCAGCCCGGTCGAATGCCGGTGTCCGAGTCATGGCTGAAGGAGCGATCAAGAGTAAACGCTGAGATTGCGTCATGGGGCACCTCGGCACGCGGCCATTTCAATCCGGGAGTAGAACCACAGATTGATTGCTCCTTGTTCCGACCACTTGATTTTTATCAGTTGAGCGCGCGATATCCTTCAGGGCAACCCCATCCCCGCTCACAACGCCAGGGTCAGCAACACGTGGCCCGGGATCACGTTAGCGGCGAAACAGCGCCCGCCGCTGACCCAACAACGCCGTAATGGCGAACGTCCGTAAACCGGCACAAGCGCGGGTCTCGCCCTGATCCTTGCGCCGTTCGCGTTCAAGACCGATGAGCATGCCAATCCCCAGCGCTGCGGCTGCTCCTGTCAGCCCAATGGCTCCGTTCATTGGATCGTCATCTGCTTGAACTGCGTCCCGCACTGGTCCACGTTGTTACTCCACACGCTCGACGCAGACCCGTTTGCCATTGGAGTAAGCCGTTTGACAGTCAGGCATCGGTCTTGTGCCGTCTGCCCGGCCGGTACCACTTGGCCAGACATGTGGCGCCTCGATACGCGCCTTGAGTTGGCCAACGAAAGCTTGTGCTTCTCCCAGCGTGTAGAAGTTCACTTGCAAGGCATCCATGCACACGACCCAGCAATGGCTTGCCGGTCTCTCCGTGATATCAATGATCATAGAGACCTCCGTACAGCGTCGAGTAAACGAGGACACCCTCACGGGGTGATCGCGACCTTCATCACTCCGTCCCGTTGGTGCGCAAACAATTCATAAGCCGCTTCAATATCATCGAGTTTGAAACGGTGGGTCACCAGCGGCGACAGGTCCACTCCACCGCTTTGCACCACTGCCATCAAGCGACGCATGCGCTCTTTCCCGCCCGGACACAGAGAGGTGACAATGCTGTAGTCCCCCAGCCCTGCGGCAAAGGCGTCCAGGGGAATGCGCAGATCGCTGGAGTAAACACCGAGGCTGGACAGTCGACCACCCGGACGAAGTACGCGCAGGGCAGATTCGAAAGTGCCCTGGGTACCCAGTGCCTCGATGGACACATCGACACCGCGACCATCGGTAAGCGCCATGATCTGCTCGACTACGTTACCGTCCTTGAAGTTGACCACATGGGTCGCACCCAATTGTCGTGCGACAGTCATCCGCTCGGCCACGGCATCCACGCCAATGATCGTCGTCGCGCCTTTGAGGCGCGCACCCGCGACCGCACACAGGCCGATGGGGCCAAGGGCAAACACGGCAACGGTATCGCCGATATTCACCTCGCCTCGTTCGGCCCCCGAAAACCCGGTAGACATGATGTCCGGGCACATCAGAACTTGCTCGTCACTGAGCTCGTCAGGAATCGGGCATAAATTGGCAAGGGCGTCCGGCACCAGCACGTACTCGGCCTGGCAGCCATCGATGATGTTGCCGAACTTCCAGCCGCCGGTTGCGCGAAAGCCATGGCGGGTGTCTGGTCCGTCTTGGGAGCCGCAGCCACACAGGCAGGCATAACTTTGCCCGCTGGGCGTGATGGCACCGGCAATCACCCGTTGCCCTTCGATAAAACCGCGTACCTGCGACCCCAGCCGCTCAATGACGCCCACCGGCTCGTGGCCCACGGTCAACCCTTTGGCCACAGGGTATTCACCACGCAGGATGTGTACGTCGGTGCCACAAATAGTTGTGGTGGTGATACGGATCAATGCGTCCAGCGGTCCGACTTCAGGGACGGGCTTGTCTTCCAGTACGATTCGGTTCTTTTCGACGAAAACAGCCGCTCTCATGGTTGCCATGGTGATCCTCCTTTTCTTATGTAAGCCAAGGTCTGTAAGAGCCCAAAGACTGCGCCGGGGAGACGGATGAAAGATTGATAATGGTCAACAATTTGGTCATGGGTTGAAGCCTGGATTACCGCACGTCGGGCAATACGATCCTTTCCCTTCGATTTGACAAAGATCAAACCCGGCGCTCTGAACAGTGGCAGGCTAGGTTCAAGGCTTCACTGCCCAATAACACCGCAGCCATCGGGGCAAGCGATTACCTACCGGAGATCTGTCATGTCCGATCAATTACGCTTCATGCTGGTCGTTTCGCCGTTGATGGAAAACAGCCCCGCCTTCGACCGGGCTGCTGCCTTGGCCAAGGCCTCAGGTGCTGCCCTGCACATCGTGGCGTTTGATTATCTTGAAGGGCTGGCGACTGCCGGAATGGTCAATGGACAGGCGCTGGAACAGATGCGGCTGGGCTATGTCGAGCGCCATCGTCAGTGGCTCGAAGACCAGGCCCGCCCCTTGCGCAAGATCGGTGTGCACGTCACCACGGAAGTCGTCTGGGTCGAAAGGCCCTTGCAGGAAATCCTCATTCATCTCAAAGAACAGCCAATGGCCGTATTGATCAAGGCACTGGAACACGAATCGCTGTTGTCACGCCTGATGTTTACGCCATTGGATATCCACCTGCTACGTGAATGCCCGGTGCCCCTGCATTTTGTCAGTCATTCGCACAACACTTTACCGCGCAAGATCGTCGCCGCCGTTGACCCTTTTCATTCTGATGAGCAATACGAAGGCTTCAACGACAGCATTCTGCGCGAGGCCTCCAAACTGGCGAGCACCTGTAATGCAGAACTGGACGTGATCTACGCCCATGACCTTTCCAGCATCAGTGCGGACGAATTCGGTTTCAGCAATGGATCGGCGTTTTTCTCATCGGGAAAAGCCAAGTCGCTGTTCGAGGCGCAGTCTGATGCGTTTCGCGAACTTTCTGAGCGCAACGGTATCCCTGCGGAGCACCAGCACATGATCATGGGCAGTCCGGTCAAGGTGCTGTCCAGCTACGCGCAGACCTGCGACATCGATGTGATTGTCATGGGGCGCATTGGTCATCGCGGCATGGAGCGGCTGGTTGGCAGCACGGTGGAACACCTGCTGTACAAGTTGCCCTGCAGCGTGTGGGTGGTTTCCCCGGAAAAAATCTGAACGCTTGATGACACAGTTGTTTCATCGTTTAGCGTTTTCCAGGTACGGCAATTTATGCCACGGATAGCCCTTCGCGCTGAGTTGAAAGGCGTAATCGAACAAACGCTTCATGTACTCACCATCGAATTTCCGATCGTGCGCAAAGTTAAAGTCGGAGCCAATGTACGCAAGATTGAAATCCGCCCCATCCTGTTGCGCCATACGGTAGATACGCTCCAGGTCGCTGATCCCCTGGGTTTGAATCAAGGCGCTGATGGCCCGGCCGCCGATGCTCAATGTGCGGCGCTTGGTCCCGGCCCACTGCGGCTCCAGTGTCCCGTTACGAATGACATAGAAATGACGGTCGAATCGCAGCGGTGCTCCGGTGGCTTTACTCAACGCCATCACGGTGCTGGGCGGGTAAAGAAACACTTGGGTGATAACCCCTCCGTCCACGTGCATTTCCTGGAACTGTTTGCCGTCAACGTCCACATCAATCATGACGGGTGAGACTGCACCGGGAATGCTCATTGACGCGAGCATGATGTTGCGAAAGAGGTCGAGCGCTCCCGGTGCCTGGCTTGCGGCAATCGCGCCCATGTTCCAGGTGACGGGCCGGCCCGAATCAAGGTCGGTTGTGCCGATCAGCAGGATTCGTCCTTTGGCATACTCCGTCGCGATCGCCGCAAGAATCTGTGCCGTGACGTACTTTGCGATGAGCCGCGACAGTGGCTTGCTGTCCGCTATACCGTCGCTGGCAAAACGGGTTAATACGTTTCGCGAATGAAAAATGTCTTTGGGCCCGATTGCGTTGGAGACATATCGAATCACGCTGTCGTAATCGGACCCCAGGTAAGCGAACGGAGCGACCAGGGCACCCGCGCTGATGCCGGTGACGACCTTGAACCGGGGGCGAGTCCCGTGCGTCGTCCATCCCGCAATCAGTCCCGCTGCGAAGGCGCCCGCATCGCCGCCACCGGATACCGCCAGCATATTGGCCAGCGGAAGGATATGGTTCGGCTTCCCGGCCTTGGCGAGCACCTCGCTCTCACGCTTGTTGGACTGAACCGCATCCTCAATGAAAGGTGTCAGGTCGTGGTCCAGCCTGTAGCGAGCATTGGGAATGCCCGGGATGACCGCTTTGTCCGTCAAGGTTGGCGGAACAGCGTCACGACGTGGCAGACACGCTTGAAGAAACATGTCCAGAGTTGAGGCGCCAGGTCTGAGCGAGAATGGTTTCAAAGCGCGTCTCCAGCCCTTGCCGTCGTCAGCAAGCGCTCATCATCGCCGAGAGAGTCCCTACCCCTGGTGCTCGAGATGACCACACGCCAGCCCCGCCAGCGGCACTTCATTCGAACGCCGGGCTGCTCATTCTGCGCTCCTTTACCTGATAAAAAAACTCACTGGCCGCGCGCGCCAGATTTTATGCGAAAGCCGTTGGACTCACCAGGTTAAGGGGCAGAGCGTAATATTCAACAAGTCGGGTTGGAACGCCTGATGAAAGAGCATGGTTTCAATAATCAGCAGAGAATGTATTAGAACTTCCAGCTCATGAGTAACAACCCACTACTAGAACAGGACGCGGTATTTATTGCTGGCAACATTCAGTGTTGCCATAACCCTGACAGAACTATCAGCGTAGAACTTCTGGACAATACCGTCATATACACAAAGCACAACCCCTTCACCCGACACGTATGAACTACCGTTATCCACCAACTTCAAACTGTGCACACCGTAACTACGAGTGATATCTGGCTTGAGCTCGTCGCAAATGGCCAGGTGATCAGGTTCACCAGCAATGGCGATAAGAGGTGCAAGCAGGGTCAACAGGATGAGTGACTTTTTCACTTTGGTTCGCCTTGACGCACATTGAGTTTGAATCTTACAGGCTCGATATTCAGAAATACTGCAGACATAACAGCACATGAATATATATTTCCACCCGGGTATCGGAGCAAATGCAAGATACCCGTTATTAGCTGCCTTGAAGCTCATGACGCCGGATGGTAGTTTTGACTTAACTACCTGTCAATATGCGATATCTGCTAGATCTTTATGCAGCATCGGACTCTTTCAAATGCAAAAACCGACTGTTTAACTATTGGAAAATCAATAATAAAACCGACAAGCCAACCAGGTTAATACTGAGTTTCAATCGTTAAGATCAGCGATATGCAAGGCACCCAAGTTATCTCGCGTTTGCAACCGCTCCGGTGGTGACGCTCAGCAACTGTCGCAGGTGCTCATCGAGAAGCGTGCTGCCCGAGCTCCTGGGCAAGTCCGATGAGAATGCCTTCGGGGCCGCGGATGTAGCACAGACGATACGTCTCTTGGTACCTGACCACGTTGCCGACGAGCTCTGCGCCGTGTGTGTGGAGCCTGGCGAGTGTGTCGTCGATGTCTTCCACGGTGAACATGACTCGCAGGTAACCAAGCGCGTTCACCGGGGCGCGGCGGTGATCGGCGACCACGGGGGGTGCGAGGAATCGGGAAATTTCGAGCCGGCTGTGACCGTCCGGCGTGCGCATCATGGCAATCTCAACGCGCATGTCGCGCAATCCTGTGACGCCATCTGCCCAGTCGCCCTCGATGGGCGCGCGCCCCTCGAGCTCAAGGCCCAGTTCGGTGAAGAACTCAATGGCAGCGTCGATGTCTTCTACAACGATGCCGATGTTGTCCATGCGCTTGACGGTCATGCTGTCTCCCTGGCGCTTGAAGGGGCCCGTCGCCCGGCCTGAGGCATGCTCACGCCCTCAACCGGCGTGAGCATGCGTCGCTCACTCAGGTGAAGGCGAAGTCCGACTCGGTGATGGCGGCCTGTGGCACGCCGCTCAAGGTGATGGTTCCCACCCCCGGCTGACCCGTGACGCTGATGACGGCCTCGCCGAACTGTTCTCCAACGGTAAGGTTAGCAAAGGTCAGACCGCTGGCGCTCAGGTCGATCAGGTCAGTGCCGTCCTCGAAGTCGGCGATGGTGTCCGTCCCCCAGAGGGCACCGAACTGGAACCTGTCTGCATCGAGGCCAGGTTCGAACTGGACGCTGCCGACCATGAAGTCATCCGCCGCGCTGCCCACCAGCCGATCTTCCCCGGTGCCGCCAATCATGAAGGCACCTGCGCTGCCCGATTGCAGTGTGTCGTTGCCTTCATTGCCCTCAAGGGTCGTCTGGAAGGCGAACTCGGCGCTGCTGCCGATCACCAGGTCGTTGCCGGCTCCGCCGAAGGCACTGCCGAAATCCTCGATGGTGAGCGTGTCGTTACCCTCGCCGCCGAACAGATTATCCAGGCCAGTGCCGCTGAGCAGCACGTCGTCCCCCGTACCGCCATCAAGCAAATCCTCTCCTGCCTGGCCGAACAACTGGTCGTTGCCGCCGAGGCCGAAGATCTTGTCGTCGCCATCGGTGCCGACAATGATGTCGTTGCCATCGGTGCCCGCCGTGACGAACTCGGTATTGTTACCAAAGTCGCCCACCGTGAAGTTGTTGACGCCCAGGAAGTTCACAGTGAAGTCGGTGCTGTCGAGCCGGCCGTTGTCATCGTCGTCCGCTATCAGCCAGGTGTTGCCCTGGCGGACCGTGTAGAACAGGTCGGTGATGCCGTTGCCGCCGCCGACCAGTACCGCGCCAGGCTGTGGATTGAGCGTGACCTGGCCACGAAATACGAACTCATCGTTCAGCTCGAGCGTATCGCCGCCGGCCACACCGGCGCCCTGGAAGTCCTGGACCGTATCGAAGGTCGCGAAGGTCGAGCTGGGGTTGAACGAACCAAGGAAGAACTCGAACTCGTCATTGCCGGCACCGCCGTTCAACTGGTCTGCCCCGGCGTCGCCTTCGAGTGCGTCGTCACCATTGCCGCCGAACAGCTGGTCGTTGCCGGCATCGCCGAACAGTTCGTCGTTGCCGTCCTCGCCGAAGATCTGGTCGTTACCTTCGCCGCCAAAGAAGTCGTCGTTACCGACACCACCGAACAACTGGTCGTTACCGGCATCGCCGTCGAGGGTATCGTTGCCGGCACCGCCATTGACGATATCAGTGCCGTTACCGCCGGAAAGCGTCGTGTCATTGCCGGCGCCACCATCAATGATGTCATTGCCGTCGCCACCCGTGATGAGGTCGCGGTCATCGCCGCCGTTGAGGGTGTCATTGCCCAGCCCCCCGGTAAGCCGGTCGATTCCCGCGCCACCGTTGAGGACGTCGTTGCCGGCGCCGCCGTCGACGATGTCATTGCCGTTGCCGGCGTTGACCACGTCATTGCCACCGAGCGCGAAGATTGTATCGGCGTCCGGGGTGCCGTTGATCACGTCATTGCCCTCGGTGCCACGTACGACGAAGGCCGTGGTGCCGAAATCGGCTCTTGTGAGGTTGTGCTGTCCCGTCAACTCTACGTAGAAGTCACTGGCGTCGAGCACGCCATTGTCGTTGGAGTCCGCGAACAGCAGCGTGCTGGCGGCACCTACGGCATAGAACACCTCGGTAAAACCGTTGCCACCGAAACCGAGCGAAGCGCCCAGCGTCGGTACCGTGGGGCGAGCCCCCTCGAAAACCAGGCGGTTGCTCGCGGAGAGAAGCAGGTTGTCACCACCGGCAACGCCGGCCCCCTGGAAGTCGGTCACTGTGTCGCGGGCCAGGGAAGAGGATTCCACGCCACTGCCGACAAACCAGTTGAAAGCGTCATTATCCGCGCCCCCGGTCAGGGTATCGGCACCGACACTGCCCGTAAGACTGTCGAGTCCGGCGCCACCGCGAAGGAGATCATCGCCGTCACCACCGACGAGTTCATCGTTGCCCTCCCCCCCTTCTATCGTGTCGTTACCTCCTTCACCCAGGATAAAGTCGTCGCCACCCAGGCCGAAGATCTGATCATCCTCGGGGTTGCCAAATATGAAGTCGCTTTGTTCAGTCCCATTGATAACAGCCATGGTATTACCCTCCATTAAAGGAAATGGTAAGCGTTAACTGCGTTACAGCGGGTTGAGAAAATTAGACAAACCCAAGGGGTCACAAGTGCGCCATTGGGCCTCGCCGTTTATCGCCAATGCAGACGGGTGTTCCGCAGTCTTCGCCAACCGTCCAATGCCGCTACACGGCTGGCTCGGGGGTTGCGGGGCAGGAGGGTTTGAAAATCTGTTATCTCCGGCGAGCGGAGGAAACATTTTGAAATACTAATGGTTTCCCCGGCGTGAACTTTGACAATTGTTCTACCGCACACCTTTTTTACTCGACAGGCCCCCAAAGAAAAGCCTTGCGAACGAACACCGCCATTGCGCAGTGGTCACAACATCTGATGGCATCGCAAATGACAGGTGATTACGAGCCTGCTTCATACAAAAGCGAAGCTTGAATTCACACATTTCAGGGCGCGCCGGATAACCTCAGCGGATTCAGTTCCTGCCAAATGCAGGCGCCTGCCGCTGCTCTCATCCAATGCTCCCTCAGCGGAGTATGCAAATGACTCAATCAATGCGGTTCTTCCTCTCGTTCTTCCTCGCCACTGCAACATTGGCATCGACCGGTTTCCTGAACACTGCAGGAGCGGCCACCGCCGAGGATCTGAATGCCGATGCCAAACAAGCCTTGCAATTGCTTTACAAGGCCCATCCTTTTGCCGAAAAAATCTCGCACGAAGCCAAAGCGGTGCTGGTTTTCCCGAAAATCATCAAGGCGGGCCTTGTGTTCGGTGGCAGCTACGGCGAAGGCGTCCTGATGAAAGGCGCCACAGTCGACAATTACTACAACTCCGTCAGCGGTTCATGGGGGTTGCAGGCCGGCGCACAGTCGTACGGCTATGCGGTTTTCCTGATGACCGACAAAGCCGTGAAATACATAGCCGAAACCAAGGGCTGGGAAATCGGTGTGGGACCAACGGTTGTCGTGGTCGATGAGGGGATTGCGAAGAACCTGTCCAGCTCGACGCTGAAAGACGATGCCTACGCGTTCATCTTCGACCAGCAAGGGTTGATGGCGGGGGTCAGTATCGAGGGGACGAAGATTTCCCTGATCAAGCGCTAGACTCCGCTGTTTGATTGGCCATCAAGAGTGTGATGGCGGCCTATGCCAATACTGGTGGGTTTTCCCATTCAGGCTAGGCTGTCATCACTCCTGGCGCACAGACGTAGCTGATGATCGGAGCTATCTGGACGAGCAAGGCTGGCATTCGCTGTATCGACCGTTCATTGATCCAGGTCTAAACATTGAATGATCGAATCCTGATAATGATTGATCAGTTTTTAGGTAGGCCTTAAATGACTTCACAGCTCTTCCAGGTTCACGGCCTCGTGAGTTTTACCCTTGCCATCCTCCTGCTTTTCCTCGGCAAAACCCTCGTCCAGCACAACAACTTTCTCCGTCAGTACTGCATCCCCGAATCGGTCGTCGGCGGCTTCGTCTGTGCGGCGGTAACCTCCCTGCTCTACTTCGGCCTGAATATCCAGGTCGAATTCGATCTGCAGGTTCGCGACACCCTGCTGCTCTATTTCTTCGCCGGTATTGGCTTGAAATCGGACATGCGCCAACTGCTCAAGGGTGGGCGCCCGTTGCTGATCCTGCTGTTACTCGCCGCTGTGTTCATTCTCCTGCAGAACTCGCTGGGCATGGGTGTGGCCCAGGCGTTCGGGCTGGATCCCAAGGCGGGCCTGATGGTGGGCTCCATTTCCCTCACGGGCGGAGTGGGCACCACCCTGGCCTGGGCACCGCTTTTCGTCGAGAAACTGGGCATCAGTAACGCCCATGAACTGGGCATCGCCAGCAACACCGTCGGCCTGATTGCCGCTTGCGTCATCGGCGGTCCTATCGCCAACCGACTGATACGCCGTTATCAACTGACGCCGTCCAGGGATGCGGAGCTGGAAGTCGGCATTCTCGAACAACAACCGAGCAAGGCGCTGGACTACTACGACGTGCTCTGGGCGTGGATGTGGCTCAACCTGACCCTGATGCTCGGCTATGGACTCAACCTGCTGCTGGTCGATGCCGGCGTCACCCTGCCGAAATTTGTCAGCTGCCTGTTCGCGGGCATCGTCATTCACCACCTTGTGCTGGCCTTTGTGGGTGATCAACGCCTGAAAAGCTGGAGCGGTGCCAGCCTGGGTCTGTCGCTGATCTCCGATATCTGCCTGGGCATGTTTTTGACCATGGCCCTGATGGGGCTTCAGCTATGGCAGCTCAGCGGCGCGCTGTTGTTCATTCTGTGTGCATTGACCCTGCAAATTCTGCTGACGGTCGCCTATACGTATTTTGTGGTCTTCCGCTTCATGGGCCGCGATTACGAAGCCAGCGTGATCGCTTCCGGATTCGGCGGGATCGCCCTCGGCTCCACGGCGACAGCCATCGTCAACATGTCGACCGTGACACAGAAGTACGGCGCAGCGCACCAGGCCTTCCTGATCGTGCCACTGGTGTGTGGTTTTTTCATTGACCTGGTCAACGCCGTGATCATCAGCCTGTTCAGTGGTCTTTAGCGATCACCCCTTCGGCTCTCGAACGGCCAGGCACACATCCGGGTTATTTGAAAACCGGCACGCTGCCTGAGCCGTCGGGCTTTTTCAGATACTCACGCAACCGGGCGCCAATCTCGGCGATTTTCGCCTCCCCTGCCCGCAAGGCTTGCGGGTTGGTATGCACCGAGTAGTTGCCCAGTGCCAGTTCATGGGGATGGGGTAACGCCGAGCCGATCACGAAGACCGTATCCTTGTGCATGGCCTTGAGCGTGACGGCACCGCTACCGGGTTCGAAGATTACCATTTCTCCCGCCATGACCACCCCGGGCGCGCCAAGGGATCCGCGGCTGACGCTCAACCACAACGACTCATGACCATCGGGCGGCACATAGCGCCAGGATTCCCCGGCACGCAGCGTGACCAGCAGATAATTCATGCCGGCGGGAGCGCGGACCGGACTCTGAACGCCTTGATAGGTGCCGAGAATCACCCGCGCCGGCCCTACTTCAGGCATCGCGCTGGACTCCAGGTATTGGCTGTCGACACTGGCGTTTTCCAACGCTGGCGGCAGCGCCACCCACAATTGAAAACCCTGGATCCGTTTCGATGTCCCCACCGACATTTCCTTGCCGTGCCAGACTCCGCCTCCGGCCCGCATCCACTCGACCCCGCCGTAGTCGATCATGCCCTTGCCCGAATCTGCATCCTCGAAGCGCAGGTTGCCTTCGGTAATGACGGTGACAGTGGCGATGCCCGAGTGCGGGTGCATGGGCATGCCGTTGATGAATGAGCTCTCACCTTCGAACAGATCCAGGAACACAAACGGCTTGATCAGCTGGCCGAGATCACCGGGGCTCATCAACCGGACAATAGCGCCATGTCCGCTGCCTGTGGTGCGGTAGCTGATTGCCCGATAGGAGTCGGTTTCACGCGCAGTGCTCGGAGCAACCGCGTTGTAAGGCTGTGGCTGAACGTTCATCAGGATCACTCTAAACAGGAGGCCTCGCGGCCCGATACCCCAGACAATAGAGCGAGGCCGATTACTTGATTAGCCGGTACAATTGGAATTAACTCGTCCACCCATGTCAGGAATGACCGACCATGCTCGACCTCAACGACATCGCGATGTTTGTCCAGGTGGTCCGCTGCGGCAGCTTTGCCGAGGCGGCGCGCTGGCTCGGCATGCCGCCCAATACCCTGAGTCGCCGCATCCAGCAGCTCGAAGCGCACCTCGGCACACGGCTGCTGCAACGCTCCACCCGCAAGCTCACGCTCACCAGTGCCGGCCAAGGCTTTCACGAGCGTTGCGTGGGAGCCGTCGAGGGTCTGCTCGAAGCGGGACAAGCGTTGATGACCGGCAGCAACGAACCCAGCGGGCTGGTACGGGTGGCGGCTCCCGCCGACTTTTTCGACTTTTTCCAGATGGAATGGGTGAGCGGGTTTCTGGCCGAGCACCCGCGCGTGCGGCTCGATTTCGTGCTCAGCGATGCGAAGGCCGACCTGATCGCAGAACAGATCGACGTCGCCTTTCGCGGCGGCCCCTTGCGCGATTCCGGCTTTGTCGGGCGCCAGATCCTTGATCCGCGCAGCGTCGGCATGGTGGCCAGTCCGGCCTACATCGCGGCGCGTGGCGCCCCCCGCACCCTGCAGGACTTGGCGGACCACGACTGTGTGATCTCCGCGCAGCCGGGCGGCCACGCCACCTGGCGCCTGGTCGGTCCCGAGGGCGAGGAAGAAGTGCAGGTTGCCGGGCGCTTCAGCGGCAATACCGCCCAGGCATTGCGCAAGGCCGCCGTGGCCGGGCTCGGCATCGCGCTGCTGCCGCCGGTGATGGCCAGGCTCGAGGTAGAGACCGGAGCGCTTATCCCGGTGCTGCCGCAATACCAGCCCAAAGGCTATGGCCTGAACGTGCTGTATCCGAGCCGTCGGCAGTTACCGCTGGCGGTATCGGCATTCATCGGGCTGGTGATCCGGAAGATGAATACGGCAGACGCACCGCAGGAGCCTCGGTAACCAGCCCCGTTACTGGCACCCCATGGATCTGAACCGCGTGAGCACCTAGACTTTGTGCGCCCCTGCCCTCCTCGCCGATTGTTGAACGGGTCCCATGACTGAGCATGCCAAGTACCATCACGTGTCCGAAGTACCAGGTCTGGTGTTGGGTTCCGCACGTTTTGCCGATGTCGGCTTCGATCGCCATTACCACCTCGATTTCCACATTGGCTTTGTCACCGAAGGCATCCAGCGTCATCGTTCGAAAGGCGAGTCGTTTCTTTTGGGGCCGGGACGCATTGCCCTGATGCCGCCGGGTGAAATTCACGATGGCGCGTCTGAAGGCGGCGGCGCCTATACGCTCAAGACGTTCCGCCTGTCGCAGGCACTGATCGCGGACATGACCGAGGAGATCAGCGGTCAACCGAGAGAACTTGAGTTGACCAGTGTGTTGCTGGAGGACGCGCGGCTTGTCGGCAACCTGCGCGGGCTGCACGAAGCGATGCAGCAGGCCGTTGGCCCCGGCAGCCTCGCGGTGCAGACGCAATGGATCACCCTGCTTGAACGCCTGTTGCGCCAGTCACGGGCACTCACGCCCGAAAGCATTCCCGGATCGCTCTCAGCCCTGCAATGGTCGCGCGTCAGGGACTATTGTTTCAGTCACATCGATCAGCGCATCACGCTCGATGATCTTGCCGGACTGTGCGGTCTGGGCCGATTCCCGTTCCTCAAGCAATTCAAGCGGACCATCGGCATGACGCCGCACGCGTGGCTGCTTCGGCTGCGTCTGGAACGGGCGTGTGGCCTGCTATCGCGCAGCGGTCAATCGATCATCGATGTCGCCCACGCCGTCGGCTTTTACGATCAGAGCCATTTCAACCGCGCCTTTCGCCAGGCATTCGGCGTCGCCCCCTCGCGCTACAGGACTTAGGGCGTCGCATCAGGCGAGCGTCAATTTTTTACAAGCGCGACAACCGTCCCTCTCCCTAGGATGCGCCAATCCAGGCGAAACACCTTCGCCTGCGCAACCGAGAACCGGATGATGAACGGTGAAACAAACAGAGCGCCCGCCCTGGGTTTTTCAAGTGACAACATCGCAGGCGCATCGCCGGAGGTGGCACACGCCCTCGCCAAACACAGCACGGGCCAGGCGGGCCCCTATGGCAGCGACGAGTTGACGGCGCAGGTCCAGCGCAAATTCAGCGAGATCTTCGAGCGCGACGTGGATGTTTTACTGGTGCCCACCGGCACCGCCGCCAACGGCCTGTGCCTGAGCGCGATGACGCCACCCTGGGGCAATATCTATTGCCATCCCGCCAGTCACATCAACAACGACGAATGCGGCGCGCCTGAGTTCTTCTCCAACGGCGCGAAGCTGATGACCATCGACGGCCCGTCGGCCAAGCTGGACATCAACCGACTGCGTGAGCGCACCCGCGAAAAACTGGGTGACGTGCACACGACCCAGCCCGCCTGCGTCAGCATCACCCAGGCCACCGAAGTTGGCAGCGTCTACACCCTGGACGACATCGCGGCCATCGGTGAGATCTGCAAGTCGGCGTCCCTCGGGTTTCATATGGATGGGTCCCGATTCGCCAACGCCCTGGTGTCCCTGGGATGCTCGGCGGCAGAGATGACCTGGAAGGCCGGCGTGGATGCCCTGTCGTTTGGCGCCACCAAGAATGGCGTGCTGGCGGCGGAAGCCATCGTCCTGTTCAACGCCTCGCTCGCCACCGAGATGAGGTACCGCCGCAAGCGTGCAGGTCACCTCTTCTCCAAAATGCGTTTTCTTTCGGCGCAGATCGATGCGTACCTGACCGATGATCTCTGGCTGCGCAATGCCCGCAAGGCCAACGATGCCGCCCAGCGCCTGGCGCAGGGGCTTGCCGGGCTGAGCGGCGTTGAAGTGTTGGGTGGCACCGAGGCGAATATCCTGTTTTGTCGGCTGGACCCTGCCGTGATTGATGCACTGCTGAAGGCCGGGTTCGTCTTCTACCATGATCGCTGGGGCCCTAACATCGTGCGTTTTGTCACCTCGTTCGCCACCACCGCCGAGGATGTCGATCACCTGTTGAGCCATGTGAGGCGAGTGGTGAGGTCGGTACACGCATAACGGGCGCAATGCGCAATGACCGATGGCGGCGGTGCTCACTCTTAGTCGAATGAGCACCCGCCACTGCGGCGTCAGGCGTCTACATCTGGCGGTAAAGAATCATGCCCGCGTGATACAGAATCCCGTCGCGGAACTCCCCGTCAGCCGTGAAGCCGGTGTCATCTACGTACTCGATATGGTCACCCTCCAGCCAATACCGGCCCTGGTAGGCACTGGTCTTGCGGCCCCGGGCTTCATCGTACCGGCCACCTGGTAACAGTTCATGGCGGATGAGCCCGTCTGCCGTGACCCACAGACCAACGTACTTATCCTGATCAGCGGTTTTTTTCCTCGTCATGTTCAAGTCCTCCGTTCAGAACGCACTGGCGGTCGGGCGGACAATCAGTTCACTGACGTCCACATCGGCAGGCTGTTCAATGGCGTAAGCGATCGCACGAGCAACCGCCATTGCAGGGATGGCGATCTTGCGGAACTCGCGCATCTCCGCCCGCCCGCCTTCATCGGAAATGCTCTCGGCCAATTCGGACTCGGTAACCCCAGGGGAAATCACCGTGACACGAATGTCCCCGCCGACCTCCTGGCGCAACCCTTCCGAGATGGCACGCACGGCAAACTTGGTCGCGCAGTAGACCGCCGCCGTCGGGCTGACGGTGTAGGCACCGATCGAGGCGATATTGATGAACTGGCCTGATTGCTGTTTTTGCATCAGCGGCAAACCGGCCGCGATACCGTGCAAGACCCCGCGAATATTGACGTCGATCATCCGGTCCCACTCGGAGACTTTCAGCGCCTCGAGTTTCGACAGCGGCATCACCCCGGCATTGTTGACGATCACATCGACCCGGCCATGCAGCTTCAACGCAAAGTCCACAAACCCTTGCATGTCGTCTCGGCGGGTGACATCCAATGCCTGGAAGTGAGCGACTCCACCGCTCGCGTTGATCTCGCCACAGAGTATTTCGAGGCGCTCGGTACGACGTGCCCCGAGCACGACATGCGCCCCCTTGCTGGCCAACAGGCGCGCTGTCGCCTCGCCTATACCACTGCTCGCGCCGGTGATCAGAACGATTTTTTTCGAGATGTTCGACATGACCCTATTCCCTCACTTGAGTGTCTGGTGACGCGAGAGCGGTGTCTCGCTGCCAGTCCAGATTAGGAATAACGACGGTCGGCCAGTTAGTCAGATCCTTCTGACAACTTGCCTGATCCTGTCGGGGAACACCTTACTTCGTTGCGTCGAGGACAAGCCTGCCCTGTAAATGCCGGCCCATGCTTTTCTCGATCGCCACTTTGGCTTCGCTCAACGGGAATGCCTCGACGTCGACGCAGAGGTGTCCCTTGTCGAACAGTTCGGCAATCAGCGAAAGCTGCCGGCCATCGGAGCGAGTCGCAAAGTTGGCCGGGGTCACACCGTAGTCGTTGGCCAGCGACATGTTCGGCAGGCTCACGGGCGATACCAGCACGCCGTGTTTTTTCAGCACCGCAAACGAACGGGTCTGTGTGTCGCCACCTACCAGGTCCAGTACCACATCGACACCGGACACCAGCTCTTCGAATGCCTGGGTGCTGTAGTCGATGGTGTAATCAGCGCCGAGGTCTTTCAGATAAGCATGATTATGCGCGGAGGCCGTTGCGTAGACTTCAGCCCCCAGGTACTTGGCCATCTGCACGGCCATGCTGCCCACGCCCCCGGCCGCGGCGTGGATCAACACTTTCTGTCGACGTTGCACACCCGCGTGTTCGGTCAGGGCCTGCCAGGCCGTCAGGGCCGTGGCGGGGACAGCGCTGGCCTGCAAGGCACTGAGTGATTTGGGTTTCAGCGCCAGTTTTGCAACCTGGGCGACGGCTTTGGTCGCATACCCCCCGACGATGTTGATGAAGCCGAACACTTCATCGCCGAGGTTGAATTCAGTGACGCCCTGCCCCAGCGCGATCACGGTACCGGCCACTTCAACCCCCGGGGTAAAGGGCAGTGGCAAAGGGATGAACGCTTTCATGGCACCGGAGAGGATCTTCCAGTCAATCGGGTTCACCCCGGCTCCAGCGACATCGATCAGCACTTCACCGGCACCGGCCACCGGGTCGGCAATGTCTTCCAGACGTAAAACTTCAGGGCTGCCGTATTCGTACACGCGTATGGCTTTCATGGAGGTCTCGACTATCAAAAAAAATAAGGGAGAAGAACATTGCGCTGCGAGGGGCTGGCCTTCGCAGCGCGGGGGTATCAACGACGGCGGGCGTCGAGGCTGAAACGACCGGCACCAAAGGCCACGACCTGCAACAGGCCACCCGCCATCGCGATGTTCTTGAAGAAGTGGATGAACTGGTTTTGATCGCCCAGGGCGTTATGGAAAGCCAGTGCGGTAAACACGCTGAACACAGCCAGCACAGCGGCAACGGTGCGGGTGCGGTAACCGGCGATCAGTGCCAGGCCACCACCGATTTCAACGACGATCGCCAGCGCCAGCGCCAATTGCGGAAGCGGAAGACCCACTGAGCCGATGTAGCCGACCATCATGGCCGGAGCGGCCAGTTTCGAAAAACCGGAGAGGATGAAGATTGCACTGAGCAGTACGCGGCCGATCAACGAGGCCGAGGCCTGGGTGAAGTCGGAACGGCTCTGTTCAGCGGTGGCGGAATGAGCGATGTTTGCGGAAGTCGTCATGAGGCATTTCCTTCAATGGGTTGCGATTCGACATGAACCGCCCTGTTGAGGAAATGTTGCGCCTGGACAGCTCATCTGAATAGCCGACTAATTTAGATCATTAGATTCGATAAAATAGACAAGCCAATCACCCCATCGAAAGGGAGCTCAATCGTGCAAACCGCTGAGCGAACGTCTGCAACAGGCCTGGAGGCCCACATTCGCGGTCAGCGCCTGGCCGCCTCCGACGAGGTTTTTTCCAACGATGTGCTGGTGCAGATCTTTACCCGCGAGCGGATCGAGCAAAGCGTTATCGTTCCCGCCGTGGCTGAGCCGCTGATCGTCTGGGTACTTTCCGGGAGCGCCACCATTGAGGAACGGGAGGCAGGCGAAGCGTGGCGGGCGAGTGAAGTGACACAGGGGGATTTTTTCCTCACCACCAGCGCCATGCCCTACGAGATGCGCTGGCAAGTGACCAGTGCGGAGCCCTTTGTGGTGATGCACATTTACATCGGCCTGCCCCTGCTGGAACGAGCGATCCAGGAAACCGGCAAACACGTCACCGGTTCGATTTGTCTGCGTGAAATATCCGGGGGGCGTGACGAGACTTTATCGTTGTTGTTCGAACAGTTCAGGGTCGAACTGCAATCCCGGGGAGAAACCAGCCCGCTGCTGATGCAAGGCATCGCCCAGTGCATCGCCGTGCACCTGGCGCGCCACTATCTGGATGCGCAAGCCGATAACATCGTTCAGCGCAACGCCCTGCCGGCCTTCAAGCTCAAGCGTGCGGTGACTGCGATGGAGGCGTCGCTGGGTGAGACGTTTTGCCTGGGGGATCTGGCCGACGCAGCCGGGATGAGCGAGTACCACTTCAGCCGCCTGTTCAAACGCGCCACGGGACTTTCACCCTCGCGCTACTTCATCAGGCTGAGAATGACCAAGGCCAGGCAACTGCTGATCGAAACCGACATGAGCATCATCGATGCGGGACTTGAGGTCGGGTACAGCAGCGCCAGCCATTTTTCCCAGGCATTCAAACGGGAGGTCGGCGTCCCGCCCAGTCATTACCGCAAATGAAAACGCGGCACGGCGCTCGCCGTGCCGCCAGTACAACCGGCCAATCAACTGCCCACGGGAATGCTCATGCCGCCATCGGCCATGACCACCGAGCCGACAATGAAACTGGCGCGCTCGGAGGCCAGGAACGCCACGATCTCGGCGATTTCATCGGGCGAAGCCGCACGGCCGATCGGTGCCGACTTGCCGTGCTCTTGCAGGAAGCCCGGGCCGTCTTCCATGAAGTGATTGAGCAGATTGGTGACCACGTCGCCCACGCCAATCGCATTGACCCGAATACCGTGCTCTATCGCTTCCAGGGCCTGGGTTCGGGTCAGTTGCGCCAGGGCCCCTTTCGATGCGGTGTAGGCCGCGATGCCCGGGAACGCGAAGTAAGAGGCATAGGACGCAATGTTGACGATGGCGCCTGACTTTTGCTTCATCATTTCTTTCGCCGCTTCACGGGAATGAAGGAACGCACCCGTCACGTTGGTCTCCATCTGCCAGCTCCAGTCCTCGCGCGTCATCTCGACCAGAGGCTTGTAGATGATCCGCCCCGCGTTGTTGACCAGCACATCGAGCTTGCCGAAGTGTTGAACGGCCAGGGCAACCGCTTTTTCCGCCGAGCCATCGACCGTGATGTCGGCCACGAATGGCACCAGGCCCGGACGCTCTAGGGCGTTCACTTCAGGGTTGATGTCTTCGGCAATGACCTTGGCGCCACGGGCATGGAACAGCTCGGCGATGGCACGGCCGATACCGCTGGCGGCGCCCGTGACAATCACGACTTTGCCGGCGATTTCGTTGGGGGTAGGCATAAAATCAGTCATTTCGTTTCTCCTGGCAAGAGAGCAGCTGAACCATTCCAGCCGCTGCGCATACGCCTGAACGTATGCGGGGTGTCGCTTTCGACGACTCAACTGTCGCCGATCACGGTTCGCCACTCTTTAGGAGCCTTGTTCAACCTGTCGCGGTTTTGCGCTTATCTGCCTGGTGTTTCATTTTTCCAGCACACCGGGCGGATGCATGACGCTATACGATGTACCGGGATAATATTGGCCATTACGTTCGAGGAAATTGGCATGATCTCTGACCCCGGAACACCGACACTGGACCAACTGCGCGTGTTCCTGACGGTCGTCGAAGTCGGCAGTTTTGCCGCAGCGGCCAGAAAACTGCACCGGGCCACCTCGGTCATCAGTTACTCGATCGCCAATCTGGAAATGCAGCTCGGCGTGTCGCTGTTTGACCGTCAGACCACCCGCAAACCCCAGCTCACCGATGCCGGCCGTACCGTGCTGGCCGAAGCCAGGACCATCGCCAACGGTATTCATGGATTGCGCGCCAAAGTGAAGGGCCTGCTCCAGGGGCTCGAAGCCGAGGTTCACGTGGTACTCGATGTGATGCTTCCCCCCGATCGCGTGGTGGACGCACTCAAATCCTTTCGCGAAGAATTCCCGACCGTTGCCCTGCACTTGCATATGGAAGCCCTCGGCGCCGTCACTGAGCTGGTGATCAACCGTGGCGCGATCATCGGCGTCAGTGGGCCCATGAATGAAGGCATCGACGGTATCGAAAGAATGGGCGTCGGCAGTGTCGAGCTGATTCCGGTGGCCGCCCCCAATCATCCACTGGCATCGAGCGACTCGAATGTTCCGGGCGCCGGGCGAGAGTTCACGCAACTGGTGCTGTCCGACCGTTCGGTGCTGACCAAGGACAAGGATTTCGCCGTGCTCAGCAACCGCACCTGGCGCCTGGCGGACCTGGGCGCCAAGCACATGCTGCTGCGTGAAGGCATCGGCTGGGGCAACATGCCAGCCCCGATGGTCCAGGAAGATCTGCAGAGCGGCCGACTCGTGCAACTGAACATTCCGGAATACAAAAGCGGCCGATATTCCTTCGACGTCATCTACCGCACGGATCTGCCACCGGGACCGGCCGCGCGATGGTTGATTGAACGCTTCGTTCAACAAGGCTCGGCGCAGGCGGCTTCGGCTTGAGGACGGGACTTGTCGATTTTCTGGAAATCCCGGGGGAACACAGATTACGAAATATCTGTAGGAGCTGCCGAAGGCTGCGATCTTTTGATCTTGATCTTCAGAAATCTCCAGATCGCAAAAGCAGGATCAAAAGATCGCAGCCTTCGGCAGCTCCTACAGGGGAACGTGTGCACCACCAAACAACGAGGGCGAGCGTTAGCTCGCCTCGCGGTGCTGGCCCCCCCTCGAGAGGTCGAACGTCAGGGGTATGAGCCCTTGGTTACTTGGGACCATTACTCACTTCAGATGGCATAATCGCAACCGGTTCATAACAGGTGCGTATCAATGACCGTCGAAAGCTACGACCAACTGGCGATCTTCTCGGCCGTGGCACAGGAGCGCAGTTTCACCCGTGCCGCCGCCAGGCTGGGTATGTCGCAGCCGGCCTTGAGCCGCGCGATGCGCCAGCTGGAGGATCGACTGGGTGTCCGGTTGTTGTCTCGCACCACGCGCAGCGTTTCGCCGACTGAAGCCGGCGAGCATCTGCTGCGGGTGATCGCCCCCAGGTTCGAAGAGATCGACAACGAACTGGCCTTGCTCAGTGCATTCCGCGACAAGCCGGCGGGCAAATTGCGGATCACGGCCGGCGAGCATGCAGCAATCACGGTTCTGCACCCCGTACTGGCCAAATTGCTGCCGGACTATCCTGACCTCAACATCGAAATCATCGTCGACTACGGCTTTACCGACATAGTGGCCGAAGGCTTCGACGCTGGCGTACGGTTGGGTGAACAGGTCGCCAAGGACATGATCGCCATGCGCATCGGCCCCGACATGCGCATGGCGGTGGTCGGCTCCCCCGCGTATTTCGCCCGATATTCAAAGCCCGTCGTCCCGATCGATCTGATGCAGCACAATTGCATCACCTTGCGCATGCCGACTCACGGTGGGCTGTATTCGTGGGAGTTCGAGAAGAATGGCCAGCCAGTGAACGTCCGCGTCGAGGGCCAACTGGTGTTCAACAACATTGCCATGCGCCTGCAGGCCGCCCTGCAGGGGTTGGGCCTGGCCTACATGCCGGAAGACCAGGTGCAGGAGCATGTAGCGCAGGGCCGGTTGATCCGCGTGCTCACGGACTGGTGCGAGCCGTTCTCCGGCTACCACCTCTATTACCCGAGCCGGCGGCAGAGCTCGCCGGCTTTTACCTTGCTGCGCGAAGCCTTGCGCTATCCGGGCTGATTGGCCTGGGTGGCGTCCAGCGCCTCGGCGGCGCGCTTGGCTGCATCGGCATCCCCCTGATCGGCCAGTAGCCGGGTCAACTGACGCAATTGCCCGACGGTCAGGCCGACCCGCAGGCTGGCGGCCATGTGCGAGCGCAGTTGTGACTCTACGCCCGGCGTGGCGGCCAGCGCCGCGACGGTCGCCAGCTCCCGACTTTGCCAGTCAAGGTTGTCGCGCTCGAAAATGTCACCGAACAAATGCGTTTGCAGGTACTGATTGATGACTGGGACGAAGTCGAACAGCGGCCCCTGGACAGGCGCCCCGGCAATGCGCGTCTGGTTGGCCTTGCCAACCGCCAGCAACTCATCGCCGACGGGAATGATGCGACCGGGCTCGCGCCCCGCAACATCCTCGATGCCCCGCTGTTTGCGTGCTTCGACCACTTTCATCAACTCGCCAAGGGCATTGAGGCTGCGGGGAAAACCGCTGTAGGCATAGAGCTGCACCAGTATTTCCTTGGCCTCGCTGACCGTCAGCCCCGCATCAAGCCCCTGGTTCAGGGCCGCATTGAGTCGGGGAATATTGCTCGCGGCCATGGCGGCGGCAATCAACGGGATGGCCTGTTGCCTGGACGACAATGTCTCGGAAACGGGTGGCGTCGCAGGCAAGGATTGTGGCGCAACAGGACGCTGTACGCTGTACTGGGCATCGGTGACCTTCTCCAGCCATAGCACGCTTTTGCCCTCTACCGATCCGGTCACGGCCAGGTGTGTCATGCGGCTCGTCGCAGCGGCACCATGCCAGTGCTTGACGCCCGGCGGGCAGACAATCACATCGCCTGGATGGATTTCCTGCACGGGCTTGCCCCACTCTTGCGTCAGGCCGACACCGGAGGTCACTACCAATCGCTGGCCGGCAGGATGGGTGTGCCAGGCCGAACGCGCGCCCGGCTCGAAGGTGACGTAGGCACCGGACGCATTATTCTCGCCCGTGGCAGGAAACAACGGATCGACGCGCACCTGTCCGGTGAAATAATCCGCCGGGCCCGCGACCGAAGCCTGGCTGCCTGCCCGACTGATCTGCTGGGCGGCCCTGGGCTCACTGACACTGTCGGCCCCTGCTGCGCCGGCAAAAGGCGCCGCGGCGCACACCGCGATGCCAAAAAGCGTGTTTTTCATGATGAAGGATCCTTCGAGTCAGAGTGTTCTGGCGTAGAACGCGTTCAACTGGCCAATGGCGACGTCCACATACTCAGGCACCCAATAGGTTTCGATATGGGTCGCGCCATCGATCGTGAACAGTTTCTTGTCCCGGGTTCCAGTGGCCTTGGCGAACGCCTGCTCCGACATGTACAGGCTGTCGGCCTTGCTGCCGGCGATCATCAGCAAGGGTTGATCGATCAGTTCGATCTGGTCCGTGGCATCGAAGCTCATCAGGTCCAGCAGGCTGCTCTGGGTGTAGCGGAAGGTCGAGTTCGGATGGGCGTGGGTCTTGCCGTAATACTCGTAACCCTGCCGATACAGATCGAACGGCAGCTTGGCGATCTGCTCATCGGTCAGCCTGAAGTCGCCAACGTAGAGCACCTCCCCGCCCGCCGCTTCCTGCGCGCGGGCGGCCGAAGCCTGTTGCAAGCGCTCCTGGATCGTCGACAGTTGCGAGTCCCGGTAACCATTGCGACGTACCAGCCCGGAGTTGAACATGCTCAAGGTCGCGATTGACTGGAAGCGTTTGTCGGTTTGCGCCGCCTTCAACGAATACCCCCCGCCGCCGCAGATACCGAGCAAGCCCAGTCGCGCGCTATCGACGCCGGGATAGCGGGCGATGAAGTCCGCCATGCCATGGATGTCCTCGATGCGGTACGCGGGCTTGTCGATGTTGCGCGGCTCGCCACCGCTGGCCCCCTGATACGCCGCATCCGCCGTGATCGTGATGTAGCCCTGATCGGCCAGGCGCTGGGCATACAGGCCGGCGACCTGCTCCTTCACCCCGCCATTGGGATGCGCCACGACGACGGCCGGGTATTGCTTCGACGCGTCATAATTGGCCGGGGTGTAAACGTTGGCGGCGATGTCCAGGCCGTTGAGTCTGTAGGTGACCGGATGGATGTTGACCTTGCCCGGCTCGTTCTTCACCAGCGCGCCTGCGTAGGTCAGGGTGTAGGGATTGTGTTTGTAGTCCGCGGCCTCGGCGTCAACGCCGGACATGCCGATCATGGCGGCCATGAGTGTGGCCTTCAGCGTGGTTCGCATCTTGTGAATACTCCTGACAATTCCAGTTTCCAAGGGTGTGCGGCAGCGATTGCCCTGCTCGGCATCAATCGAGGTTTTTCTCGGCGAGAAACTGCGAAACAAGGTCCGCGATCTCGACGTTGTTCAGGTCCGAAAACGGGAAGTGGCTGTTGCCCCTGATGCCGATCTCCGGCAAGTGAATGAGCCGCACGTCGCCGCCATGGCGGTTTACGGTGTCTCGCCACAGTCGCGCCATCTCGAGCCGGGCACGCCAGCTGTCCTGTGCCGGTAAACGAACCGGCTTGTCCGGGATGTTGTCGCCGTAGATGATCAGGATGGGGATATGCGTCAGCGCTTCGAACTGCGCCTTCGATACGACCTGCGCCGAGAGCGTGTCGAACGCGCTGGGAATCGGCGCCGGCACCTCGCCCTCGGGAAACACGAAGCTGCTTCCCGGCTCGAACGCGACGATGCCCCGCACATGCTGGCTCTTGATCGCGGTCATCCAACCGGGTCCACCGCCCTGAGAGTGGGTGAACAGGATGGCGGGCCCGGTCTTGTCCAACAGCGCGGATACGCCATCGGAGGCGACTTCAATGTCATAAGGGCCGGTGTTGGGTGTCATCGAACGGAAGAATTGCTCCAGCGCCTGCGGCCCACGGGGGAACTGACTGCCCTCGAAGGTTTCGGGCCACAGTCCGATGCGGAACTGGTTGAACCACAGTTGCTCGTCCGGCACTGGCTTGATCGTCGTTTCCATCAGGCTGCGCCCCGCATCGCCACGGCGCGGTTGGTCGATCAGGTAGGTGGAGAACCCGCGCCGCAGGAAGATATTCTGGAAGCCTTCGCGGCCATCGGCCGTGGTTTCCCAGGACTTCGCCGATTGCCCTGCGCCATGCCACATGACAATGGGCAACGGATGCGCATCGACCGGTACCTGATAGAACGCATACACATGGTCGCCATGGTAGGTCTGGCCGTCCGGTATCAGCGGTTTGTAAGGATCAAAGCGACCCGGCTGGGTGATCAGTCCCCCGCCGGCAATCAGGCTTCCTTGATCCTTGATGATCAGCGGGCTGCGCTCGGCAGCCTCCACCAGCGCCCCGCCAGTCAGGGTGAGACAGAGCGTGCCCGCCCTGACGGCGGCATGTGCGTACTTGCGGATGGAATCCCGGGTCATGAGTGGCTCTCGACGTGTAATCGCAGAGATGCAAACTACCGCCCAGGCATTAATTAATGAATAGACCCAATCGGATAGCAGTAATACCAAAAACACATAATTGTATTGATTGAGACAGGTCCAGCCGAAGGTGGAGGATGTCCTGAAAGAGGCCTAATCTGAATAGACACGACCTTGATCACGCCTCTTGATACAGGGGAACCGGAATGACGGGACAGACTGCACGCCAATGCTCGTCATGGATCCTGCTTTCCCTGCTCGCCGCCAATCTGGCGCTGACAGCCGGATGCTCAGGCAAAACCAACACGGCTCGCTATTCAGCCTCGAACACCGGCTCAGCCTGCTATGCGAAAGCCCTCCCCACTGTCGGCGAAGGTGGCCTCGCCTGGGGCGACACGCTGAACATGGCTCGCCAGAAATCCCTGAATAACTGCATCCGCTATGCCGGCCGATCGGGCGGCACGCCGAATACCTGCCAGGTGGTGTTGGCGGAATGTAAACACTGATAGAGCGGTTTTTCGTTTCTGCGTCGCTTTTGCATTTCTGTGCGACAGATCCCACTTCTAGGGCTCCCGTTTCACACGCGCATGGTGTTAGTTTTGAAATGTTTCTGATCAAGCGATCAGATATTTCTTACAACCCGCCTGCAAAGGAATGCCCCCAGCAATGGATTTTTCATTCAAGCACCTGGCTGCGACCACCCTGATGCTCGCCAGCCTTTCGTCGTTCACCAGCGCTGCCCACGCCAACATCACACCGCAACAGAGCGCGATCATCCTCAAGACGTTCAATGATGCTTCGGTCAAGGATTTCCGCCAGTTCCTGCAAACCCTGGCCAAGAGCGATGTCGCCAAAACCGATGATCTCGGCCCGGCCATCAGTGCCTTCCTCGGCAACAAGACGCTGTCCACTGAGCAGCAGAACGAAATCCATCGTTTGCTCGGTCTTTACGCCCGGGTGAAATACGGCAGCGCGGCCACCGAAACCCTGAAGGAGCTGGTGGCCATTCCGACCGTGCGCGTGGACGGCGTTGACCAGCACGACAATCCCGAATTCCTCAAGATTGCCGAGAAGATCAAGGGCCTCGCCCAGGCGTTCAACCTGAACTTTCGCAACATCGACAACCGCGTGTACGAGATCTCCCTCGAGGGCAAGGGCGATGAGGTCGTGGGCATTCACGCCCATGCCGATGTGGTGCCGGTGACGCCGGAGAACTGGGTTCTGCAGGACGGCACCCGCCTCGACCCGTTCAAGGTCACCCTGGTCGGCGATCGCATGTATGGCCGCGGCACCGAAGATGACAAGAACGGCATCGTGGTGGCGCTCTACGCCATGAAGATCATCAAGGAGGAGCAACTGCCGCTGGCGCGCAACTTCAAGCTGCTGGTCGACACCACCGAAGAAACCACCGGTGACGCCATCCCCTACTACTTCGAGCGCAACCCGACGCCCAACTACAACCTGGCGCTGGATGGCGGCTACCCGGTGGTGATCGCCGAGAAAGGCTACGGCACCGTCATGGCGAGCTTCGCCAAGCGTGCTGGCGAGGGCAAAGGCGCAGAAATCATTTCGATGACCGGCGGCCTGGCCACCAACCAGATTCCGTCGACATCGGTCGCGACCCTGGTGACCGACAAGCCCGCCGAACTGGCTGCCAGCCTGCAAAAGGCCGGCACTGAGTACGCCAAGCAAAATGGCGGCAACTTCGAAGTGGCTGCCAAGGTCGACGGCAAGGACGTCAAACTGACGGTCACCGGCGTTTCCGCCCACTCCTCCGAGCCCGAGTCCGGCGTCAACCCGGTGGCCAGGATGCTCGACTTCATCAATAGCCTCGACGGCAAGGTCGCGCTCAAGCACAACCAGTTCACCGACGCTGCCCGCTACGCCGCCGACAACTGGGGGCTGGACTACCTGGGCGGCAAGCTGGGGGTCGGTTTTGCCGATGAATTCATGGGCCCGCTGACCACGTCCCTGACGTATGTCGGGATGGATGACAAAGCCTTCAAACTCGCCGTCAACCTGCGCGTGCCGAAGGGCAAGACGCCAGAAGCGCTCAAGTCCGAAATCGCCACCAAGCTGGACGCCTGGAGCAAGAAGACCGGGATCGCCCCGACCTTCGACCTGTCGATTGCCGAACCGATGTACCGCAACCCCGAGGGTGAATGGGTCAAAGCGCTGCTCGCGGTGGCCAGCGAAAACCTCGGCATGGAACACAAGTTCGGCACCTCCGCCGGCGCCACGTCCGTGCATGAACTGCCTAACGGCGTGCAATTCGGCCTGGCCATGCCGGACGTCAAGTACACCGGTCACAACGACAACGAGTTCAAGACGACCGAGCAGTTCCTGTTGGACTTGCAGATCGTGACCGAGATGATGGGCCGCATCGGGCAATTGCCGACGCTTTGATCGGTTCTTTCCCTGATTTGGACTCGGACGCGGTCCCCTGTAATTGGATGGACTCGCCCAAGCCGAGGCGTCAATGCGCCACGGTGGCAGTCTAAACAGCCAACGACAGCGAGGGCGAGTCCATGAAAAATCATAGTTCGATTAATCAATCCCTGTCTTCTTCC